>JAFJUR010000041.1 GCA_017859995.1 Holophagaceae bacterium | reverse complement strand
GGCCATGCCCGTCTACGCCACCTGCGCCAGCCAGTTCAACGACCCCGCCACCAACTGGCTCTTCGTGAACCTGGTGAAGGCCCTCGCCGCCAAGACCGGCGTGGACTGGACGCCCCGCCTGGAGGCCGATGCCGTGCCGCCGCGCCGCTCGGCCATCATCCCGCCCGAGAAGGTGCGCTACCTGGCGGAGATCGCCGACACCGTGCAGGGCTACAAGGCCTGGGCGCGGCGCCAGGCGGAGACGGCCGAACTGGCCCACGCGCTGTGGATCAGCCTGCGCACCCTGGGCGACAAGGTGCCTCCGGCGGGGACCTTCTATGACGCCGCGCACCTGACGGAGCCGGGCGAAGGCGACCAGGGCGTGGCGATGCTGGTCCTCCGGCAGCGATACCAGGAGCACCTGGGCGAGCTGAGCGGCGAAAGCCGCCGCCTCATCCACGACTGGGCCGAGCTGAAGCGGAGCTACACCGAACCCGAGAACGTCTATGTGGTCCGGGGCAAGGAGATCCGCTCGGCCAACTACACCGCCTCCCTCAGCGGCTCCCTGGTGCCGAAGGTCGCCATGCCGCCCCACACGGGCTGGGGCGAGGTGCTGGGCTGGCAGCTGCTGGAGAACCTGCCGGGCCGCTTCCCCTTCACCGCCGGGGTCTTCGAATACAAGCGCGTGGGAGAAGATCCGACCCGCATGTTCGCGGGCGAGGGCACCCCGGAGCGCACCAACAAGCGCTTCCACTACGTCAGCAAGGGCCAGCCCGCCGTGCGCCTCAGCACCGCCTTCGACAGCGTGACCCTCTACGGCGAGGATCCCCACGTCCGCCCCGACATCTACGGCAAGATCGGCAACAGCGGCGTGTCGGCGTGCACGGTGGACGACGCCAAGAAGCTCTACTCGGGCTTCGATCTGGTCTGCCCCACCACCAGCGTGAGCATGACCATCAACGGCCCGGCGCCCACCATGCTGGCCTTCTTCCTCAACGCCGCCATCGACCAGCGGGCCGAGGCCTGGCTGAAGGAACACGGCCAAATGGAGGCCGCCCAGGCGAAGATCGCCGCGCTGTACGCGGCGAAGGGGCTCGTGCGACCCCGCTATGGGGAGACCCTGCCCGAAGGCAACGACGGTCTGGGCCTGGCGCTGCTGGGCGCCACCGCCGACCAGGTGCTGCCGCCCGAAGTCTACGCGAAGCTGCGGGCCGAGGCCCTGCAGACCGTGCGCGGCACGGTGCAGGCCGACATCCTGAAGGAGGACCAGGCCCAGAACACCTGCATCTTCAGCGCGGAATTCAGCCTCAAGGTCATGGGCGACATCCAGCAGACCTTCATCGAGGAGAAGGTCCGCAACTTCTACTCGGTGAGCATCAGCGGGTACCACATCGCCGAGGCCGGCGCGAATCCCATCACCCAGCTGGCCTTCACGCTGGCCAACGGCTTCACCTTCGTCGAGTACTACCTCTCGCGGGGCATGCACATCGACGACTTCGCACCGAACCTGAGCTTCTTCTTCAGCAACGGCCTCGATCCCGAGTACAGCGTCATCGGCCGCGTGGCCCGCCGCATCTGGGCCGTGGCCATGAAGGAGAAGTACGGCGCCAACGACCGCAGCCAGAAGCTGAAGTACCACATCCAGACCTCGGGCCGTTCGCTCCATGCCCAGGAGATCGACTTCAACGACATCCGCACCACCCTGCAGGCGCTCTACGCCATCTACGACAACTGCAACAGCCTGCACACCAACGCCTACGATGAGGCCATCACCACGCCCACCGAGGAGAGCGTCCGCCGCGCCATCGCCATCCAGCTCATCATCAACCGCGAGCTGGGCGAGGCGAAGAACGAGAACCCGCTGCAGGGCTCCTACCTCATCGAGCAGATGACGGAGCTGGTGGAAGAGGCGGTGCTGGCCGAGTTCCGCCGCCTGGCGGATCGTGGCGGCGTGCTGGGCGCCATGGAGACGATGTACCAGCGCGGCAAGATCCAGGAAGAATCCATGCACTACGAGCACCTCAAGCACAGCGGCGAGCTGCCCATCGTCGGCGTGAACACCTTCCTGAACCCGAACCCGCCCGAGATGGGCGCCATCGAGCTGATCCGCAGCACCGAGGCGGAGAAGCAGCAGCAGATCGACAACCTCGCCGCCTTCCACGCCCGGAACGCTGACCGGGCCCCCGCGGCCCTGGCGAGGCTCAAGGAAGTCGCCCGGGCCGGCGGCAACCTCTTCGAGGAACTGCTCGATGCCGCCAAGGTCTGCAGCCTCGGCCAGATCAGCCAGGCCCTCTATGAAGTGGGCGGGCAGTACCGCCGGAACATGTAGATGAAGAAGGTCCTGCTCCTGCCTGCGGCACTCACCGGGAGTCCCCGGGTTGCCGATGACATGGCTTTATCATGGGGTTCCATGCTGCGTTCCGCGCTGATCCTCCTGCTTGCCCCTGCCTCGATCGTGATGACGGCGGGGGTGCCCAGGGCCTCCCGGGCCTCGATGAAGCCCGGCGCGACGTACCTCTACACCTACTACGACAAGCAGGGCCGGCTGGTGATCAACAACCTGCCCCCCAGCTACATGAAGGGGCAGGGCCTGGTGCTGAAGCACGTGGGCGTGGGCAAGGTGCGGCTCGCGGTGACGCCCGCGGAGATGGCGAAGGCCCTCAAGAGCCCCGAACTCATCGCCATGGTCGACGAGATTGCGCAGCTTGAAGGGGTGGACCAGCACCTGGCCCGGGCCATCATCCAGGCGGAGAGCGCCTTCAACTACAAGGCCCGCTCCAAGGCCGGGGCCCTGGGGCTCATGCAGCTCATGCCCTCCACCGCCGAGCGCTTCGGCGTGCTGGATCCCTTCGATCCCCGCCAGAACATCAGCGGCGGCGTGAAGTACCTGAAGTGGCTCCACGGCTACTACGAGGGCGACCTCACCAAGGTGGTGGCCGCCTACAACGCAGGCGAAGGCGCCGTGAACCGGCACAAGGGCATCCCTCCCTTCCGCGAGACCCGGGCCTATGTGCCAAAGGTGCTTGACCTCTACCACCGCAAGGCCGTGCAGCCCGATCCCAAGCTCGCGGGCAGCATGGCGCTGCTGCAGAAGGGGCGGGGCGGCTTCAAGGTGGAGGAAGAGAAGACCGTGCCCGAACCCACGCCGCAGCAGCGGGCCGCCACGCGGATCTACCAGTGGACCGACGCCAACGGCCGCATCCAGATCAGCGATCAACCCCCGCCCAAAGGCACGCCCGGCGTAAAGCCCTTCGGAGCGCCCTGACCCCGCTCGCTACCGCGGCGGGATCCCGCCGAGGCGGTAGAGGGCCATGAGGGCGGCCAGCCAGGCCGTCAGGGTCGTCACCTGTCGGAGGTGCCCCAGGCGCGCCCAGCGCCGGGCCCGGGCGGTGGCATCGGGCGTCGCGCCCTGCTCGCCGTCCATGAGCCGCACCATCGCCGGCAGGAAGTAGGCGAAGGTCATGCCCCGGTCCAGGAGCGCGGCCACGGCGCCGCCCAGCCACCAGGCGCGCACACTGGGCGGCTCCTGCCACGCGGCCGCCAGGCTGGCCAGGGTCAGGACCGTCAAGGGCAGCGTGGTCAGGTGCACCCAGAATCGGCGGCCCACATCGGCCCGGCGGGCGGCGCCAGCGTCCCATGGGGCGTCTCCAGCCTCGGTCGGGGTGAACCAGAGCGGCACCATCACGCGGGATTCATAGAGTCCGGCGCCGCAAGCCAGGCCGAGGTTGACCACGAACAACCAGAGCAGTCCGTCGACCATCGGGACCTCCTTTCGCCCCCGTGTGAGGGCGGGGCCTTCCAGGCTGACGGGGCGAGGCGGAGGATCGCGCGGCCCCCGGGGCGGGACCTGCCGATTCGAGGGCTGCCCGTTCAGGGCGTCAGGAAGCCCGGTGCTCGGCCACGTAGGTTTCCAGGGCCGCGAGGGAGCTCTGGAACAGGTCCTCCAGCCGTCCCGGCAGGTCGGGGCCCGCCTCCACCGAGCCGCTCCGGCCCAGGGCCTCGAGGTCGGCGGCAAGAAGCCGGAGGGCCCGCGCGCCCAGGGCGCCGGCTCCGCCCTTGAGGGCATGGGCCGCGCGGGAGAGCTCCTCGGCATCCCGTTTTTCCGCGGCCGCGAGGATGTCCTGCAGGCGGCGGGGGGTGTCGTCCCGGAAGATGGCGATCATTTCCGACACCAGGCCGTGACTCCCGTCATCCAGGTCCACCAGGTTCTGGAGGGTGGTCAGGTCCAGCAATTCGGCGGGGGTCATGGGCGCTCCTGCCATCCCATGCTGAAGCAGCTTGATCCGTTCGTCCAACAGGTTGCGGTACGCTGAGGCCATGACCGAAGCCGCCCCCCTGACTCCCGCGGAGACCGCCCTCTCCCTTCTGTTCCGGAAGCTGCATCCCCACCTGGAGGACGCCGCCCACGCCCTGGAACGGGGGGCCCCGCGGCGGGAGCTGGAACGGCTCCACCTGAAGCTGATCACCGCCCGCCTAAAGACTGTGGAGCTGCTGGAGGCGGAGGCCGAGTCCCTGCCGGAGGAGGCCCCGCTCACGGAGGTGCTGGATACCCTGGCCGCGAACCTCACCCCGGTGGGCGAGAGCTTCCGCCAGAGCCTCGTGCTCACCCAGCTTTGCCTGGAGGAGGCCCCGGCGGACCTGCTGCCCCACGCGCCGGAAGGCTGCGTGGCCCGTTCCAGCTGGGGGCCGCGCATGACGGATTTCCTCGGGCGCCTGAAGGAGCCCGCCTTCCAGGCCCGGCGGCGCTGGGAGGCTGTGGCAGAGGACATTGGAGAAACCGAAGAGGAATGAGCTTTCAGGGGGCTCCCCCGTAATTCCGACTAAATTAGTCTGGATTGTGACCCGCCTCACCGGGCCCGCACCCGACCCTGGACATCCGGCCCCGTCGGTCGGCCCAGGGGGCCCCATGAACCTCGATCGCTACCACGAACAGCATGTGGATATCCGCCGCCAGGCGGAGGATCTGCGCAGCCGGATCCTGGACCCGTCCCTGGCCGCCGATCCCGGGGCCGCGCGACAGAGCCTGGTGAGCCTGGGCGCCCGGCTGAACATCCACCTGGCCTTCGAGGACAAGGCCCTCTATCCGACTGTCCTCAAGCACCAGGACCCCCGGGTGCAGCAACGGACCCGGACCTACATGGAGGAGATGGGCGGCATCAAAGCGACGCTGAAGGCGCACTTGAGCCGGTGGATCTCCACGGAACGGGTCGGCGCCGAGCCAGAGGCTTTCCGCAAAGAAACCCTCGCCCTGTTGGAAGCGCTCCAGGCGCGCCTGGAGGCGGAGGACCGGGACTTTTACCCGATGCTGGCGCCTCTGGCGATCTGACCGAGAGCTGCCTGCGGTTGAGCCCCCCGGAACTGTCATTCAGGCCACGAATTCTGCTGTTCAAAGAGAGGCCTCCACCCTGGGGCCGCCAGCCGCATCTCCTGGTGTGGACGGATGATCCGCCCCCGACGCCCAGGAGACTCCCATGCGCACCCACCCCCTTCGTTACGCGGCCCTCGCGGTGGCCCTGCTCGCCATCGGTGGTGCCCTCCAGGCCCAGCCCAAACTTCAGGCCGAACCTCAGGCGCCCCGCCGTGGCCCTGAATTCCGGTGCGGGCGCGGCATGGGTCGCGGGTTCATGGGCCTGAACCTGACCGAGGCCCAGCAGGCTCAGGTCAAGGCCATCCACGACCGCCACCAGGCGGCGATCCAGGCCAAGGCCGAAGCCGCCGAGGCCGCCCGGAAGGCCATGCATGAAGCCATGGCCAGCGCGGCCACGGACGCCAAGACCTTGAAGGCCCTGCACGAGAAGGTCTCCGCGGCCCAGTTCGACCTGCTGCTCGAACGCCGCGCGGTGCACCAGGAGATCCTGCCCCTGCTCACCCCTGAGCAGAAGACCCAGTTCGAGAAACACCCGATGGGCATGGAGCCCGGCCGGGGCATGCGCCACCCGGGCGGTCGGCCCCGTCACGGTGGCGGCCCGGGCGCGGGCCTGGGACGTGACCTGGGCCCTGACCTTGGCCCCGGCCTGGAGGACGAGGCCCACGGCGACCTGGCGTTCTGACCGACCGGCCCCGCTATCCTGAGACACCATGCGCGCTTCAGCGGTGCTACAGGCCACCTGGCAACGGACGCGGCGCCCCCGGACCTGGGGCGCCGCGCTGCTGTTCGGCCTGGTGTGGAACGGCACGCGGCTGCTCATGGGGCTCCCCGAGCCGACCCTGCTGGACCTGCTGTCGCCGACGGCCTGGGTGGCGCTCTTCCTGGTGCTCGCGCCGCTCCCCTGGCAGTGGACGGGGGACGACGGACCCATGGCCGGCACCCTGCGCGGATCCGCCCAGGCCCTGCCCTGGATGGCGGCCCTGACCCTCGGCGCACTCCTGCTCGTCGGGGCCGCCAGCCCGCCGCCCGGGCGGGGGCCGGGGCCCGCCGGCATGGGGATGATGGAGCGGGGGCCCCACCGCGGCGGTCCCATGGTGCCCCGGCGGGAGGAGGGCCGCGGGTTCCTGGTCCACCCGCGTCTCTGGGCCCTGGGCGTGGCGCACCTCTGCTTCGGCCTGCTGCTGGGCTGGGTGCTGGCCGACCGGGAGCGGGCGGAAATCCGGGAAGCGGCGGCCCACCGCGCGGCCAACGAGGCCCGCGCCCGGGCCCTCCAGGGGCAGATGAATCCCCACGTGCTCTTCAACGCCATCAGCGGTCTCACCGAGCTGGTGCGGGAAGATCCGGCGGCCGCGGAGACGGCCCTGGTGAACCTGTCGGATCTGCTGCGGGCCCTGCTCGACCATGGGTCGCGCCTGCGGGTCCCTTTGGGTGACGAGCGCCGCCTGGTGGGCCTCCACATGGCCCTGGAGCGCCTGCGTCTCGGCCAACGCCTGCGGGAATCTTGGGATTGGCCCGAAGCGCTGGACGCGCTGGACGTTCCGCCCCTCATGATCCAGCCGCTCGTGGAGAACGCCCTCAAGCACGGCGTCGCCCTGGCCCTGGGCGGCGGCGAACTGAAGGTGCAGATTCGCCAGGAGGGCGATCAGCTTACGGTCCGCGTGGCGAACACGGGGCCAGCCCCGGACGTGGCCGAAGGCCGGGGCCTGGGCCTGCGCAACCTGCGGGAGCGTCTGGACCTGCTCGGAGCGCCCGCCGGCGCGTTGAGCCTCCGGCGCGACGGCGACTGGACCGTGGCCGAACTGAAGCTCCAGGTGCAGGCATGACGGGGGCGGCGCTGCGGGTGCTGGTGGCTGAGGATGAGCCCTTCAACCTCAAGCGCCTCGCGCGCCTGCTTCGCGAGGCGGGCTGCGAGGTGGTGGCCGAGCTGGAGGATGGTCCCTCGGTGCTGGACTGGCTGGCCCGGGGCGAGGCGGTGGATGCGCTCTTCCTCGACATCCAGATGCCCGGCCTCACGGGCTTGGACGTGTCGGCGGACCTGCCCCGGCCCTGTCCCGTGGTGTTCGTGACGGCCTATGCGGAACACGCCGTGCGGGCCTTCGAGCAGGCGGCCGTGGACTACCTGCTGAAGCCCGTCACCGCCGAGCGGCTGGCGGCGTCGCTCCAGCGGCTGCGCGCTCAGGTTCAGGCGGGAGCACGGAACGGTCGCGACCCTGTCTCTGGCCCCAGCGGCCCATCCCGTTTCCCGGTGAAGGCCGGGGAAGGCGTGGTGCTGGTGGACCTGGCGAAGACCACGCACTTTGTCTTCGAGGAGGACGCCGTGTGGGCCTTCGCGGGCGAGCGCCTGCGCACGACCTGGAAGACCTTGGCCGAAGCGGAGGCGGCCCTGGGCAGCCGCGTGGTGCGGGGCCACCGGCACCTGCTCATCCGGCCCGAAGCCGTGGTGGGCGTGAAGATCGGCGATTCAGGGCGATTGAAGGTCCGCCTGGCCGGGGGAACCGAGCTGGAAGTGAGCCGCGGCGCGGCACCGGGGCTCAAGGCGAGGCTGGGGCTGGGCTAAAACAGAACAAGCTCATCACCAAGACACCAGGAAAGATCTTTTGCAGTTCTTGGTGTCTTGGTGGTGATTCTTTGTTTCCTGTCATCCCAAGCGAGGTGATCAGACTTCCGCGATCAGCTCGATCTCGACTTTGGCGCCACGGGGCAGGGCCGCCACCTGCACGGTGCTGCGGGCGGGCTTGGCGCTGCCCAGGGCCTGTTCGTAGACGGCGTTGAAGGCGGCGAAGTCGGCCATGTCCGTGAGGAAGACGGTGGTCTTCACCACCCGGTCCCAGCCGGTGTTGGCGGCGGTGAGCACCGCGCTGAGGTTCTTGAGCACCTGCCGGGCCTGGTCCTCGATGGGGCCGGTCACCATCTCCATGGTTTCGGGTACCAAGGGAATCTGTCCGGAGGTGTAGAGGTGGTTGCCCGAGATCTGGGCCTGGCTGTAGGGGCCGATGGCGGCGGGGGCGTTCGGGGTGGAAATGGTGCGCATGGGCATGGGAACTCCTGGAACGGCTATTGTCCGCCTTTTTTGCCCCAGCGCCGCTTCTTGTGGCGCCAGTTGCGGCTGGTCTTGGGGGCGGGCTGGAGAGGGGCGTCGAAGGGCGAAGCGGGCTGCTCGAGCTCGCTGTCAGGCTCGCCATCGTCGAGGCGACGGGGGCCCTCCTCGATCTGCTGCTGCACCCACTGGGCGGTGCGGTGCATGAGGGCGGCCAGGCAGAGGCTGGTCTCGATGCGGGCGTGGGGCAGGGGCCCCAACTGCGTGAACACGGACGGATCCGGCGGGATCACGCGGGGGATGCTGATCTCGGGCAGCGGCATGGGCAGGGCGTCGTAGGCCTCTTCTGGCAGGTGGCGCCAGGGTTCGGGCTCGGCCTGTTCCCGGCGCAGGAGATCCGCGACCGTCTGCTTCTTCTTGGGCGGCCGGCCGCGCTTCTTCGGCGCCGCCACGGCGGCTGCGTCCAGGGCCGACTGCAGGGCCTGCAGCACCTCGTCGCGGCTCTTGCCGCGCAGGTCGAAGAGCAGCCAGGGGTCGCGGTCCAGGGCCTCGGCCATCACGTAGCACACCGCCGCCACGTGCTTGCAGGGATTGGCCCAGTCCGGGCAGTCGCAGTGGGTCTGCAGCTCCTTGGGCACGCGGGGGTACAGGCTGGCGCCCGCTTCACGGAAGGTTTCGTCCAGGCCCTGGGGCATCTCGCCCGCCAGCAGGGAGGCCACGAAGCGGCTCTCCAGCGCGATGCGGTCGAGGGCCTTCCCCCACTGCGCGGCGGTGAGCGCCGGCAGGCCCAGGGTCACGTTGTAGGTCTTGCGGCCATGGACGCGGGCCTGGATCTCGCCAGGCTGCACGCCGAAGTGGGACACGTGGCCGTCCTCCGCGTACTTCTTGCCGCGGGGCAGGCGGTTCTCGTAGTCGTCCCCGAGTTTTTCGAGGCCCTGGATCCAGAGGCGGCCCCACCACGTGGCGCCGAAGCGGTCGGCGTGGCTGATCACGGCGCCACCTCCTTCACCTTCCGGCGGCCCAGAAGGGCGGGTTTGGGGGAAGCATCATCGGCGGCGGCCTCATCGGGATCCAACAGTTCCGCGTCGGGATCCAGCGCCACCAGGCGGCGCAGGGCGTCATCATCGAGTTCGGTGAGCCAGCCTTCGCCGCTGCCCACCACCCGGTCCGCCAGGTCGCGCTTGGATTCCAGCAGGGCGTCGATCTTCTCCTCCAGGGTGCCGATGGTGACGAGCTTGTGCACCTGCACGTTCTTCGTCTGGCCAATGCGGTAGGTGCGGTCCGTGGCCTGGTCCTCCACGGCGGGGTTCCACCAGCGGTCGAAATGGAAGACGTGGGTGGCCGCCGTGAGGTTCAAGCCCACGCCGCCCGCCTTGAGGCTGAGCAGCAGGATCGGCGGGGAATCCGCATCCTCCTGGAAGCTGCGCACCAGCTCGTCGCGGCCTTCGCGGGAGGTGCCGCCGTGGAGGAAGGGGGGCTCGAAGCCGAGGGCGTCCTGCAGGTGGATCTGCAACCGGTCGCCCATCTCCTTGAACTGCGTGAACACCAGGGCCCGCTCGCCGGCTTCCACCACCTCCTCGAGCATTTCCGTGAGCCGGTCCAGCTTGCCGCTGCGCCCGCGGTACGGCCCCTGGGCCTTGAGGAACTGGCTCGGGTGGTTGCAGATCTGCTTGAGGTGCGTGAGCAGCGCCAGGATGCGGCCGCGCCGCTCGATGCCGCTGACGGCATCCAGCTCCTCGTCCATCTTCTCGACGCGGTACTGGTAGAGCTCCGCCTGCTCGCGGCTCAGCGTGGTGAAGACCTTCATCTCCTGCTTCTCCGGCAGGTCCTGGATGATGGCCTTGTCGCTCTTGAGGCGGCGCAGGATGAAGGGCCCGATGCGCTGGCGCAGCTCGCCGGCGGCGTCCGGATCGCGGTACTTCTCGATGGGTGTGGCGAAGCGCTCCTTGAACTGCGATTCGGTGCCGAGGTAGCCGGGCAGGCCGGCGCTCATGATGGCCCACAGCTCGGTGAGGCGGTTCTCGATGGGTGTGCCGGTGAGGGCGAGACGGAAGCTGCCGCGCAGCTTGCGGATGGCCTTGGCCTGGGCCGAGCCCGCGTTCTTGATGGCCTGGGCCTCGTCCACGACCACCATGCCCCAGGCGCGGCCGGCGAAGGTCTCCTCCTCGCGCCGCACCACGCCGTAGGTGGTGAGCACGAGGGTATGGGGCTTGAAGCCGGTGGGCAGGCGGTCGCGGTTGTTGCCGTGGTGCACGAAGACCGGCAAGGTCGGCGCGAACTTGGCGAGCTCCCGCTCCCAGTTGCCCAGCAGGGAGGTGGGGCAGACCAGCAGGGTGGCGGGGCCGTGCTGGGGGCTCTGGGTCTGGCGGTGCAGCAGCAGCGCGAGCACCTGGATGGTCTTGCCCAGGCCCATGTCGTCGGCGAGGATGCCGCCGAGGCCCAGGCGCGAGAGGCCCTCCAGCCAGGCGAGGCCGCGCAGCTGATAGGGGCGCAGCTGGCCCTGGAAGCTGGCGGGCTGGACGATGGGCTTGTCGGGCAGGACCTTCAGGTCGTCCAGGGCGGCGCCGAAGTCGCCGGCCACTTCCACCTCGATGGCCTCGCTGACGCCGGGGATGCGCGCCGTGCCGGTGAGGGCCGCGGCCAGCGCCTCGCCCTTGGTCATGCTCTCGAAGCCGGCGCCTCGGCTGGCCTGGATGACCGTCGATATCTGCTTGAGGGTCTCGGGGTCCAGCGCCACCCACTTGCCCTTCCAGGCCACCAGAGGGTGTTTGAGGCTCGCCATCTGGGCGAAGTCCTCCACGCTCAGGGCGTCGTCGCCCAGCATGAGCGACCAGTCGGCGCTGACGTTGCCCTCGAGGCCGGACTGCGCCAGGGGCTCGGCATCCTCCACGCTCCGGGCGCCGAGGCGGACCTTCGCGCGCAGGCGCTTGGCGCCGCCGAAATCGGCCAGGCTCTCGGGGATGTGGACGAGGAAGCCGGCTTCCTTCAGCTGCGCGGCGCCGCGGGTGAGGAAGCCCCAGGCCTCCGTGGGCCGCAGGACGAGGTCCTCGGGCTTCTGGCCGGAGAGCGCGCGCTCCAGGGCCGGGAAGAAGGGCACGGCCCGGGCGAGGCCGCGCAGCAGCACCTGGCGGGCCTGCAGCACCTCGGGCTCGGTGGAGGGTTCCCAGAGCTTGGCCACGCCGATGTCGGCGCCGGCTTCGGTTTCGAGGCCCACCTTGAGGATCCAGCCTTCCTCCGCCAGACGGTCCGCGTCCTGCACGGCCTGGAGGGTGGTCGGCACGTCCGGGGCCTCGAGGCGCAGGCTGGGGCGCAGCCACTGGGGCCGCGCGCCCTCGCTCCACTGGGCCAGCTGCTCGCCCAGGGTGCGCTCGGTGATGCCCGTGGTGGGGAATTCCGGCAGCTGGTGGGAGAGGGCCACCATGATGCGCTCGTCCCAGGGCAGGCGGTCCCGCTTGTGGCCCCGCAGGCGGTGGATGAGGCCCAGGCGCGGGTCGTCCCCGGCCCGCAGGCCGCCGGAGACGAAGCGCATGATGAAGTCGGCGCCGTCCTCCAGGAACGCCGTCAGCACCGATTCCGCCGGCGCCGGCATGGCCAGGTCGTCCTCGATGTCGAAGGCGTCCAGTTCGCCCAAGGGCACAGTCTTGGTGAAGGCCCAGGTGTCGTTTTCGGGAAAGGCCAGGGCCGCCGGGGGCATGGCCTCGGCCAGCTGGCGCAGGGCCGCGCGGTCGGCAGGACTCGTGAGGCTCACACCCCAGCGGGCCTTCCAGGGATTGCCCTGGGTGTCGAGCTGAGGCAGCATGGCGCCGCGGACGACCAGCGACTGGAGCAGGCGCAGGGCCGTGGCCCAGTAGCGCAGGGTGGGGCCGGCGTTGCCGGGGCGCAGGGCGAGGGAGGACAGCCAGGGGTAGGCACGCTGCCAGCGCAGGGGCAGGGCGTGCATCTCCACCAGGGAGCCGTCCGCCAGGAAGAGCTGGGCCTTGGCGGGGGTGAGGCGCTCCCGGCCCTGGAGCTCGCCCGGCAGGGTGCGCAGGGCCCGCAGCCACTCGGCGGGTTCCACCGCTTCGGGCATGCAGAGCAGGAAGCCGCGGTCCTGGGGGCGGTACTGGAGGAAGGGATTCAGCATGAAAGGGCGTTAGGCTGAAGGTGGACCCGAGGCACGGGTCCAGGCTGAGACATGGAGCGGCGTGCGCGCCGCAGGCTGTGGGCCGGGGCCCAGGGAGCGGAAAGATGAAGCTCGGATTCGCAAGCGATCATGCGGGGTTCGACCTGAAGGAACGGCTCAAGGCCTGGGCGATGAAGCAGGGACATGAGGTGGTGGATTTCGGCACGGATGGGCCCGCCTCGGTGGACTACCCGGATTTCGCGCATCGGGCGGCGGTGGGCATGGATCAATGGGAGCGCCTGGTTCTGGTCTGCGGATCCGGCATCGGTATCAGCATCGCGGCCAACCGCCATGCCGGCATCCGCTGTGCGCTGGTGACCTCCCCTGAGCACGCGGCACTGGCTCGACAGCACAATGACGCAAACGCCATCGCTTTCGGCCAGCGGCTGACGGATCCGCTCAAGGCAGAATCCTACCTCAAAACCTTCCTGGAAACACCATTCGAAGGTGGCCGCCACCAGGGGCGGGTCGACAAGATTGAATGGAAGGGTGGCTGCTGATGCGCCGAACCGACGAAGGCCGACCCTTCAGCCTGGAGCTGGGCGTCCAGCTGCACGCCTCCGGCTCCTGCCTGGTGAGGCTGGGACACACCCACGTCCTGTGCGCGGCCAGCCTGGAGGAGAAGGTGCCGGGCTGGATGAAGGGCCGGGGCTCGGGCTGGCTCACGGCGGAATACGGCATGCTGCCGGCGGCCACGAACACGCGGTCAGACCGCGAGGCGGCCCGGGGGAAACAGCAGGGCCGCACGGTGGAGATCCAGCGGCTCATCGGGCGCAGCCTGCGCCAGGCGGTGGATCTGGCCGCCCTGGGCGAGCGCACCCTCACCGTGGACTGCGACGTCCTGAATGCCGACGGCGGCACCCGCTGCGCGGCCATCACGGGCGCCTGGGTGGCTACGGCGCTGGCCCTGCGGTCGAAGGGCCTGGAGGCCGCCCTGCTGCGACAGGTGGCCGCCGTGAGCGTGGGCATCGTGGAGACGGGTGAGGGGCGGAGGGGCATGGTCCTCGACCTGGAGTACGAAGAAGACCACCTCGCCGCCGTGGACTGCAACCTGGTGGCCGCGCGCCCCGTGGGGGGCGGCGATCTCGACGTGGTGGAGTTCCAGGGCACGGGGGAGGCCCGGCCCTTCAGCCGGGCCGAGGCCGCAGGGCTGCTGGACCTGGGCCTGACCGGTTGCGAGGCCCTGATGGAGGCGCAGCGGAAGGCCCTTCCGTGAACCGGCTCCTGCTGGCGCTGAGTCTCCCCGCCTTCCTGGCGGGACAGACCGCGCCTTCAGGTCCGCCGCCGACGCCGGGCGCCAAGGTCGCAGCGACCCGCCGCATCGACGTCACGGTGGAAGCGCCCGACATGGTGTTCCGCTTCACGCCCCGGGTCACCATCCCCGGCATGCCCCGGGTGGCCATGGCCCTCAGCGGGGGCGGCGCCCGGGGCCTCGCCCACATCGGGGTACTGCAGCGCCTGGAGGAGGTGGGCTTCCCGCTGGACAGCATCGCGGGGACCAGTGCCGGCGCCATGGTCGGCGCCCTCTATGCGAGCGGATTTTCCGCCCCCGAGATCGAGGATCTCTTCGGCCGCCTCGACCTCACGCGGGCCTTCCTGGAGCCCCTCTGGCGGAACCCCGGCGAGACCCTGGGCGAGCAGGAGGACCGCAGCGCCACGCTGATCTCCATCGAGCGCCAGAACGGACGGCTCACCCTCGCCCAGGGCCTGCGCAGCGGGCTCGAGGTGCAACACACGCTCCAGGGGCTTCTGGCCCGGGGGTCGTACTTCTCCGATGGCAACTTCGACAAGCTGCAGCGGCCCCTGCGGGTGTTGGCCACGAACCTCGAGACAGGCCAGGGGCGCGTCTTCGGGAAGGGCGACCTGGTGGAGGCGGTGAGGGCCTCCATGTCCATTCCCGGCGGCTTCCGCCCTGTCGTGATCGACGGGCAGCAGTACGTGGACGGCGCCCTGGTGGAGAACCTGCCGGTCAGCACGGCGAAGGAGGCCTTCCATCCGGATCTGGTCATCGCCGTGGACATCAGCGCGCCCCTGGAGCACCGGCCCTCCACCAGCATCCTGTCCGTGGCCACCCGCAGCCTGGACCTGGTGGTGGAGCGGCGGCAGTGGGAAAGCCGCGCGGCCGCCGACTTCCTCATCCGCCCCGAGATCAAGGACGCGCCGTTCCTCGAGTACGGCACCGCCTGGGCGAAGCTGGTGCGGCAGGGCCGCGAGGCCTTCGATGCCCGGCGGGACGACCTGGGCGTGCTGTTGCGCAGCCGCATGAGCCAAGAGCGCCTGCCGATCAGCCAGGTGGCCTTCGAATGCCCAGGGGGGCTGAGCGAACCCATCCTCGGCCTGCTGTCGGAAGGTCTGAAGCCCGACAAGGGAGGCGTGCTCCTCCAGGATGCCCAGATCCTCCTGCAGCAGGTGCTGGTCCACGGCCTCGCGCAGGAGGCGTGGGCCACGGTGGATGGCGACCAGGTGCTGACGTTCCACCTGCGCCCCTACCCGGCGGTGACGGCGGTGGAGGTGCAGGCCCCCGTGGGCTGGCGGCCGGCGGTCCAGGCCGCCGTGGCCCAGGTCATCAAGATCGGCGAGCCCTTCAATCCCCAGGTGTTCGGCCGCATGATGGGCCATCTGGTCTACCGCTTCCTCATGGAGGGTGGGCCCCTGGTGGATGCCCGCGGCTCGATCTTCGACCCGGCGACGGGCCGTCTGCACATCGTCATCGAGGAGCCTTTCATCACGAAGGTGGACATCCGCCCGGCCCCGGGGGCCCGGGTGGACGAAGCCCACCTGGTGCGGCTGCTGGGCGAGCTGAAGGGCCGTCCCTTCCGGCCGGACGACCTCCAGAAGCGGGTCGCCCTGGCGGAGCACCGGCTTCACCTGGCGGAGCTGCGCTACCAGATTCGCCCGGCGGGCCCCTCCGGCGCGGTGATCACCCTCATCCCCGTGCCTCAGCAGCGGGAGCGCCTGGATTTCTCCCTGGGCTACGAGTCGACCCTGGGCGGCCAGGTGGGTCTGGCCTACCGGGCCCTGAACCTGCCGTTCCGCAGCGCGGAGACGGAGCTGAGCGCCGCCCGGAACCGCCTGCAGGAGCAGGCCTCGCTCGTCCTCCGCAGCCCGTTCGGATTCTCGCCGGGGGCGGGCATGGAGGTGGCCGCCAACTACTGGCAGCAGCGGATGGAGGTGCCCCTCTCCTATGCGACGGTGGAGCTGCCGGGCAATGGCACGGAGGCCCGGATCAGCGCTTCCGATCTGCTCCTGAAAACGTACATCCGGTTCAGCAACCTGGGCACAGGCAAGCTGAGCCTGGACCTGGGCCGACGCAACTCGGCCTTCCGCGAGGATGGCATCCGGAACACGCAGCGGCAGGATTCGATCTTCCTCTCCGGGGAATGGGACAACTTCGACCGGCACACGCTTCCCCGCCGGGGCCTGCTCCTGCGGGCGAGGGCCGGCACGGGGCACGCCGACGCCGGGAACCTGCCGGCCACGAGCTTCCAGCAGGCCTACTTCCGGGTGAAGGGGCTGACCACGTTCGGGGAGTCCGTCGGGGCCAACCTGGATCTGGAGCTGGGCCAGGGCCGCCGCCTGCCCCTGGATCGTTGGTGGGTGCTGGGTGGGCCCTCCTTCGTCATCGGCTCCCGCTCGGTGGGCTTCATGGCGCCCAACTTCGCCGCGGTGCGCTTCGGGATCCCCTTCCGCCTCTACATGGGCCTGGGGCTGACGGTGGAGCTGGCGCCGCGGTTCGACCTGGCCTGGGTGTCGCGGGACCCCTCCGCCCTCTGGCAGTCCACGGAAAACCAACGGGCCCAGGGTACGGGCCTGCTGCTGCGGACCACCCTCTCCAATTTCTACCTGGAGCTGTCCTACGGGATCCTCAAGCTCCAGACCCCCCAGGAGAGCCGCAAGGCTACGGGCAGCTTCAATGTGCTGGTGGGCACCCAGCCCTTCGACCTGTGGAAGCGGCATTGATATTGTCCGGGGGTTTCGCGCTGCGCGCACACCCCCGGGCCCCCGCGCTCGGCCCGGCAGAGCCGTGCCTCGCTTGATGCTCGTTCGGGGGTTCTCCTCGCAACGTAGGCGTTGCGAGGAGCTAGGGTCGCGCTGCGCGCACACCCCCGGACCCCCGCGCTCGGCCCGGCGGAGGCGTGCCTCGCTTTGATTTTCCAGGGGGGGGGGCCCGGTGATCTGGTCCAGTCCCGGGGCCGGTCTGCGGTGGTGTGGGGTGTGACCCGTTCCATAGGCGGCTGGGGGCGGGCGGGCTGATATCCTGGCGTGTTGGCATTTCAACGCTCTTTGCCGAGGCCGCCATGCGCTACCTGCCCTCTTCCCCTGTCGAGGATAAAGCCCTCCTGGACACGATCGGCGTGCCCAATGCCGAGTCGTTGCTGGCGGGCATCCCAGAGCCGCTGCGCCTCCACCGCGACCTGGACCTGCCCACCCAGGGCTCCGAGCAGGAAGTGGCCTGGCAGATGATGGACCTGGCCAACAAGAACACCCGGTTCTGCGC
>JAFJUR010000040.1 GCA_017859995.1 Holophagaceae bacterium | reverse complement strand
GCAGCTGTGGCTGGCCCTGCAGCGGTGGACGCTGGAGACCCAGGACGGCGATCGCGAGGGCCTGGGCCGCTTCGGCGAAGGCGAGTCGCCGCTGTGGGAAAAGGTCAACGCCCGGGCCGAGCGCTGCACGGGCCGTCAGTGCCCCCGCTACGAGGATTGCTACCTCACGAAGCTGCGGGCCGAGGTGGCCGAGGCCGACCTCATCATCGTCAACCACGCCCTGCTGCTGGCGGACCGCGTGCTGCGGGAATCGGCCTTCGGCCAGGTGCTGCCGGACGCGCCGGTGCTCATCCTGGACGAGGCCCACGACCTGGAGGAGCAGCTCACGGAGAGCTGCGCCGAGGCCTGGTCGAGCCGCGCCATGAACCTGCTCTTCACCGATCTGCGGGACGGGGCCAAGGCGCAGGGCGCGGCCGTGGCGGGCCTGCTGGAGGCCTGGGAGCGGGCCTGGACGGACCTCCTCGGCTGGGTGCCCCTGGAAGGCGGCGTGCTGCCGCTGCTGAGCCCCGGCCCCGAGATGAAGGCCCTGGCCGATGCCGTGGGCGCCTGGGTGGAAGCGGGGCATCCCCTGTGGCAGGAGGCCCGGCGCCTGGCGGCGGCGGATCCGGAGAACCCGCTGTGGATGCGCCTCGCCGAGCGGGTGGGCACGGCCTTCTCGCGCATGGAGCAGATCTTTGCCCAGCCTGACGGCTGGGTGTCCACGGTGAGCCGCGAGGGCGCCCACCTCGTCCACTTCAAGTCGAACCCGGTGGACGTGCGGCCCTTCTTCCACCAGCACGTGCGCCGCGGCTTCGAGAGCGTGGTCCTCACCAGCGCCACCCTGCGCGACGGCCGGGGCTTCAACGGGCTGGGCCTGCGCCTCGGCCTCACGAAGCCCGAGGTGGAAGTGGCGGAGCACGTGGAGAGCCCCTTTGATTTCGAGGCCCAGGGGCTGCTCTTCGTGCCCCCCGACCTGCCCGAGCGCCGCCCCGGCGCGGGCGGCGGGGTGGGCGATCCCGCCTGGATCGAGGCGTCGCTCTCCGCCATGGAGCGCATGGTGCGCGCCAGCCGCGGCCGGGCGCTGCTGCTCTTCACCAGCCGCAAGATGCTGGCGGCCTTCCGCCCGCGGCTGGAGGCGGCGCTGCCCGAGATCACCTTCTTCGTGCAGGGCGAGGGCCTTTCGCGCACGCAGCTGCTGGAGCGCTTCCGCGCGACGCCCTCCGCGGCCCTCCTGGGCCTCGCCAGCTTCTGGCAGGGCGTGGACCTGCCGGGCGAGGCGCTGAGCCTCGTGGTGGTCTCGGCGCTGCCCTTCGCGCCGCCGGATGATCCGGTGCTCCAGGCGCGCATCCGCGAGGCGGACGCCCAGCGGGACGGCCTCGGGTTCATCGGCATCCAGGTGCCGCAGATGACGCTGAAGCTGAAGCAGGGCATCGGCCGCCTCATCCGCACCCGTGACGACCGCGGCGTGGTGGCCGTGCTGGATCCGCGGCTCATGCTGCCCAGCGAGGATCGCCTGGGGAAACGCTACGCGGCCCAGGTGCGGGCCGCCCTGCCGCCCTTTCCCGTGACGCGGGACTGGGAGCGGGTCGAGGCCTTCCTCCACCGCCTGTGAAAAGGGCCCGCAGCGCGGGCCCTTTTCATGGGGAGGATCGACGGACTCAGGGATGCGCGGGGGGTGCGGGAGGTGCGGGAGGTGCCGGCGGGGCCGGGGGCGGTTCCGGCGCGGGGGGCGGCGGAGGCGGTGGCACGGCCGGCGCGAGGGGCGCCATCGGGGGCAGCGGCGCGGTCTTCTGGAGCTGGTCGAGGCGGGACTGGATGGACTTCAGGGCCTCCTGCAGAGCGCGGATCTCCGCCTGGCGGTCGCCCTCGTGCGCCTTTCCGAGTTGGCGGCGGAGGCGGATCTCGGGGATGTGGATGGGCGGGATGTGGACGTCGGGGATGTGGATGTCGGGGTTGAAGTCTTCGAGAATCACGTCCTCGTCGTCGGACCCGGAGAAGGTCCAGGTCTGGCCCGCGGCATCCTTGCCCCCCTTCCGGCCGACCTGGATGCGCTTCTCAATGACGTCCTTGCCGTTCACCTTCTTGTGGATGGTGACGACGCCGGGGGCGACGGTCTCGGTGAGGATCTCGATGTGCTTCTCACCATCCTTGCCCTCACCGACGTTGCGGATGATGACGGGACCCTCGCCCTTTTTCCGGATGACCTCGACGCGCATCTTGCGGCCTTCGGCCCGGGCTTTCTCCAGGTCGGCCTTGGCGCGGTTCAGGTCCTCCTTGACGCGGGCCCGCTCCTCGGGGGTCATGCCTTCGGCGTGGGTTTCCAGTTCGAGGGCCTGGGCTTCCAGCTCCCGGGCTTGCTCCTCCATGCGGTGGGCATGGATTTCAAAGACCCGGGCCTGAGCCTCGGCGACGGCGGCGTGGCGTTCCGCCAAGGCTGAGTGGCGCTCCGCCAGGGCCTTGCCTGCCTGCGCCCTGGCCGCGACCTTCGCGACGCTGCGCACCCACTCCTTGCCCTCCTTGTCGAGGGGCTGCTCCTTGCCATCCACGGTGTAGGTGGCCTTGTCCTTGGTGGCGGCGTAGGCCCGGGTCTTTCCGGCCTTCTTCTCCTCGACGCGGAAGCTGCCGTCACCGGCGACCACGACGGGCTCGGGGGCCTCCGCATTGAGCTTCACGTCGCCCTTCATCCGTACGTCGAGCTTGCGCTGCTCATCGTGGTCGATGATGCGCGTGGTCTTGTCGGACTTGGCGGATCCCTTTTCCTGGAGGGCCACGCCTGCGGCGCCGAGCAGGGAGGCCGCGAGGAGGGCGAGGGCGGTGACCCGAGCGCCGCTGGTGACGGGCAGGGCGGGATGCAGCAGGTGGCGGACGCGGTGCATGAGGGAACCTCCGTTGGCGGCCATGGCCAGATGGTTGGGGGCGGGGACGCGGGGCTCGCGCAGCGCCTCGAGGTCGGTGAGGGCGCGGGCCAGGATGAGCGGATCGCCGCAGAGCGTCGCGGCCACGTCATCGCAGCAGAGCTCGCGCTCGGTGCGGATGCGGGCTGACAGCCACCAGACGGCGGGGTGGTAGAACAGCAGCACTTCCACCAGGGACTGGATCAGGTTCACCAGGAAATCACCCCGCCGGATGTGGGCCAGCTCGTGGGCCAGGATCGCCTCCAGCTGCAGGGGGGCCAGGCCGGTGAGGGCGCAGGCCGGCAGCAGGATCACCGGGCGCAGCCAGCCGAGGGCCGTGGGCACTTCCACCGCCGCGGACTGCAGCAGGCGCACGGTGCGCGAGAGCTTCAGCTCACGGCAGAGCCGCGACAGCACCAGGTGCCACTCCGCGGGTACGGGCACCGCGCTGCGGCGCCGCAGGCGCTGGACGCGGACCCAGCTGCCCAGGAAGCGGAAGGAGAGCAGCAGCACGCCCGCGGCCCACCCGGCCAGCAGCCAGGGCATGGAAGGATCCAGCAGGGCCTTCGCCCGCTGGGCCAGCGACACCGGGCCGGGAGCGGCGACCACCGTGTCCACGCCGAGGGTCAGGCCCAGGTTCGCGGAAGACGCATGCCCCTGCAACAGGAGGAAGGTCGCCACGGGGGCGGCCACCATGAGCAGCAGGCCGGCGCAGGCCACGCCGTGGCGGGCCCGGGCGCTCGCGCCCCGCAGCAGGAGAAGGGCGATCCAGGCCGCCAAGCCCAGGGCGGCGCCCTGCCAAAGGAAGTGGATCAGGGTCCAGCCCAGGGTCTGGGCCAGCGGGGGCAGCACGGGCGACAGGAGCGTGGTCATCCCTTCCTCCCTTCGGCTTGATCGAGCATTTTGCGGATCTCGGCCAGCTCTTCGCGGCTGGCCTTGCGCGTGGCGAGGGCCTGCATGACGAGGCTGGTCGACGAGCCTCCAAAGGCCTTGTCCAGCAGGTCGTCCAGCAGGCGGCGCTGGGTCTGGACCTGGCTCTGGCTGGCGGAGAACACGTGCACCCGGTCGGTGATGTCGCGCTGGACCAGGCCCTTCTCGTCCATGATCTGGAGCATCTTCAGCACCGTGGTGTAGCCCAGCTCCCGCTCCGCCGAGAGCACCTCGTAGACCTGCCGGACGGTGCTGGCCCCGCGTTCCCAGAGCACCCGCAGGATGGCGAGCTCGGCGTCGGTGGGACGGTTGGGAAGTGACATGGGAGGGGCTCCGGGGGAGGGT
This sequence comes from Holophagaceae bacterium, assembly GCA_017859995.1. GTDB lineage: Bacteria > Acidobacteriota > Holophagae > Holophagales > Holophagaceae > Geothrix. The sequence continues at coordinate 19,566 of JAFJUR010000040.1, read as the reverse complement.
GCTGAGGAGGTTACGAGGGTCGTCGTAGATCAGTCAACGAAATATTTCGTAGCCGGTTTAGTCCCCTCCCCTGAGTGGGGCATATTCAGGCCCATTGTCGGGAGCGGAATGAACTGAAATCCTGCAAAATGAACTGTAAAGACGAATATTGAATTTGTAAGGATTGTTATAGCTTGTTTTGCAAATTGATCTTTGCCATCTTCTTGAGCTGGTCGCTCGGTCTCGAAGGGTGGCTGATTAACCCCCTGGATGTATGCGAGTGGGTTTCTGTCCGAGGAGGAGGAAGAGTGTGGCCAACTCCCAATCGAGACATGGTCGAGTGGACAAAGCGTGGGTCCGTTGCTCAGATGCCCTGTCGAGAGGGGTTGTGGCTAAATTTATTATTGTAAGTGTTTAAATAATTTCACTGTATTCTGTGCGCCTGCATGCTATCAATTTCGCCATGCCTCCCCGCGCTCCCTCTGGTCCCAAGGCAAAGAAACCCACCAAGGTGGCTGCGAGGCCAGCGCAAGGACCTCCAAGGGCCAAGACAAAGAGACTCGTTGGCCCTAGTTCGAGCTCCAAGGCAAAGAAGCCTTCCAAGGGGGGAGCAAGGTCAGCCCAAGAACCTCCAAAGGCGAAGACAAAGAAATCCGCTGGCTCCAGCATGGTTGTAAAAAATATCACTACGTTCCCAACGCCCATCATTGGCTTGATCACTCCAATTGGAATCAACAAAAAGGTGATTACTGAAGCGTTAGGTGAAATACTTGGAAGTCTAAATGTTGAAATTTCAATAGTTAAATTAACAGATATTTTAAGCGATATTCCGCGTTATAGTAAAATAAAGAGCATTGTAAATGCCCAAGATGAAAAAAGGATCAAGTGGCTTATGGACGCCGGTGATCACCTTCGAAAGGTGGCCAATCCAGCTGCGCTTGCGATTTTAGGGGTTAAAAAAATAGGAGAGAATCAGCGCATAGAAACTGAAGATTCAAAGCGAATTATCTATATTATTGATTCTATTAAACATCCAGCCGAATTAATTTTCCTGAAAAATCTATACTCTCAGCACTTTTTGCCAATAGCATTTTTTGCGGATCGCGAAAATCGTGTATCAAGTTTAATGAAAAAAATTGCTGGTGCACATTATATTGAAAATGATAAAGAATTTAAAACTATGTCTGAAAAACTAATCGATAGAGATGAATATGGCGGAGTTGATAATGGCCAAAATCTCCGCGATGTTTTCCCGATGGCTGATGTGTTTATTAATATGGACAATGCATTTAAATTAGCATTAGAGCGATCTATTAAATTATGGTTTGCTAATCCATTTATCACGCCATCCCGAGAAGAAGTGGGAATGTTTGTTGCCTCTGCCGTTGCATTAAGGTCTTCCGATCTTTCTAGGCAGGTTGGCGCTGCAATTCTTGCGGAAGATGGTTCCATTCTTACGACTGGTTGCAACGAGGCTCCAAGCTCCAAAGGTGGAGTTATCTGGGATGGAGATCCAATTGATATCAGAGATTTTGTTGAAGGTTACGATACTAATCACCGCTTCAAGCAGTCTTCAATTGGTGAAGTCATAGAATCACTTAAAAAACATAATTGGCTGACTGAAGACCTGATCAAAGATTCCTTAGAAGATCTTATATTAAAATCCAAAAAAGATAAAGTATTTAAGGGTACGCGTATTGATAATTTGATTGAATTTGGAAAGATCATTCACGCCGAGATGGCGGCTATTAGTGAGGCTGCAAAAAATGGAATATCTATCGACAATGCAACATTAATATGCACGACCTTTCCGTGCCATATGTGTTCTCGGCATATTATCTCGTCTGGAGTCAAGAGGGTGATATACATAGAACCATATCCCAAGAGTATGACTTGGCAACTGTATTCTAAAGTGATAACTACGGTTCCCACTAAGGGAAAGGTGTTGTTTACGCCTTTTGAGGGGATTGGCCCAAATCGGTATAGGGAGTTTTTTGAAAATTCCTCAAGAAAAAACAAGGAAACAGGTTTGGTGATAGATTGGAAACCCAGGAAGGCTCAACCTCGTGGCAGATTGCTTTACAATTTAAACGAGGTAGCTATTGTGGTGGCTTCAAAGCTGGTGGAAGCAGAAAAAGAAAAATTCGGTTATATTCCTGTGGGCAAAAAGGATAAAACACCTTGGAAAATGGAGGTCAAAAATGAAGATTAGCGTTGCAAAAAAAGCAGGGGCAGCGGTAAATTCAACCAAATTGCGGATTTATCCGCCATCCGGAAGTAATGAGGTAATTACACTTTCAGGGGTCGAAATTAAATGTGATGGGAAAATCCTAAAAGAACTGAATGCTGATCGCTTGAAGCTTACCATGCCTTTGCTGGCTTAGAATTCTCCCAATGGGTTCGGGTGCTGATCGAACATACCCCAAACCATTACGGCTACATCTGGATCCTGGGGAAAAACAGGGATCCTCCCGGGTGTGGCTAAACAATCAACGGGGTGACCAAACCGGTCGTGGATAGTGAGGTCGAGCTGTATTGTCGCAAAGAGGCGATGGAACCGGCCCATTCCATGCCCAAACGAGCGACTCTAGGTGGGAATGGGCAGCAGGCAGCATTCCGAAACTTAGACCGAGCGAGTCAGGTTGACCGGAGCTGGTTTGTCGGATTGCCTGGATCGAAACCTGACATTCATTTTGAGGTGCCAGTCTGGCACCTCAAAACCTATACGGGAGCTTCCTCAGTGGTGGGAACAACCATCTTTGGTTGGACCCCTCCGGGCATGATCGTCCTCTTATCACTCTGAACTTGGGGTGGGTGAGTTCGGAATGCAGTCAATCCACGCAATCAGAGTGTTTCAAAATCTAGGGAGCCATCCTGGCTGCCACCGAGGCATTCGATGGCAATACCTTGGGCGCACCAGGGGCATCCCAGCCGCCACCCAGTGCCTTGTATGCGGCTACGGCTGCGCGGGCTGATTCTGTTTGCGCCTGTGCTTGTGCATCGGAGGCACGCAGCAGGTTTTCGTCAGCTTGCAGGACTTCGATCAGGCTGACGACGCCCTTTTGGTAGGCTGCAAACGCAGCTCCTCGCGCTCGGCTGAGCGAGTCTACGCCCTGGGTGAGCACGGCTGCCTGCTCCTCGCGCTTCACCAGCGCCGAGAAGGCATTTTCTACGTCCTCCGTGGCGTGCAGGGCAGCCAGCCGGTAGGCGGCCAGCAGCTCGGCCTCCCGGCCCTTTGCTGCGTTGATCTGGGCATTGATGCGCCCGAAATCAAACAATCGCCAGCGCAGGCCCAGTATGCCCGCGGATTGCCTGGCGCCACTCGCGAACAGGTTGCCGCTGGACACTGAAGTTGCGCCGCCGATCAACCCGCTCAAGGAAAATTTGGGGTAGTACTCGGCGACGGCCACACCGATACGGGCGTGCGATGCGGCAAGGAGGCGCTCAGCAGCAATGAGGTCCGGCCTGCGCCTGAGCAATTCACTCGGCGATCCCGCTGCCACAATCTGGGGCGCGGCAGGGATGGTTCCCGCCTCGGCCAGGTCAGCCCGATGCGTGCCGGGCGACGAACCCAGCATCACATCCAGAGCGTTCATGGCCACGTCCAGACCCGCCTCAAGGACCGGTATCGAAGCTCGGACCTGGGCAAGGGCCCCTTCGACCTGTCTCACTTGAAGTTCGGCGACCAACCCCTTGTCATATAGAAGATTGACGAGCGTAAGCAGCTCCTGCTGCGTGCGAACCTGCCCCTGGGCCACGCCAAGTCGTGTTTGCAATCCACGGATGCTGATGTAGATATCAGCAGTTTGGGCGGCCACGGCCAGTCGTGTGGCCACGACGCCGGCTTCCGAAGCCTGGTAATCCGCGAGGGCCGCTTTCCGACCGTGACGCAGACCACCGAACAGGTCGAGTTCCCAGCTCGCGCTGAGATTCGCTTCGTAGGCCTTGCCATACCGGTCGAAGCCCGGGACCGAATTCAAGACCCTGCCCAAAGGCGTCTCAACGGATTGGTAGGCTCTGGCCGCTTGACCACCGACCATTCCGAAAGGCAGCAACGCGGCATTTGCCGCCCCAAGTCCGGCGCGCGCTTGGGTGACTCGAGCGGATGCCTGCGCCAGATCCAGGTTCTGCTCCAGGGCAAGCTGAACGAATCGACTCAGCTTTGGATCACCGAAACCTGTCCACCATGCAAGGAAATCTCCTTGGGCAGTGGTACGCCGCTGATCCACAGCCGTCTGGCCCAGGAATCGGTCTGGCATGGAGACGCGCGGTCCGATGTCATCGGAACCAGCTGCGGTTGCCGCGGCAAGGCTGGCAATCATGAGGGGGGCAAGGATGTGTTTTGTGGGCATGGGGTTCTCTCGGGAAAGGAGAATCGGACACGAGTGACCATATCGCAGATTAGTCACTCGTTGTTCATTTTTTTGCCTGCGGGTAAGCTTGACGACATGAAGACGCCCCCCCCCTATCCCGTTTCGGGTCGTGGTCCAGCCGATCACGAGGTCCGGGATCAAATCGTTGCAGCGGCCACTGAGCACTTCAGCCGGTATGGGTACGAGAAAACGACCGTCTCCGATCTCGCCAAGGCTGTTGGATATTCTAAAGCTTACATCTACAAGTTTTTCGCGTCCAAGCAGGTCATTGGAGAGATGATCTGTGCGGCCTGTCTGCAGGAGATTGAAGCAGAAGTCGGAGCGGCCATTGACGGGGTGGACCGGCCGCCCGAGAAGCTGCGCCGGATGTTCAAGGCGATCGTCGAGGCAAGTCTCCGCCTGTTCTTTCAAGACCGAAAGCTCTACGAAATTGCGGCTTCAGCCGCCACCGAGCGCTGGCAAACAGTGCTCACCTATGAGGGGCGGATCCAGAAATTGCTTCAGAACGTCCTAGAGGAAGGGCGGCAGAGTGGGGACTTTGAGCGCAAAACGCCCCTGGATGAAACCACGATGGCCATCTACCTGGTCATGCGCCAGTATCTTAACCCATTGCTTTTGCAGCATAACCTCGACTTCGCCGAGGAAGCGCCAGTTCGGCTCGCTGGCTTGGTGCTCCGGAGTTTGTCGCCGTGATGAAAATCGTTTGAAGTGACCATTGACCAAATTGGTCACTAGTGACAGCATGGACGTCCCGACAACTTCCTCAGGGGACCTCCATGCTCAGACCACGCCTCTCACCCTCAACCGTCGTTACCTGGCTCTTGCCCCTTGTGTTTCTCGCTTGCGGGCATGAAGGGGGAGTCGATCCTCGCACCCAGGCCCCGCTGGTCCGTGCCGTGGCCGTTCAAGGGGCGGCGTCCGGCTCGCGTGTCTTTACAGGAACCGTAGCCGCGCGGGTGCAGAGCGACCTGGGGTTCCGCGTCCCCGGCAAGGTGCTGGAGCGGCTCGTTGATACGGGGCAGACGGTCAAGCGCGGCCAGCCCCTCATGCGCATCGACCCCGTCGACTTGAAGCTCGCTGCTCGCGCGCAGCAGGAAGCGGTTGCCGCCGCCCGGGCGCGGGCGCAGCAGACCGCGGAAGACGAAGCCCGGTACCGCGATCTGCGCGGAACAGGTGCCATCTCCTCGTCGGCCTATGACCAGATCAAGGCTGGGGCGGATATGGCGAAAGCGCAGCTCAGTTCCGCCGAAGCCCAAGCTGATGCAGCCCGCAATGCCAGCCTCTATGCCGAGTTGGTGGCCGATGGCGATGGGGTGGTCATGGAAACCCTGGCCGAGCCTGGCCAGGTGGTTGGCGCTGGACAGATCGTGGTGCGCTTAGCGCATGCGGGGCAACGCGAAGCCGTCATTCAGTTGCCGGAAACCCTGCGTCCCGCCGTCGGATCCTCCGGGCGTGCCACGCTCTTCGGCAAAGAAAGCGTTACGGTTCAGGCCAAACTTCGGCAGCTCTCGGGGGCGGCCGATCGACTGACCCGCACCTTCGAAGCGCGGTATGTGCTTGAGGGCGACCTGGCAAATGCACCGTTGGGAACCACGGTCAGCGTCCAGATCGCGGACGGCCGTTCCTCTGCCCAAGGTGGATTGCTGGTGCCGATCGGCTCCGTGTTCGACGGGGGCAAGGGTCCAGGTGTATGGGTCATCATTGGCGAGCCGACCAAGGTCTCCTGGCGGCCGGTCGCCATCCAGTCACTAGACGACAATGCGGCTTTCATCGTTGGACCGGTGAAGCAAGGCGACCAGATCGTCGCACTGGGGGCCCATCTGTTGCATGAGGGCGAACGAGTCCGGATCGCCGGACAGGCCGTCGCTTCCGCAGCCCAGGGAGTGCACCCGTGAGCGAAGACCGATTCAACCTGTCGGCGCTGGCCGTACGCGAGCGCTCCATTACCTTGTTCTTGATTTGCCTGATCTCCTTGGCTGGGCTCATTTCCTTCTTCAAGTTGGGTAGAGCGGAAGACCCCGCCTTTACCGTCAAGGTGATGACCATCGTCACCGCCTGGCCTGGAGCCACAGCCCAGGAGATGCAGGACCAGGTCGCCGAGAAAATTGAAAAGCGCATGCAGGAGTTGCGCTGGTACGACCGCACCGAGACTTACACAAGGCCAGGTCTGGCCTTCACGACCCTTACCTTGCTAGACAGCACCCCGCCTTCGGACGTGAAGGAGGAGTTCTACCAGGCCCGGAAAAAGGCGGGCGACGAGATCGCCAATCTTCCGCAAGGTGTGATTGGCCCCATGATCAACGATGAGTATTCGGATGTGACCTTCGCCCTGTTCGCGCTGAAGGCCAAGGGCGAAGCGCAGCGCCTCCTGGTACGCGACGCGGAGACGGTTCGGCAGCGGCTGCTGCACGTCCCGGGTGTTAAGAAGGTCAACATCATCGGCGAACAGTCCGAGCGCATCTATGTGGAATTCTCCCATGAGCGCCTGACAACGCTCGGTATCAGTCCGATGGACGTGTTCGCCGCGCTCAACGGCCAGAACGCCCTGACACCAGCGGGTTCCGTCGAGACCAAGGGCCCCCAGGTGTTCATCCGCCTGGACGGTGCCTTCGACAAGCTGCAGAAAATCAGCGATTCGCCGATCGTGGCGCAGGGACGGACCCTGAAGCTTTCGGATATCGCTACCGTCAGGCGGGGGTACGAAGATCCATCTTCATTCATCATCCGCAATGGCCGGGAACCCGCCTTGCTCTTGGGCATCATCATGCGCGATGGGTGGAACGGGCTCGACCTGGGCAAGTCGCTGGATCAAGAGGTTGGCAAGATCAACAACGAACTCCCATTGGGCATGGGTCTGACCAAGGTCACGGATCAGGCCGTCAACATCAGCTCCTCGGTCAACGAGTTCATGGTCAAGTTCTTCGCCGCCTTGCTGGTGGTCCTGGTGGTGTGCTTTGTGAGCATGGGCTGGCGAGTGGGAGTCGTGGTCGCGGCGGCCGTGCCGCTGACCCTTGCCGCCGTCTTCATGGTGATGGCCGCCACCGGCAAGAATTTCGACCGCATTACCTTGGGTTCCCTGATCCTGGCGCTGGGCCTTCTCGTGGACGACGCCATCATTGCCGTCGAAATGATGGTCGTGAAGATGGAAGAGGGCTACAGTCGCGTCGCTGCCTCCGCGTATGCATGGAGCCTGACTGCCGCGCCCATGCTATCAGGCACGCTGGTCACAGCAGTTGGCTTCATGCCCAACGGCTTCGCCCGGTCCACCGCGGGCGAGTACACCAGCAACATGTTCTGGATCGTCGGCATCGCACTCATCGTGTCGTGGGTCGTGGCCGTGGTCTTCACCCCCTACCTGGGTGTCAAGCTGCTGCCGGAAATTAAGAAGAGCCATAAGGGCCACGCGGCGCTCGAGGTCGCTCTTTACGACACGCCGCGCTACAACCGCTTCCGGCAGCTGTTGGGACGCGTGATCGAACGCAGGTGGCTGGTCGCTAGCTCGGTGATTGGTCTGTTCATCTTGGCCTTGCTTGGTATGGGGGTGGTCAAGAAGCAGTTCTTCCCGATTTCAGATCGCCCGGAGGTGCTGGTCGAGGTACAGATGCCCTACGGCACCTCCATCACACAGACCAGCGCCGCCGCCGCCAAGGTGGAAGACTGGCTGGCTCAGCAAAAGGAGGCCAGGATCGTCACTGCCTACATCGGGCAGGGCGCGCCCCGGTTCTATCTGGCAATGGGCCCCGAGATGCCCGATCCCTCATTCGCCAAGATTGTGATTCGCACAGACAGTCAGGATGAGCGCGATGCGTTGAAACTACGGCTGCGCGGAGCCATCGCAGGAGGACTCGCCTCCGAAGCCCGTGTGCGCGTGACACAGTTGGTGTTCGGGCCCTACTCCCCATTTCCCGTCGCCTACCGGGTCATGGGCCCAGACCCCGACAAGGTGCGAAGCATCGCGAACCAGGTGCAGCAGGTCATGGAGACCAGTCCGATGATGCGCACGGTCAACTCGGACTGGGGCACCCGGACACCGACACTGCATTTCACCCTTCAGCAGGATCGATTGCAGGCCGTCGGGCTCACCTCCAATGCCGTGGCGATTCAACTTCAGTTCCTGCTGAGCGGCGTTCCTGTCACTACCGCCCGCGAGGATATCCGGACGGTGCAAGTGGTGGCCCGCACGGCGGGAAACACCCGGCTTGACCCAGCAAGAATTGGCGACTTTACGCTGGTTGGCATCAGCGGACAGCGGATCCCGCTTTCGCAGGTGGGCAAGGTTGAGGTCCGCATGGAGGACCCGATCATGCGTCGCCGTGACCGGACGCCGACGATCACGGTCCGGGGGGACATCGCTGAGGGCATGCAGCCGCCGGATGTCTCCGGAGCTATCCTCAAACAGCTTCAGCCCATCATCGAAAAACTGCCTGGCGAGTACCGCATCGAGCAGGCGGGTTCCATCGAGGAATCTGGCAAGGCGAACCGGGCAATGTTGCCGCTGTTCCCGATCATGCTGGCCATGACCCTGTTGATCATCATTCTTCAAGTGCGGTCGATTTCGGCCATGGTCATCGTGTTCTTGACCAGCCCCCTGGGGCTGATCGGCGTGGTGCCGACCCTGATCCTCTTCCAGAAGCCCTTCGGAATCAACGCACTGGTCGGCCTCATCGCACTTTCGGGGATCCTGATGCGCAACACCCTGATCCTGATCGGGCAAATCGATCACAACCAAAAGGCGGGTCTCGACCCGTTCACGTCAGTGGTCGAGGCAACCGTGCAACGGGGCCGCCCGGTCATCCTGACGGCGTTGGCCGCCATCCTTGCCTTCATCCCGCTGACCCATTCGGTGTTCTGGGGAACTCTGGCCTACACCCTGATCGGAGGCACCCTCGCCGGAACGATCCTGACTTTGGTGTTCCTGCCAGCCGTGTATGCCATTTGGTACAAGGTCAGGCCCGCCCAAGTTCAAAACTAGCCAGCCGTACATCTCGACCCACTCCATCGAAAGGAATGGTCATTTAGAACCAAGAAGTCATCGATGTTGCCGGAGCCTCATCGGGCAGCGGCCCTCGCAGGGAAGTTAGCCATGGAGTGGTCGTCATTGAGATGTTGCTCTCACCGACATGGAGCCTGTTATGAATGCCATCCCAAAAAATGCCGATGCAGAGCGACTCATGGCGCTCCTAGAAACACAACGCGCCGCGTTCCTGCGCGACGGTTCTCCGTCACTCGCTAGTCGCCGCGCCGATCTCGCCAAACTGAAACATGCGTTGATCAATCGTCGTGAGGCCATCGAGGAGGCTATCGATTCCGACTTTGGCCATCGTTCTCGGCACGAGACGGCGATCATGGAGATCTTCAGTGTTGTCAGTGGAATTGATTATGTTCGCAAAAACTTGCGCCGATTCATGCGGAGGGAGCGACGTCATGTTTCCCTCCACATGCAATTCGGTAGGGCTTGGATCGAGTATCAGCCTGTTGGCGTAGTCGGCGTCATCTCGCCATGGAACTACCCCGTCAACCTGTCGCTGATGCCAGTGGTCACGGCGATTGCCGCGGGAAACCGCGTCATGCTCAAACCGTCGAAGCTCACACCTACGACGAATGCAGTGCTCGCGTCGATGCTTGGCGAGATCTTCCCTCAAGAGCAGGTCCTCCTCGTCAACGGAGACGGATCCGCATTCTCTTCGCTGCCGTTCGATCACCTCGTTTTCACAGGGAGCCCGGCCGTGGGGCGAGCGGTAATGAAGGCGGCAAGCGAGAATCTCGTCCCCGTCACCCTCGAACTCGGTGGCAAGTCCCCGGCCATCGTCGGCAAAGGTAGCGTGCATGACCGCACTGTGTCCGCCATCGTATGGGGGAAGCTCCTTAGCGGGGGACAGACCTGCATCGCCCCGGATTACGCCCTGGTGCACAATTCCGAGATCAACACCTTCGTCGAGAGCTACGACAGATTGGTGCAGGCCGCCTACCCCGAGGGCCCGACAAGCAAGGACTACACCTCGATCGTCAACGACCAACAGTATTCGATGCTGATCGATCTGATCGACGACGCTCGCGCCCACGGAGCAAGGATCATCGAGGTTGGACACCGGCCTGGCGACGCAACCCGTCGGCCTCACACCCTCGCGCCGACCATCGTGCTCGATGTCACCGACAAGATGAAGATCGCGCACGAGGAGATCTTCGGCCCGATCCTACCGATCTTGAGCTACAGCAATATCGAAGACGCTATAGCGTACGTGAACGCGCGGCCCCGACCACTCGCGCTCTACTACTTCGGCGAAGACGCAGACCGACGCAAGGTGCTTGACCGAACGACGTCAGGAAACGTCACGATCAACGGCACCATCATGCATGTCGCGCAGGACGATTTACCTTTCGGAGGCGTCGGTACCAGCGGCATCGGTGCTTATCACGGCATCGAAGGCTTCAGGCGTTTAAGCCATGCCAAAGGCGTCTACGAGCAGCGTCGGTGGAACACGATCAAGCTGTTCAGCGCCCCATTCGGAACACTGACCGAACGCATTTTGAATGTCCTTCTACGGTGAATCGCTCGGATAACTTCACACGCGATCAACACAGAACGAGATCCATAATCGGGCTAAGGCCCAGTTAACTGAAAGGGAAACAAATGCAGCAAACTGCTGGTACTGGAATTCAAAGATCCGTTGTTAAAACGTTAGATGGCACCCTTGGCAAACGGGCCCTGATCACCGGCGCCTCTAGCGGCCTTGGCCTTGAATTTGCTGAACTGCTGGCGGCGCAGAAAGTCAATCTCGTGCTCGCAGCCCGCAGACAGGAGCCAATGGAAAAGCTCGCCGTCGAACTTCGCCGGAAACATGGTGTCGATATCGTTGTGGAGCCAATCGACCTTGCCACACCTGGTGCTGCTGCCCGCTTAAAGAGCAACCTGGATGGGAGGTCGATACAGATCGACATCCTGGTGAACAATGCCGGATACGGGTTGCATGGCGAATTCCTGGAAACGCCGCTCGACCGTACCACCGATATGATTCAGCTCAACATCATGGCTCTCACCGAGCTGAGCTATGTTTTCGGGCGTGACATGGCAGCCCGGGGATCCGGCCATATCCTTCTCCTTGCGAGTCTCTTGGCGCTCCAGCCCGTTCCCACTTTCGCGGCTTACGCGGCGACGAAGTCCTTTGTGCTGGCCTTTGGGGAAGCTCTGCACGACGAACTTCGTCCGCAAGGCGTGGTCGTCACCAGTCTCTGTCCAGGGCACACGGAAACGGGATTCGACGCTGCGGCTGGTGCTCCTGTCTCTCCCATGTTGCGCCTTCTGACGATGAAGCCCCGTCCGGTCGCCGAAAGCGGCCTGCGAGCGCTATCACAGGGGAAAGCGTCCGTGATCGCCGGGTTCATGAACAACATCATTGCATTTTCGAATCGGCTGACGCCGCGTTCGATGCAACGCGCCACCTTGAAAAGAATTCTGGGATAGAACTGGTATCGACTCGCGTCCCACACTCTGCCAAATCATTCGGACTTTCTTAAGCACTCGAGAAGTTCCTAAAGAGGCCGCGCGCTGACCCAAAGGCATTTCCTGATCGAGATTAATGCGTGCGTCCCATCGAGGAGAACCTATGACCTCACCAAGCACAGACTGGACCGCCCAGCAAGAAGCCGCACGGCAGCGATCGCTTGCGGGCGGGGGCAGGCCTGGTCTTTCCAGGGTGGAGCAACTTATCAACAAGAGCGGGCGCGCGATTCTCGAAGCCATGATGGCGGGAGAGCTGCCCTATCCGCCCATGAACGAAACCATGAACATGACGCTGCTGGAGCTGGATGATGGCCGCGCCGTATTCCAAGGCACACCGCTAGCGGAGCACTACAATCCATTGGGCACGGTACATGGCGGATGGTTTGCAACGCTGCTGGATTCAGCCATGGGCTGTGCAGTTCAAACTACGCTGCCAGCCGGGCGCTCCTATACGACGGCCGGACTCAACGTGAACATCGTACGGCCTGCCTATCATACGAGTGGTCCCCTACGCGCGATCGGTGCCGTGATTCACGGCGGCCGACAAATCGTCACGGCCGAAGCCCGCATCGAAGACGAGCGTGGCCGACTGTACGCCCACGCGACCGCAACCTGCTTTCTCTTCGAGGTTCCAACCGCTTGTGAGTAAGTGCCATTGCGAGCAAGGCCACCCCCGACGTGGGTGATGGAGACTCACGAGAGCTTCGCCGTGCGATTTGCCAGTTCCGCAGCGGCGATTCGCAGCCGAGGCTCGATTCCTATTGAACTGGAGCGAGAGCCGAATGGCAGCACCAGTCGCCGTAACGGCAGGCTGCGGACTTTTCAATGAAGCATAAGTCATAAAATTGCAACGGTTGCGAATTCAATGTGTGTTCGGAAGGTTCAATTGTCGTCTGACACCCATCGGGGTGGTCCAATAAGCCAAAAACAATAATTGTTTGAGTTGGTAAACCGAAGCCAAACCCGGACCCGGGAGGTCCCCAGATGGGTTCCTCGGTGGAGGCCCCGGCTAAAGGGCTTCGACTGTCATGGACGTTACGGCCAGGCGCAGGCTCTCGATGAGCACGCCGCCGTCCTGGGCGTCGAGCGCCGACCAGTCCAGGGCCACGGGGAAGGCGTTCTGCAGCCTCCAGACCATGGTGGGCTCGTGATTCTCATTCAGCAGCTTCACCACGAGGTCCCGCCGCTCGGCCTGGCCGAAGCCACCAGCACGGATCCACTGGAAGAAGTCGTGGTCGGACGGAACCACGCCGCGCTCCAGGATGCAGTCCCCCAGGCGTAGGGGACCCGGCAGCAGGCGTGAGGTCTCGATGGGATCCGAGCCTTCGCGGTAGCGGATCACCTCGCGCTCCATGCGGGGCAGTTGCACGCGGGTGAAGCCGACCCGGGCGAATCCCGCTTCCACGAGGAAGTGGCAGGCGACGTGGGGCGAATGAGTGGTCATGGCGGCTCCGGAGTCAGCGGTGATCAGCGGGGAGGACTTCGCGCAGCTGCAGCCAGGCGCCGAGGTCGTGATGGAGGGTGCGACGGTGGCGTCGGCCATCGTCGCACCGCCATTCCAGGCGGATGTCGAAGGCCATGGGCTGCCGGCGTTCCTGGTAGCCGGCGAGCGTGTCCACCAGCAGGCGGACCCGCCGGCCCGCAGGAAGGAACGAAAGCCGCGTAAACAAGGGATTGTCGTTCAAGCGCAGACCGGCGGCGTCGCGGACGACCCGGCTGAACCGGGCACGGAGGTCGTGGGCATGGGCCCCCTCGCAGGCGAGCACGAAGTGGATCAGCCCGCGCTCGACTTCGACGTCCAGGAACACGTCCGGCTCGACCCCGGCCGCCACCGGCTAGGTCCCTTCCTGGCGGAGCAGCTCGGTTCGGATCAGGTCCGCCACCTGGGCGGCGGCGAGGGAGCCGGGGAGGTCGCCGGTGCGCTCGTGGGACAGCTGCACACGGCTCGCGATGGCGAGGCAGGCCTCGATGGAGCGCTTCTCGATCACCTTGACGGGCGGACGGGCGTGCAGGTTTCCGGGCGGCATGGGTCCTCCGGAGCTGGTTGGGTGGTGGGAGAAGAGCGTAGCAGCGGAACCAATCCCAAAAGGGGCGAACCTCACTTCAGCAGGTGCATGAGCGGATTGAAGACCTGAACCACCACGCCGCCGAGGGAGGGGTTGAAGGTCGCGAGCAGCAGCAGGAGCGGCACCAGGACGAAGCGGATGCCGTTCTCGACGAGGCCCATGCTCAGCTGCACCTGGTCCGGCGCGGTGCCTTCCATCAGGCAGAGCAGCGGATCCCGCTCGATCTGGATGATCTGGTAGGCCACCCATCCCGCCATGACGATGAGGACCACGCCCAGGATGGCGAGCACATCGCCCTTGGGCTGGAAGTCGAAGGCCGCCACGGCGAGCAGCAGCAGCACCATGGAGCCCAGCGAGCCCACCAGGAGGTAGCGGGCCACCAGGAAAGCCTGGCGAATGAAGGAGGCAGCGCGCAGCGCGAAGAACAAGTGGACCTCCGCCTGATGCGCGGCGGCTTCGGCAGGCAGCCGGCCGCAGGCGCTGTCCAGGTTGTCGCCGCAGGCGCTCATGAGGCCGGCAATATGGAAGCGGAATTGCCACCGCGCGTAGTCGCTGGCGCCCTTGCGGCCCCTGGGCGCGCCGGCTTCCTCCTGGGCCAGGGCGGCGAGGTTGCGGGCGTAGGCGGGCTCTGCCTCGGCCATCCAGGCGCGCTGTCCCTCCAGGAGCTGCCTTCCCCTGAGGCTGGAGCGGTGGGTCCTGAGGCCGCGACCCAGGGCGCGCATGGCGTTCCAGTTCATGAGCCTCCCCGCGTCGGTGAAGGCGGCCCGGTAGGGTGAGAAATCCAGTTCCTCAAGCACGTGCATCAGCTCGCGCCAGCCCCGCTGCAGCTGCCAGAAGAGCAGCAGGGCGACCACGAACACGCAACCGCCCACGCCCAGCACGATGGCGGCGATGCCCTGCACTTCCAGGAGGGGGCGGAACAGGCCGCCGGGCAGGAGGCGGTGCAGCGCCAGCAGCCCAAGAACGAACAGGAAGATCCACCACCGGGCGTGGAGGCCGCGGAAGGCTTCGAGATGACGGCCGGGCACCGAGGCCAGTCCGACGGGGACGGGCCAGAAGGCGGCGTGTTCCTGGCGGCGCACGTCGAACCAGGTTCGCAGCAGCAGGGCCAAGGCGGCCGTCAGGAAGAGCAGGGTTGGGAGGAGCGACACCCCGCGCCCAGGAGAGGTGAACCGGAGATACCCGGGCACGAAGACGAGGAAGTGCCACCGCGCCCAGCACCCCACCGCCACTGCCGGCGCCAGGGCCGCGGCCACCAGGGGCAGGGCGCGGGACCAACCCCAATGGGCCTGCAGGGCCCGGGTGGTGAGCAGCAGCAGCAGGGCCCAGGCCGCGAGACTGAGCCACAGGAAAGTGTTGCCGCCAGGGGGGAGCGTCAGCACGAGGAAGGGCAGCAGGTAGGCGACGCCCAT
Source organism: Holophagaceae bacterium (assembly GCA_017859995.1). Taxonomy (GTDB): domain Bacteria; phylum Acidobacteriota; class Holophagae; order Holophagales; family Holophagaceae; genus Geothrix. The sequence continues at coordinate 4,235 of JAFJUR010000040.1, read as the reverse complement.
GAGGGTCAGCACCGCCAGCACCAGCAGCGCGCCGGTGGCGAGATCGCGGTAGGGGGCCAGGCTCGGCTCGGCGTCGCCATCCTGGGGTCCGGTCGCGGCGAGATCGATGAGCGGCTTGAGGAAGATCCAGAAAGATGTGCCGCCGAGGAGGAGCAGCAGCACGCTCAGCTGCAGCAGCCGCGAATGGACGTATTCCGCGAGGTCCGTGCTCTGCCGCCCCACCTCCAGGTAGGCGCCTTCAAGCTGGCGATCCCATTGGATGGCCCCCGATGGCGTGGTCACCTCGATGCCCCCATGGCGCAAGGGCCAGATGTTGCCCCCCTTCACGATGGAGATGAAGCCCTGCTTGCCCCAGAACCGGCGGTCGAGGTCCTTGGCGCGGGTCGGGTCCAGGGCCAGCAGGGTGGCGTAGTAGGCCGCGTACTCGCCTTCCGAATTGAAGCGCACCGGGGATTCCAGTTCGCCCTTCTTCAGGGAGAGCACCCGCACGGCGTCCGTGAGCGGATAGCCTCCGATGAGGATCATGCCGTCCATGGCGGCGCTGAAATTCGGGTGGGCGAACAGGGTGTGGTTGCCGCTGGTCGTGAACAGCGTGCAGCTGGGATGGTAGGCGCGGACGCGCTCTGCGAGAAAAATCAAGTCCTGGGGATCCGAGGCGGAGATCCCGATGTGCGTGTAGCCCCGGCGGGCGAGGCTGAGCACGGTGCCGGCCAGGGTCAGCTCCGCATCGCGGAGGGAGTCGGCAGAGTACTGGGGCAGGGTGTCGAGCACCCGGAGGGCATCGTCCTCGGAGGGGCCCAGCAGGGTCGAGGGCAGCACCAGCTCCATGTTCTGGGAACCCTTCGCGAGGTTGTGCTCCATGGCCCGCCGCTCGGCGCGCAGGCGCGAGAGGCCCATGGGGAAGAAGATGGTCGTGACGGGCCCGCCGAGCCCCGTGCCGGGGCCGGTAGAAGCCTGGCCGCCTGGACTGTAGACCGTGTTGGATTCGGTGAAGATCGCCACCTTCGAGGCGTCCTTGGGCCAGCCGGCTTCCAGCCGGTACCAGCTCAGGAGCTGTTCCTTGGAGGCGCCGGAGAGGTTGCAGATCCAACTGGAGATGGAAAGGCGCGGGGCGGGAACCCCGCCGGCAGTGGCGCGCAGGGTTTCGGTGGCGGCGGCGTCCAGCGTGGTGGTGCCCTGCACGCGGATGGGCGGCGCGGTGCCCAGCCGGAAGTGCTCTTCCAGGGCCGCGCCCAGGGAAGTCAGGCTGCCGGAGAACTGGGGACCGATGAGGGAGATGGGGGCCGCGGCGGCGGGTTCCGTTCCGGCGCCCTGCGCCTTCGCCGCCAGGCGGAGGGCCTGCCGCATGGCCTCCCGGTTGAGGCCCAGGGCCTGGCTCTCGCCCACGATGAAGAGCGCGTGATAGGCAGTCGGCCCGCCCTGGGGGTCTGTGGGACGGCGTTCGCGGGCGAACCAGATGAGCCCGGGGCTCCCCACCGGGTAGCGGGAGGACACGCCCAGCCCCGTGTCTTCCTTCGGGCTGGCCTCCCAGGGCAGGAAGAAGGCCCGGGGCAGGAAGCCGTCCTGCTTGAAGGCACGCTGCACCGCGTTCAGACGCAGGTCGAACCAGAAGGCCATGTGGGTGCGCTGGGGATCGGGCAGGGTGAGGATGGTGGCGCGCAGGGGGACGGCGCGCGCCTGGGGCCGTTCGGCCAGGCACTGGTCCAGGAAGGCCTCCGTCGCCTCGCCCTTCGGCACCGGCCGCGAATCGGCGGACGCCTTGGCGGGTGCGGTCGGCTTGTCGGCCCGGGCCTCCTTGGAACCAATCCCCAGGCCAGGCACCAGCGCCAGCAGCGCCGTGAATCCCACGCCCAGCGTGAGGGGCGAGAAGGCTTTGCTCATGGGGCCGACCCGGGCCTCACAGGGCCACCGTGGAGGCCTCGCCCTCCTCGTGGAGAAGGCGGTCCAGGTCCTTCCATGAGAACGCGAAGCGGCCCCGCAGGCCCCAGTCGGGCCCCCACGAGTTGATGGCCCACACGAGTTTCCGCTCCGCGTCGACGCCCAGCAGCTCGAAGGCATGGCCGCCGCGCACGGCGCCGCGGACCTTCACGAGCCCGTGGGCACTGGGGTGGTCGAAGCCCTCATACCAGTTCAGGCCCACCTCCACCGGGCCCAGGGTCGAGAGGGCCTTCAGCACGTCGTCCAGGCCGAAGCACCAGCGGTAGCCCTTGGTGAAGCCGAGGGCCTTGAGCGCCTTCATGGCGCCCAGAACGGTGGAGCCCGTGTCCCGGGGCGGCCAGGCGCCCACGATGGCGTCATCCCGGGTGGCTCGGCTGTAGACCTTCCGGGCCAGCGCCTCTGAGTACCGTGTGCCGGGCCGGCGATAGGGCTCCGTGCATAGCAGACCCACGGCCCCGTTGCCGGTGCAGGAGCCCAGCTCTCCCTGGTTGAAGGCGCGCAGGCCGCGGTCCCAGGTCCGGGTCCGGATCACGGCTCCTTTGCGCAGGGGCACCGGGAAGTTCCAGCTGCGGTCATCGAAGTGCAAGTGGCGGCCCAGGCGGCCGCCCCCCTTCGCGGCGAATTCGGGAATCATGCCCATGCGATGCGGTTGCGGTGCCTGCGCCACGGGAGCCTCCTGTCGCTGGATGGATGTCGTGCCCCAGGGGTGGCAATGCCTACGCCAGTTGCGGCTGTGGAACAAGCGCCTGTGCTCACACGGGTTGGTAAAAGCCTGCAAAAACACTCAAGGCCTGATGCCGACCCAGGCGGAGCCATTTCTTGTGGCCAACCCCATGCGAACAGAGCCACTTCCCGGGATCCACCCACCCTGGGTCAGAACCCACCCGGCCTCAGGCGGGAACGCGCTCCTCGTGCGGGAGGCGCTGCTGCCAGGCGGTGCTGCCCAGGCCGTGCTTCTTGAGCAGCTTCCCGAGGCTCCGGCGCTCCTTGCCGGCGAGCCGGGCGGCAAGGCTGACGTTGCCATGGGCCTGGTCCATCAGGCTCAGCAGGTAGTCCCGCTCGAAGGCCTGAATGGCCCGCGCTTTCGCGTGGTTGAAGGCGAGGCCTTCTGTGTGGGGGTCCTGGGGAGGTGGTGCAGGATCCATGTCCCGGGGCGGGTCGATGCGGAGGACGGGGCCTTCGGAGAGCAGGTATTCGCGGTAGAGCACATTCTCCAGCTCGCGGATGTTGCCGGGCCAACGGTAGCAAGCCATCCACGCAAGGGTGTCGGGGTGCAGGGTCCTGGTGCCCAGGCGGAACCGCTGGGCGCAGGCCTCCAGGAACCAGTCCGCCAGGTACGCCACGTCCCCTGCGCGCGCGCGGAGCGGCGGCAGGTCGAGGCAGAGGATGCGCAGGCGGTAGAGCAGGTCGGCGCGGAACGTGCCCCGTTCCGCCAGAGCAGGAAGGCTGGCGTTGCTGGCGGCCAGCACCCTGACGTTGCCGTGCTCGACCTGTCGGGCGCCCAGGGGGCGGAACTCCTGGTCCTGCAGGAACCGCAGCAGGGTCACCTGGCCCTTGGGCGAGAGGGCATCCACCTCGTCGAGGAACAGGGTGCCGCCCTCGGCCAGGGTGATCAGGCCCGGCTGGTTGTCCTTGGCATCGGTGAAGGCGCCTTTCCGGTGGCCGAACAGCTCGCTCTCGATGAGGGAGTCGGGGATGGCGCCGCAGTTGACCGGGATGAAGGGCCGGTCCTGGCGTGGACTCTGGTAGTGGATGGCACGGGCCGCCAGTTCCTTGCCGGTGCCGGTCTCGCCCTCGATGAGGATGGGCGCATCGCAGGCCGCCATGCGGGCCACGAGGCGGACGACCTCCCGGAAGGCGGGTGACTGACCGATCAATGCGACTCCTCCAGAGGGGCTTGGAACGGGCGATGGAAGGATGGGGAACCAATCAGGCAATGTAGACCTAGTTGATTGTTCGGCAATATCAAAACAATGCGGTTTTTTTGTCAATGAAACCCATGTTAAACATGATCAATTCTTCGATAGGTAATTGTTTGAATTCGAGGCGCTCAGCCCGGTGGGCTCGCCTGCCCCGGGGTGGGTCTGGGGCGACCCAGGCCCATCGCGACTCTCAAGCCTTACGCAATCAGCACTTGATGACCCGGTCGTCCTCCGGGGCTGGGTCATTGATCTTGATTTTGATCATTTTGCATTCTTTTTCTATTTAAAGACCAGGCATGGGCTTGTCTTCGGTGAGGTTGAATTGGCTCAACCATTGCCATCGCTGTGCCGCATCGTCGTCCCGGTGCCGCATGC
>JAFJUR010000152.1 GCA_017859995.1 Holophagaceae bacterium | reverse complement strand
CTGGACGCGGGAGGTGCTCACCGCCGCCGGGCCCGAATGGCAGGCGGCCGATCCCGGCGAGGCCGGCGCCTGGTTCCAGAAGCACACCGACGGCCTGGAACCCCGGGATGGGAGCGTGTGGTGCGAGGCCCTGCCAGGCCTGGTGCGCGAGCTGGCCGCGCCCCTGAGCGCGGGCCTCTTCCTGGCGGTGGACTACGGCGAGTCTGCCGACCGCCTGCTGGCCAAGGGCGCGGACCTGCGGCGGTTCAAGGCCCACAGCGTGGACGGCAAGTGGCACGAGGACCTGGGCGAGGCCGACCTGACCGCGGACGTGGACTTCACGCGGCTCTCCGCGCTGCTCGAGGCCCAGGGCCTGGCGGAGCTCTCGCACCAGGAGCTGAGCAAGTGGATCCGCACCCACGCGCCGCTGGACACCTGGGGCGCCGCCTGGATGGACCTGCCCGACGCCGAGCGCCGGGCGAAGACCGAAAACCTGCTCCAGCTCACCCTGCCCGGCATGATGGGCAGCCGGTTCAGGGTGCTGGAGGGGTGGAAGGCCTCCGCGGCCTAGGTTTTTCCGGCGTTCCGGCCCGCGCTCATTTCCCGGCCCAGAGACCCACGCCCAGGCTGCTGGGCCTTGCGGCGTCGTGCAGCACAGCGTGGGTGGCTTTCCGGTAGTCCTCGGGCTTGGCCTGATTGATGTCCATGAACACCTGGGGATTCCGGTCCATGAGGGGGAACCAGGTGCTCTGGATCTGGACCATGACGCGGTGGCCCTTCTTGAAGGTGTGGAAGATGTCGTTCATGGACCAGGCCACGCGGGTGGGCTGGCCAGGGGTGAAGGGCGTGGGGCGCTCGAGGCTATCCCGGAACTTGCCGCGCATGACCTCGCCCCGCACCAGCTGCTGGTAACCGCCCATGGGGTTCGGCGTGCGGTCCCAGGGCGACCCGCCCTCCTTGAAATCGGGGTTCTTGAAGTTGTCGGGGTAGACATCGATGAGCTTCACCACCCAGTCCGCGTCGGTGCCGGTGGTGGTCACGAACAGCTCGGGTCGCAGGGGGCCCGCGAAGGTGAGGTCCTCCTTCAGCGCTTCGGTCTGGTAGACCAGCACGTCCGGGCGGCGCCCGGCGAAGCGCTGGTCGGCCGTCATGTATTCCTTGACCATGCCGATGGCCACCTGCTCGATGAAGGGCACGGGCTTGGCGGGGTCTGAAGGGAAGGCATCCGCGCCGCCCTCGGCAGGGGGCGGGGTGAAGGCGAGCCCACCGTCGGGCTGGAAGTAGAGCCTGGCTTCCTTCGCCTCTTTCGGGGGCCAGGCCGCCAGCCGATGCCAGCGGTTTGCGCCGGTCTCGAACACGGTGGCCTTGGCGGGCAGCGGGTCCTTTGCATCCTTCAGGTGGTGCATGAAGAAGGGGAACAGCACCTCGGCCTGGAACCAATCGGCCGTGTTGGCGCCGAACTGCACGGGGCCGAGGCGGTCGCCCTTGCTGCGCTCCCAGCCGCCGTGGAACCATGGCCCCATGACCAGGCGGTTGTCCGAGCCGGCGCTCTGGCGCGCCACGGTCTGGAAGACCTGGAGGGCGCCGTAGAGGTTCTCCGCGTCGAACCAGCCGCCGACGGTGAGCACCGCGGGCTTCACGTCGCGGAGGTGCGGCCGCAGGTTGCGAGCCTGCCAGAAGGCGTCGTACGCGGGGTGGTCCAGCATCTCGTTCCAGAAGGCCACGTCCTTCGTGAACTGGCGCGTGGCCGCGGTGGTCTGAAGGCGGAGGAACCACTCGTACCCGTCGGAGGTGCCGTGGTCGAAGCGCGGCGGCCAGGCCTTGCCTGGGCCGCTGCGCGGCTTGCCGAAGGTCACCATGAAGTTGAAGGCGTGGGGCAGCCAGAGGGCGCCGTTCCGGTGGAAGTCATCGCCCTGGAACCAGTCCACGATGGGCGCCTGGGGCGAGACGGCTTTCAGCGCGGGGTGCCCCGAGAGCATGCCCACCGCCGTGTAGAAGCCCGGGTAGCTGATGCCCCACTGGCCGACGCGGCCGTTGTTCCCCTTCACGTGTTTGAGGAGCCATTCGATGGTGTCGTAGGTGTCCGTGGCCTCGTCCACCCGGTCGCCGCTGACGGCCTTCTGGGGCCGCATGTTCACGAAGTCGCCCTCAGACATCATCCGGCCGCGCACGTCCTGGTAGACGAAGATGAACCCCTCCTCCTGGAACCGCGCCGAGGGGCCCAGGCCCGGCGGGAAAGCCTCCTCGCCGTAGGGCCACACGCTGTAGGGGGTGCGCTGCATGAGGAAGGGATAGGTCCTTCGCGTGTCCTTCGGCGTGTAGATGGCCGTGAAGAGCTTCACGCCATCCCGCATGGGGATCAGTTCCTCGCGCTTGTCGTAGCGGTCGCGAACCTCGGCGGCGAGGGCCTCGGTATTCCGCGGCCGCTGTGCCAGCGCCGGAGGATTGGACCAGCCCAGCAACAAGACAGCCAGGGCCGAGGCGCGCAGGACGCGGGAGAGGGTCATGGGTGCTCCGGGAAAGATAACCCTCATCATACGCGGTATCCCCGGGAAGGTGACCAGGCCTGTCCCATTCATTCCCCTCGACGGGGTGCCCGCCTTTTGATGAACTGGAGGGTGCGCCCGGATCGGGGCGCTGCTTCGCCCGGATGGCCCCTCGATGAATCCTTCCCCGCTCCTCCAGCCCGCCGAATGGGATCGCCACAGCGCCTGCTGGCTGGCTTGGCCCGGCCATGGGCACCTCTGGCGGGAGAACCTGGCCCCGGCCCAGGCGGAGTGGGCTGCCCTCTGCCTGGCGATCGCCGAGCAGGGCGGCGAGGGCCTGGAGATTCTCGTGCAGGATGACGCCGCCGAGGCCGCGGCCCGCGCGGCCCTGGCCCCGGTGCTGGGTCAGGTCCGATTCCACCGGGTGCCCGTGGGCGACATCTGGCTGCGGGACACGGCCCCCATTTTCGTGAAGGATGTCGACGGCCGGCTCCAGGCCGCCTGCTTCCGGTTCAATGGCTGGGGCGGCAAGTACGTGCTGCCGGAGGACGATCGCGTGGCCGGGCGCGTGGCGGCCCAGAGCGGCCTGCCCCGGCGCGACCAGGACTGGATCCTCGAGGGCGGTTCCGTGGAGGTCGATGGTGAAGGCACCGTCCTCACCACCCGCCAGTGCCTGCTCAATCCCAACCGCAACCCCGGCCTGATCCAGGCGGAGCTGGAGGCGGCCCTCACCCTGGGCCTGGGTGCCCGGAAGGTGCTCTGGCTCGACGAGGGCCTGCTCAACGACCACACGGACGGCCACATCGACACCCTCGCCCGCTTCGTGGCCCCGGGGGTCGTGGTCTGCATGCAGGCCCTGGACGGGGACGACCCGAACGCCACTGCCCTCGACCAGATCGCCGCGGACCTGGCCACCTTCACGGATGCCCGGGGCCGGAGGCTCCAGGTGGTGCGGATCCCCTCGCCCGGCCTGGTGCCGGACGAGGAAGGCGAGCCCATGCCGGCGAGCTACGTGAACTTCTACATCGGCAACCGCACCGTGGTGGTGCCCACGTACGGCACCCCGCACGATGAGGCGGCCGTGGCGGCCCTGGCGCCCCTGTTTCCGGACCGCCGGGTGCTGGGCCGCTCCGCCCGTGCCATCCTCAGCGGGGGCGGTGCCTTCCACTGCATCACCCAGCAGCAGCCGGAGGTCCTGTGAGCCCCGCGAAGATCGTCCGCGTCGCCGCCACCCAGTGCGCCTTCACCGGCAGCCTTGAGGCCAACGTGGCCCAGGTCGAAGCCCTCGTGCGCGAGGCGGCGGCCAAGGGCGCCCAGGTGATCCTGCCCTCGGAGCTGTTTGAAGGCGTCTACTTCTGCCGCGAAGAGAAGGATGAATTCTTCGACTGGGCAAAGCCCGTGGAAGGGCACCCCACCATCGCGCGGTTCCAGAAGCTGGCGAAGGAACTGGGGGTGGTGATCCCCGTCTCCTTCTTCGAGCGGGACGGCCACGCCTTTTACAACAGCCTGGCCCTGGTGGATGCCGATGGCGCGATGCTGGGTGTCTACCGCAAGAGCCACATCCCCGATGGCCCCGGCTACGAGGAGAAGTTCTACTTCCGGCCGGGCAACACGGGCTTCAAGGTGTGGGACACCCGCTTCGGCCGCCTAGGCGTGGGCATCTGCTGGGACCAGTGGTACCCGGAATGCGCCCGGGCCATGATGCTCATGGGCGCCGAGATCCTGCTCTACCCCACCGCCATCGGCACCGAACCGGAGAACCCGGGCCTCGACACCAAGGACCTTTGGCAGCGGGCCATGATCGGGCACGCGGTCTCCAACGTGGTGCCGGTGGTGGCCTCCAACCGCATCGGTACGGAGGGCGGCCAGACCTTCTACGGCCACTCCTTCATCTCGGATCACCGCGGCGAGAAGGTGGCGGAACTGGGGCGCACGGACACGGGGGTCATCACCGCGGACGTGGACCTGGACGAAATCCGGCGCAACCGTGCTTCCTTCGGCTTCTTCCGGGATCGGCGCCCCGACCTGTACGGCCTGATCTCGAAACCCTGAAACGCTAGACCCGGAACTGCCCCACCTGGTGGTTCTGGTCGTCGGCCACCCGCGCCAGTTCAGCGGCGGTGCGGGCGACCTCGGAGACGGTGCGGGCCATTTCCGCGGTGGCCGTCGCGTTGTGGGCCACCCGGGAGAGGTTCTCGTCCACCTGCTCGGCCACTTCGGCGCTGGTCCGGGCCTGCTCCTCGGCGGCGGAACCCACCTCCAGGATCATGGAGGCCACGCCGCGGATGTTCGCCCCGATGGCGCCGAGGGCGGTCACGGTGGCCTCCACCATCTCCGCGCCGCGATCCACCGAGGCATTGTTCTGCTCGATAAGCTCGCCGATCTCGCGGGCGGCGGCGCCGCTGCGCTCGGCCAGCTTGCGCACCTCCTCGGCCACCACGGCAAAGCCCTTGCCCATGGTGCCCGCCTTGGCGGCCTCGATGGCGGCGTTCAGCGAGAGCAGGTTGGTCTGCCGGGCGATGTCCTGGATGAGCCGCACCGCGGCCACCATGCGGGTGGTGGAGGCCCGGATGTCCTCCATGGCCCGGGTGCTCTCGCCGCCGGCCTCCGCGCCCTGGTTCACGGCGATCACGGCGGCCTCGGATTCCTGCTGGGAGCGCCGGATGTTGCCAGATACCTGCTCGATGGAGGCCGACAGCTCGGTGACGGCCGTGGCCACCCGCTCGAAGGCGGCCCGCTGGGCCTCTGAGTTCTGGGCCAGGCTGGCGCCGGTGGCGGCCATCTGCTCGCTGGAGGCAGACAGCTGGGTGGCTCCGCTGGCCACCGAGTTGGAGGAGCCGCCGAGGTTCTGGAACACCGTCCGCAGCTTGGCGTTGTAGGTGTTGAAGGCGACGGCGGCCTGGCCGATCTCGTCGTCGCTCTCGACCTTGAGTTGAAGGGTGAGGTCGCTCTGGCGCAGGCCATCGGCCAAGGCATTCAGGGGCCGGGTGATCCACAGGCTGATGCGGTAGACCACGATGAAGGTGAGGATCCATACCCCGAAGGAGATGGCGATGTCGTAGCAGAAGCTGCGCCAAAGCGGATCGGAGAAGTCGAAGCCCTTCTGAACCAAGCCTTTGGCGGCGAGATCCTGGTAGCTGTTCCAGGTGTCGCGCAGGTTGTAGTAGGCATAGCCCGCCAAGGGGGGACACAGCATCAGCAGGAGCTTGCCCCGGATGCTCAGGCGGTTGGACAACGACATCGGGCGGCTCCATGAAGGGCGTGACAAAGGCCGCCCCGGTTCTCATCGGACCTGGAGGGCCGACATGTGAGCTTCAGGCGAAGAGTTTGAGGGTGTCGTCCAGGGTGCGGATAACCGTCAGCACCTTGAATGGTTCGATCACCAGCTGGTCCACGGCGCCGGCGGCCACGGCCCGGTTTCGCTTGAGTTCGGCTTCTTCCTCGGTGCCCGCGACCAGGATCGGCAGGGGGCAGGCCTCTTCCTGGGTCAGGCGCCGGCAGCGCTCCAGGGCCGATCCCGACCGCTGGAGGTGGTGGATCATCACCAGGCGGACCCGGCCCCAGTCGCCTCCATTCGCGCCCAGGGTGTCGAGCAGGGGTTTGAGCGGACCGGGGCCGATGTCCAGGGCCGCCACGCCGAACTTTCGGCCCACGGCTTCGGCCAGCCGGGCCGGGAAGGTCTCGCCCTCGGCGAGGACGAGGATGAGGGGATCCCGGTCCACGAGGACCTTCGGCTGAAGCTTCGTCCGGCTGGCCTCGGGCCGGCCCGCCACCTTCGCGGATTCCAGCCCGCCGGGGCTGAAGCGCGCCAGATCCCGCTGCTGCTGCTGACGCCGTGCCTCGATGAGCCACTGGCGATACCGGCCCAGGTGGGTCTTGTCCGCCCCGTCCATGATGCGGAGACCCCAGACCAGGTCGCCGAAGTAGGCCACCCGCATGGGCAGCACCAGGCTCTCGTGGTGGGCCACCCGCAGTTCCACGGTGGTGGTGGCGTTCAGGCGCATGACCTCGCCCAGCACCCGGGTGCCCTCGGGCGGGGCGAGTTCCAGGCCATCCTCGCCGAAGGCCGTGGCGAAGCCATCCTTCACGTTGTTGTGCTGGTCGGCGAAGGGGCATGGCAGGGGCCGGTCGGGCACGAAGTCCGCGAGCCGGTGGGTGTCCATGGCCCGGAGCAGGCGCGGCATGGACAAGGAGCAGGACTCGACCCCGTGGACCTTGCCGTGGCTCTGGAAATCCACGATGGCCTCGAAGGCCAGGCCGCGGTCCAGCAGGTGCA
>JAFJUR010000151.1 GCA_017859995.1 Holophagaceae bacterium | reverse complement strand
CCCGAGGTACAGCAGGCCCATGAGCTCCCGGTCGCGCTTCCCGGTGGCGGGCGCGGCGCGGCGGTAGAGCACCTGGCCCAGGGCGAAACAGAGGTTCGCGCCCTGCATGAGGAGGAACCCCAGCAGCAGCCCGCCGCGCCCCCGCTCGGGCCAGACGCAGATGGCGGTGCCGAGCACCGTGAGCATCGCCGCGGCCAGGAACCGCCAGGACACGCGGCCTTCGAAGAGATCTGCCACGAGGGTCACGAAGAGCGGGGTGAAGATGGTGAAGAGCGCCACTTCCGAAGCCCGGAGCCAGCGGAACGAGGCGATGTAGAGCAGGTACATCAGGCCGAACTGGAGGGCCCCGATGCCGACGAAGCCCAGGACCTGCCTGCGGGAGAGTCCCTTCAGGCCGAGAAACGGGAGGAACACCGCGGCCGCCAGCACCGTCCGCGCGGCGGTCACGACAGGCGCGCCCAGGCCGCTCACCTGGGCCGTGAGGCCGAAGGAGAGGGCCCAGAGGACCGACACGGCGAGCAGCGGAATCATGACGCTCCGGACGTGCCCGAGGCCCTCATCCGAGGATCCGCCCCAGTTTGAGGAAGACCTCCCGCCAAGCCTCCGGAAGGGCCTCGGCGTCGCGGGCGATGGAGGCCTCGTCGCCGCGGGCGAAGGGACCCGTCCGGCCCGCGGCGCCCCGCTCGGCGACGTTGCGCAGGGTGGCCTCCGCGAGGGGCAGCAGGCCCCGTCCAGGCAGCGCCACGCCCTGGGCCCGCAGCAGCGCCTCGGCCCCCAGCCACAGGGTCGCCGCGTGGCCCGAGGAGAGCACCGCCGCGGCGTGATAGACCGGCTTGAGCTCGGCGGGCAGGTCGAAGGCCGCGAAGCCCAGGTCGCCGAAGGCGCGCCTCAGGTCATCGGGCACGGCGCCGGTGATCGCGAGGGGCGTGCCGGTCCAGTCCCGGGCCCGGCCATCGAAGCTGGTGAGGGGATGGGCGCAGGGCACGCCCGGCAGATGCAGGCTGCCCGCCAGGTGCACGCAGCGGCCGGGAAAGCGCGGGGCCACCTCCGGCACCGCGCGGTCCGGCACAGCCAGGATGACCAGGCCCGCTGGGTCCGCCGTGTGCTCCAGCAGTTGGGCCCGGCCCGTCCAGGCCTCCGCCAGCGCGCGTCCCGCGCGCCCCCGCCCCAGGATGGTGAACTCGGCAGCCATGGGGACAGTGTGGCGCAAAACCCGAGGGCCAGTCAGACGTCCGCATTCCCTACACTGTCCCCATGTCCCGCCCCCTGAACGACCCCTGGGCGCTTCCCCCCGAGGTGCCGTGGCCGCGTTTCCTGCGGCTGCTGCGCCATCCGGATCCCCCCCGCGGCTGGCTGGAGGCGGCGGCCGACCTGCCGGAGCTGAAGAAGCGGCCCCTGCTCCTCCGCTGGGTCGCCCAGCACCCGAAGGCGCCGGCCCACCTCCGGTCGCGGCTGATGGGGCGGCTGCCTTGGCGGGCCCTGGCCGCCGTGGCGGCGGACGCCGCGGCGCACCCCCAGGCGCGGCAGCAGGCCACGGAGAAGCTCCTGCAGCTCTGGACGGCCATGACCCTCGGGGAGCGCCGCAGCCTGGCCCTGCACGCGCCCCGGCCCCTCTGGCCCGTGGCCTGGCGGTCGCCCGACGCCGGCGTGATCTCGGCGTTTCTCCAGCACCCCAAGCTGGGCCTGGAATCCCTGGTCGCCCTCGTCCAGCCGCCCCTCCGCCCCGCCCAGGCCGAGGCCCTGGCCGCCTCGCGTTGGCGGGGCTCGGGCCCCGTCGCGGAGCAGGTGCTGCAGGCCCTGGACCGCAGCCTGGCGCTGCCGGACTCGGGCCTGGTGCTGGGCCACGCGGCTCCGTGGATCCGCGCCCTCGACAGCGAGGCCCGCATCCTGGCCGCCAGCCGCCTGGTCACCCCCGCCCTGCGCCGCCTGGTGCATCCAAGGCGGAATGACGATCAGCTCTGAGCGGATGGACCAGCCCAGAACAGATAGACCAACGGCTGAGCGGGCCGAATCTAGATCCGCTTCAGGACCTCCGCCACACAGCGCTCGATGCCCACCCACACATCGCTGAGCCGCGCGTCGTCGAACATGTAGGCGGGGGTGGTCACGAGCTTGTGGGCCTCGTCCACCACGATCTCCCGGGCGCTGGCGGTGGTCCGGTGGTGCTGCCCCAGGGCCGTCATGGCCGTGGCGCAGCCCGGATCGCTTCCCAGGGTGAGGTCGGCGGCGGCCCGGCCCGACAGGGCGAGGGCCACCAGGGCCGGGGCGATGCAGATGGCGCCCACGGGCTTCTTCGCGTCGAAGAAACCCCGCACGAAGGCCGCCACGTCGGGGCGGACCTCGGCCTCGGCCCCCTTGAAGGCGAAGCTGCAGTGGTTCTTCGCCACGCCGTAGCCCCCCGGCATCACCAGGGCGTCGTAGTCCTGGACCCGGGCCCCGGCCAGGTCGAGGCACTGGCCCACGCGCGCGATGCGGCTGGCCTCCTGCAGGATGTTGCGGCGGGCGCCGGGCACAGGCTGGCCGGTGACGTGATCCACCACGTGGAACTGGTCCGCGTCCGGGGCCAGGCACTGGAACGTGACGCCGTGCTGGTCGAGGGCCAGCAGCGCGAGCACGGATTCCCGCACCTCCGCGCCGTCCAGGTGTCCGCATCCGGCCAGCAGCACTGCGACGTGAGGGGTCTTCGCCATGGGATCCTCCGGGGAGTCACCGCCATTGTCGCGCGTTCGGGGCAGAGATTTCGAAACGACGATTTCGAAACGACGATAACGAAACGATGAACGCCTTTCGTCTACCCTGGAGCCCATGCGCCTGTCCTCCCGCCTGCCGCACGGTTTCGAACCCAACGCGCTGTCGGCGGCGCTGGGACGGCTGCGCGCCGAGGGCCGCGACCTCCTCGACCTCACCCGGTCGAATCCCACCCGCTGCGGCTTTTCCTATCCGGAAGACACCCTGCTGGCGGCCCTGTCGACGCGGGACGCCCTGGACTACGACCCCGACCCGAGGGGCTCCCGCCCGGCCCGGGAGGCCGTCGCCGCCCACCACGGCCACGGGCTCCGGGCCGAGGATCTCCTGCTGACCGCCTCCACCAGCGAGGGCTATGCCCTCCTCTTCAAGCTGCTGGGCGATCCGGGGGACGAGGTCCTGGTGCCCAGCCCCAGCTACCCGCTGTTCGAGTGGCTGGCCCGCCTGGAGGGCCTGACCGCCCACGCCGTGCCCTCCTACTTCCACGACCGCTGGCACCTCGACACCGGGGCCCTCGAGGCGGCCGTCACGCCCCGCACCCGGGCGGTGGTGGTGGTCAACCCCAACAACCCCACTGGACAGTTCCTGTCGAAACAGGAGTGGACAGAGCTCACGGGCCTCTGCGCCCGGCGGAATCTGGCCCTGCTGGTGGATGAGGTCTTCTCCGACTACCCCCTGGAACCCACGCCCGACCGCCTGGCCACGGCGCTCCTGGACGCGGCGCCGCCCTGCCCGGTCTTCCTCCTCTCCGGCCTCAGCAAGGTCGCCGCCCTGCCCCAGGTGAAACTGGGCTGGATCGCCGTCCGCGGCCCGGGCGCCGAGGCGCACCTGGAAGCCCTGGCCTTCCTGGCGGACCAGTATCTCTCCGTGGCCTCGCCCGTGCAGGCCGCCGCCCCGGCCCTGCTGGCCGCGGCCCCAGGCATCCAGGATCAGATCCGCCGCCGGCTTCGCGCCAACCTCTCCGCCCTCGACGGCCTGCTGGCGGAGCAGCCCCGCCTGACCCGGTTGCCGGTGGAGGGCGGCTGGTCGGCCCTGCTGCGCCGCCCCGCCGTGGACGCGGACGAAGCCTGCGCCCTGCGCCTGCTGGAGCGGGCCTCGGTGCTGGTCCACCCGGGGTCCTTCTTCGACCTCCCGGGGAACGGCCACCTCGTGCTGAGCCTCCTGGTGGATGCGGAGGTCTTCCGTCGCGGCCTGGAGACCGCCCTGCCGCACCTGTAGCGGGTCCCGGGCTTCCGGCTGGCCGGATCCCGGCGCGTCCCGTATGATCACCGACATCCCATGAGCGCCCTCGCCTCCTGCCCCAGCTGTGGTGCCGCCCTGAGCTTCCGGCCCGGGACGATGGTGGCTGTCTGCCCGTACTGCCACGCCTTGGCGGCGCGGCGGGACCGCGATCCGGAACTGATCGGGAAGGTGGCGGCCCTGATGGACACGGGTTCCCCGCTGGCCCTGGGCGCCACCGGGACCTACACGGGCCGCGCCTTCACGCTGGCGGGCCGGGTGCAGCTCCGGCATCCCCTCGGCGGCGTGTGGGACGAGTGGTACCTCGCCCTGGACGACGGCCGCTGGGGCTGGCTGGCGGAAGCCCAGGGGCGCTTCTACCTCACCTTCACCCAGGCACCGCACGGGACGCTCCCCGCGGCCGGCAGCCTGGAAGCCGGCGGGCTCGCGGACCTGGGCCCCGACGGCCTCTGGACCGTGGGCGAAGTGAGCGAGGCCACCTTCCACAGCGCCGAGGGTGAGATCCCCTGGGCCGTGGATCCCGGCGCCACCTACCGCTTTGCGGACCTGTCGGGCCAGCACGGCGCCTTCGCCACCCTCGACTACAGCGAAGACCAGCCCCTCTTCTTCCTGGGCCGGGAGATGAGCCTGGCCGAGCTGGGCCTCCGGGGCGGCGCCAAGAAGCCCGGCAAGGTCGGCGTCCAGAACCTGAACTGTCCCAAGTGCGGCGGTCCGCTCGCCCTGCGGGCGCCCGACGAGACCCTCCGCGTGGGCTGCCCCAGCTGCGGCAGCCTCCTCTCAGCCGAGGGCGGAAAGCTGGCCTTCCTCAAGAGCCTGAAGCAGCCCCGCCAGGACGTGGTGATCCCGCTGGGCGCGGAGGGCAGCCTGGAGGGCGTCCCCGTCACGTGCATCGGCCAGCTGCGGCGGTCCTGCACGGTGGACGGCACGGTGTACCCCTGGAACGAGTACCTGCTGCTCGACGGCCAGCACGGCTTCCGCTGGCTCGTGCAGAGCGAAGGCCACTGGAGCGTCGCGGTGGCCGTGGCGCCCGGAGACGTTCCCCAGGCCCGCGACGGGCAGCGCAGCCTCTTCGCCCTGGGCGCCACCTGGCGGCGCTTCCAGGACGTGGCCGCCACCGTGGAAGGCGTGTGGGGCGAGTTCTACTGGCAGGTCGAGCAGGGCGAGCAGGTGCAGGTCACCGAGTTCGTCGCCCCACCCCGCAGCCTCACCCGCGAGCGCCAGGCCCACAAGGGCGGCGGCGGCGAAGTGAACTGGAGCCTGTCCACCTACCTCCGGCCCGAGCAGGTGCAGGCCGCCTTCAAGCTCCAGCCGCTTCCCGAGCCGACGGGCGTCGCCTCCTTCCAGCCCAATCCCCACAAGGCCACGCTGGCTTCCTCCTGGCTCTGGCTCGTGGGCGCGCTGGGCCTGCTGCTGATCCTCGTCATGGCCGAATCCGTGACACACCGGAACGTGGAGCTGTTCCACCGGAAGCTGGACCTCTACGAGCTGGCGCCGAACCTCCGCCAGGTGGAAGCCGAGGCGATCCGGCGCGGCATCCCCGTGCGCCGGCCCTCGCCGACCCCCGGACCGGCGCCGGCGGCCGAGGCGCAGGAACCTGTCTTCTTCTCGGACCCCATCGAGATCCGGGAAGGCCGACAGAACCTGGCCGTCACCCTCAGCGCCCCGGTCAACAACAGCTGGGTCGGCGTGGAAGGGGCCCTGGTGAGCGAAACCACCGGCGTGGCCGAGCTCTTCCTGCTGGAGAGCAGCTTCTACCACGGCGTGGATGGCGGCGAGTCCTGGTCGGAGGGCGACCACACCCAGACCGTGTTCCTCAGCGCCGTCCCCGCCGGCACCTATGTGTTGCGCCTGGCGCCCCAGTGGGACGGTCCCCTGCCGCCGGTGCGGGTCATCGACGTGCAGTTGCGCCAGGGGGTGATGCGGTGGCTGTACCCCGGCCTCGCGCTGCTGGCCATCCTCGTGGTGCCCCTGATCCTCGTCTTCCGCCTGGCGGCCTTCGAGAGCCGCCGGTGGCAGGAGAGCATGTACGGCCCCAGCGCGGGCACCGGTGGCGGGGACAGCGGAGGTGACGACTGATGCGAATCCTCTACATGATCTTCCTCGGCGGCGGCTTCAGCCTCATGGTGGCCAACGGCTTCTTCGGCCGGGAGTTCTTCGGCCAGCGCCGCCGGGCCGACCTGCCCCCCAGCGTCCGCCAGACTCCGGGCGCCTACCGGACCTTCCTTCACAACAACGGCTTCCACGGAGGTAAGTGATGTTCACGAACCAGCTGCTCCACCAGCTCCTCGTCGCTGCCGTCTTCTCGGTCCTGGGCCTCGTCATCCTCGGCGTGGTGTGGCTCGTGCTCGTGAAGGTGCTGCCCTTCTCGCTGCGCAAGGAGATGGAGGACGACCAGAACGTGGCCCTCGGCATTGTTCTGGGCTGCCTCATCCTCGGCATCAGCCTCATCATCGCCGCCTCGATCCATGGGTGATGAAGAAGGAATGGATTACCGCCAAGATGCCAAGGCGCCAAGGAAAGACCGAAACGACCTCGTTTCTGCTTTTCTTGGCGTCTTGGTGTCTTGGCGGTGAGTTTTTTCTTCCGGTCTTTACTGTCTTGGCGGTGAATCCTTTGATCCTTGCACCTCAACATGTCTGAGCCCATCGAACAAGCCCAGCCCACACTCAAAGCGCCGCTCCTGTTCATCAGCGTGCTGCTCATCGCCAGCTGCGGGCTGATCTACGAGCTGGTGGCGGGGACGCTCTCGAGCTACCTGCTGGGGGATTCCGTCACG
>JAFJUR010000039.1 GCA_017859995.1 Holophagaceae bacterium | reverse complement strand
CGGGCACATCGCCCACCTGATCCGCCGCAACATGGACATCACCTACATCGTGATGGACAACCAGATCTACGGCCTCACCAAGGGCCAGCTCTCGCCCACTTCGCAGAAGGGCCGCGTCACCTGCACATCGCGGTACGGCAGCATGGAGAACCCCGTCAACCCGCTGCTCTACACGCTGGCCTACGGCGCGGGCTTCGTGGCCCAGGCCTCCCCCACGGACCTCGCGGGGATGTCGGCCATCATCGAGGAGGCCATCCGCTACCCCGGCTTCGCCTTCGTGAACATCCAGTCCCCCTGCGTCACCTACGGCGAGGAGGCCCAGCAGATCAAGGGTCTCAAGGCGATCCAGGGGACGCTGGCGAGCCTGGGCCACAACCCGGCGGACCGCCTGGCGGCCATGGACCTGGCCCAGCACTACGGCAGCAAGCTGCACCTCGGCGTGTTCTACCGCAACCCCGAGCCGCCGCCCACCTACGGCGACCTGGTGAAGGAGCGGCAGGCCCTCCTTTCCAAGGACGCCCTCCCGAAGGAGCGCATCCTGGACCTCTTCATCAAGAAGTGATCGGAGGCCCCATGGCCACCCGCGGCATCGATTTCGCCAACCTGAGCCTGATGGACGCCCTCGACCTGGCGATCCTCATCGAGGAGGAGGCCGAAGAGCGCTACCTCGATTTCGCCGCGCAGATGGAGCAGCACCGCACGCCCGAGGCGGCACGGTTCTTCCGCTTCATGGCCTCGAACGAGGCGAAGCACGGCCTGGAGCTCTCGGCGCGCCGCGCCGAGCGGTTCAGCGACGCGCCGCGGGTCGTCAACCGGTCCATGATCTTCGACATCGAGGCGCCGGATTTCGACGCGGCCCGCGCCTTCATGAGCCCCCGCAAGGCCATGGAGGCGGCTCTGGCCTCGGAGGTGAAGGCCCATGCCTTCTTTGTGGCGGCCCTGCCCGCCCTGAGGGACGCCGACGTTCGGGCGCTGTTCGAGGAGCTCCGCAACGAAGAGGTGGAGCACCAGGAGCTGGTGCAGCTCGAGCTCGACAAGCTGCCGCCGGATTCGGGCCTCTCCGATGACGATTTCGTGGATGAGCCCTCGGCCCAGTAGGCCACGATCCGAGCACTACCCTTCGTCCGGCAGCCACAGGTCGGCCAGCACGGCCCCCGCGATCGCCACCATGGCCGCTGCCAGGAGGACGAGCCCCGTCCAGGCGGCCCAGTGTGGTTCGGGCCGGCCCTGGCGCAGCCACCACTGGCCCGCATCCCAGGCCGCCGCGAGCCAGCCGCCGGCCATGAGGCCCTTCCGCCAGGCCCAGCGGGCCCGCCGGAGGTAGGCCGCGGCCGCCACCGCCACGAGCAGGGGGAATGCGGCCAGGTGCAGGAACCGGGCATCGAGCAGCTCCGCCAGGCCCTCCGTCGCGGGCTCCAGGGCGAGGGGCCGCAGGTCCTCGAAGGCCAGGAGGCGGGGCGCCTGGCCGCCGTCGCCGTGGCAGCTGGCGCAGTTGTTGGCGACCACGGGCTCGACCTGGGCGAAGCCCTCGCGGGTGGCTCCGGAGGCCACCCAGGCCTTGAAGCGCCGGGTTTCCGCCGGGGTGACGTTGGGCGCCATCACGCCTTCCAGCACCGCCACCAGGCGGGACCTTGCCGGGGGAGGCTGGCCGGGCCCGGCGGCGCGGAGCTCTCGCGCGACCACGGCGGCGAGGCCGAGGCCCAGGGCCGCGGTCAGGGCCAGCACCACCAGCGTGGCGAAGATCCGTTCGGAGGCGGGCAGGCGACGGAGCGTCATCGGGAGATGGTACCCGGGCCTAGTCCAGCACGACCGGGCCGGTGGCCCGGCTGCGCCGCATGAGGAAGATCATGGGGAAGAGGGCGAAGCACAGCACACCCATGAACCAGAAGGTGTCGGCGAAGGCCATCATGTTGGCGTGCCTGACCACGGTGCCGTACGCGGCGCCCTGGGCCGCGTGGCCGGCGTCCACCGGGGAGAGGCCTCCGCGGAGCACCCCGAGCTGGGTGGCCCGGTCCAGGAAGCCCTGGAAGGCGGGATCCCCCGGCGCGAGGTGACCCATCAGGTTCGCCTGGTGGGTCTGGGCGCGCCGGGCCAGCAGCGTGGTGGCGATGGCGATGCCCGTGCTGCCGCCGATGTTGCGCACCAGGTTCATGAGGCCCGCGGCATAGGCCGTCTTCTCATGGGGGATGTGCTGGAAGGCCGAGACGTTGATGGGGATGAAGAGGAAGGCGAATCCGAGGCTCTGCACCACCCGGGAGGTCATGGCGGTCTGGAAATCCACCTGGAGGTTGAACCCCCCCATCTGGATGAGGCCCAGGCCGCAGAAGAAGAACCCCACGCCGATGAGCCAGCGGGTGTCGGTCTTCTTCAGGAGCCCCGCCACCACGGGCATCATGAGCAGCACCGCCAGTCCGCCCGGGCTCAGCACCCAGCCGCTCAGCAGGGCGGTGTAGCCCAGCATGGTCTGGAGGAAGATGGGCAGCAGCGCCAGGCTGCCGTAGAGGACGAAGCCGAGCACGAAGAGCATGAGGATCGACACGGCGAAGGTCCGGTCCTTCAGCAGTCGCAGGTCCACGATGGGCCGCTCCTTCCGCAGTTCGTGGAAGACGGCGTAGATCAGGGCCACCACGGCGACGACCGCGAAGAACACGATGAAGCCGGAACTGAACCAGTCCTTGCGCTGGCCCTCGTCGAGCACGATCTCCAGGGCCGCGAGGCCCAGGGTGATGACGCCGATGCCCAGGTAGTCGAACCGGGCGCCCTCCTTGAGCGTGAGGCGGTGGAAGGTCGGCGGATCCTGCACCAGCGCGCTGGTGAGCGAGAAGGACAGGAAGCCGACGGGGATGTTGATGAGGAAGATCCAGTGCCAGCTGAAGTTGTCGGTGATCCAGCCGCCGAGCACCGGGCCGATGATGGGGGCCAGCACCACGCCCATGCCGTAGACCGCCATGGCCGCACCGCGTTTCTCCGCCGGGAACGTCTCCACCAGGATGGCCTGGGAGATGGGTTGCAACCCGCCGCCGCCCAGGCCCTGCAGCACCCGGAAGAAGATGAGCCAGCCCAGCGACGGGGCGATGCCGCAGAGGAGCGAGGCCACGGTGAAGACCGTCACGCAGGTGAGGTAGAAGCGCTTGCGCCCCATGAGGCTGGAAAAGTAGCCGCCCAGCGGCAGCACCACGGCGTTGGCCACCAGGTACGAGGTGAGCACCCAGGTGGTCTCCTCCACCGTGGCGGAGAGGTCCCCCGCGATGTGCGGCAGGGCCACGTTCGCCACGCTGGTGTCGAGCACCTCCATGAAGGTGGCGATCATCACCGTCAGCGCGATGACCCAGGGATTGATGTGGCGGTGAGTGGTCATAGGTCGATGGATGGCTTTTGGAAAGGAGGCCAGATGGGGAACCCCAGATGACGCAGATGGCGCAGATGAAAAGCAACCGCATGGTCGGGCGCGGCCTGGGTGGCCTCTTGGACGTGAGACTTCCTATCTGCGCCCATCTGCGTCATCTGCGGTTTCAAATCCGTTGTTTCGGGTTCACTGGACGATGACCGTCGCCTCGACGTTCATGCCGGGGCGCAGGATGACCTTCTGGGCTTCCGCCTCGTCGATGCGGATCTTCACGGGGATGCGCTGCACCACCTTGACGAAGTTGCCCACGGCGTTCTCGGGAGGCAGCAGGCTCATGCGCGAGCCGGTGGAGCCGGCGATGGAATCTACGCGGCCCTTGAGCACCATGCCGTTCATGTCCACCTTGATCTCGGCCTCCTGGCCAGGCTTCATGCGGGCGAGCTGGGTCTCCTTGAAATTGGCGGTCACCCAGGTGCGATGCAGGGGGATGAGCGTGAGCAGGCCCTGACCCGGCTGGATGGTCTGGCCGGCCTCAACCAGCTTGCGGGTCACCACGCCGTCCATGGGCGCGAGGATGCGGGTGTAGCCCAGCTGGAGGTCGAGGCCCTCATGGCCGGCCTTGGCCTGGTCCACCTGGGCCCGGGCGGAGGCCAGGCGGGCTTCGGCGGCGCCCACGGCGACCTTGCGGATGTCGGCTTCGCGCCGCAGGGAGGCCAGCCGCGCCTCGGCCGCGTGCCACTCGCTGTCGGCGACCTCGGCCTGGGTGCGGAAGCCGTCGTACTGCAGGGCCGAGATCTCCTCGCGCTCCGCCAGGGGCTTCATGCGCTGCAGGTCGGTCTTGGCCTTGTCGAGGCTGGCTCGTTTGGAATCCATGTTGGCCTTGGCGGTTTCGAGGTCCGAGCTGCGGGCCTGCTGGTAGGCCACCTGGGCCCGCTCCAGATCGGCCTTGGCGCCTTCCAGCTGGGCCAGGGCCTGGGCCAGGGAGCCCTTGGACTGGTCCAGGCGGGCCTGGATGTCGCGGGGATCCACCAGGGCCAGGGTGTCGCCGGCCTTCACGGCCTGGTTGTCCTCCACCAGCACCTTCTCCACCGTGCCGTAGACGCGGCAGGACACGGGCACGAGGTGGCCGTCCACCTGGGCGTCGTCGGTGCTGACGCGGTTGCGGGAGTAGAGCCACATGCCGCCCGCCAGGAGCAGCACGACGGGCGTGCCGATCACGAGGGCGCGGATGGCCTTGGACATGCCCGCCTCGGCGGCGCCGGAGGGGGAGGGGGTGGGCTGTTCAGATGCGTCTTGACTCATCGGGGTCTCCATCAGCGGGCGTAGAAGGCTTCGAGCTGCCCCGTGGCGCGGGCCAGGTCCGCGCGGGACTGGTTCAGCCGGTAGAGGGCGCTGATCTGGTTGTCGTTGGCGCGGGCGAGCTCGTCCTGGGCGTTGATCACTTCGATGTTGTTGCTCACGCCGGCCTCGAAGCGGTGCCGGGCCTGGGTGAGGGCCTCGGTGGAGAGGGACACGGCGAGGTTGGCCACCTCCACCTCGTGGGCGGTGGCGTCGAGTTCCGCCTGGGCCACCTGGATCTCGTAGCCCACCTGGGCCTTCACCTCGCGACGGGCCTCCTGCACTCGGCCCTCTTCGGAGCGGGCCCGGGCCACCTGGGCGGACACGAGGCCGCCGGTGAAGAGCGGCACCTTGAGGCCCAGCGACACCTGGTATGTGGTGGTGGAAGGCAGAGATTGCAGGCCCGTGGAGCCGTAGGCCCCCGTGGCCACGAGGGCGGGCAGGCGCAGGCCCTGGGCGGCTTCGCGCAGGCTGGTGGCGGCCTTCTCGCGGGCGTCCAGCACCGCGAATTCGGGTCGCTGGGACAGGCCGGCCTGGAAGGTCTCCTGGAAACCCGCCACAGGCATGGCGGGCGAGGCGAGGGTGTCGGTCAGTTCAATGCGGGTGCCTGGTTCCAGATCCAGGGCCCGGCCCAGGCCCGCCAAGGCCGTGGTGCGCTGGGTCTGGGCCTGGATGAGCCGCTGGCGCTCGGTCTGCAGCTGCACCTGGGCGCGCAGCGTATCGAGTTTGGTTCCCACGCCCTGCTTCTGCTGGCTCTCCGCCAGCTTCGCCAGGGCATCCGCCAATTCCACCCGGGACTCGGCGGCCTGCACGGAGGCCGCGGCGCGGAGGGCGCGGAGATACTGGCCCACCACGATGGCCGCGACTTCCTCGCGCACGGCGCGGCCCTGGGCGCGGGTGGAGGCCTCGGCATGCTGGGTGGCCCGCCACTTCTTCCAGAGGCTCAGGTCGAAGAGCGAGACCTGGGCCTCCAGGCCCACGTGGTGCCAGTTGAAAGGCCCCACCTCGGCGGGGAAGCCTGGTACCACCAGGCCCATCTGGGCGTTCAAGTTGTACTTGTTGCGCTGGCCGAAGGCCTGGGCGGCCACGGAGGGCAACAGGGCGGCGGCGGCGGAGCGCCGGTCCTCCCCGCTCTCCGCGATGGCCAGCAGGGACTGCTGCACGCGGGGGTTCTGCGCCAGGGCCGTGCGGATCGCCTGGGCCAGGGTGAGCGAGACGCTGACGGGGGCACCGGTGATGGGCGCGGAGGGCGCCGGAGCCTGGCACCAGGCCGGGGCCGTGCCCAGGAGGGCCAGGGCGAGGGCCGCTGAGCGCCTCGTCGGCGCCCGGTGGCTGAGGGGGGCCAGGGGCTGGGGAATGGGCATGGCGGTGGTCCTCATGGCTGGCTGGGAGGGGCGCAGGCGAGGGCCTGCTGGCTGTTGGCGCGCATCCGGTTCAGGAACCCCTTGAGGCTTTCCAGTTCATCCCGGGTGAACCCCTTGAGGTGCGCGTTCAGCACCTTGATGGCCACCGGAGGGAGCAGGGGATAGAGCTCCTGGCCCGCCTCCGTGAGCTCCAGCTGGATGACCCGGCGGTCGGTGCTGCTCCGCGTCCGGCGGATGAGGCCCTTCTCTTCCAGGCGGTCCAGCATGCGGGTCATGGAGCCGGTGTCGTAGCGGCTGAACCGGCAGAGCTCGGCTGCCGTGGATGCGCACCCGTTGGCAATACGCATGAGGATCACCCACTGGGCGCCGCTGATGCCCAGGCCGGTCATCTCGTCGTCGAAGGCCGCGAGGAGGCGCCCGGAGACATCGGCGATGAGGCGGCCGAGGCTGTCTTCCGGATGGTAGTTCTCCAGGGTGTACAGCGGCTCGGGCTCGGGCGGGGTCGGGGGCATGGGGAATCCGGATTGAATGTCTAGGCAATCACTGTCGGAGCAGTGATATTGACGGCCACCTGGTGACCTGTCAATGCCAGGGTTCCGAGCCCCAGGCCAGGTGGGGGCGCCCTGGCCAAGGCCTCCCCGGACGGTCTACCTTCAAGCAGTGGCCCTCTCCCGTCCGCGGGAATGGGGCCCGCCCCGGGGCGGCACATGTCGGAAGCTGACGGCACCCCTGATTCTGGAGGTTCCATGTTCCGAGCTGCGCTCCTGGCCGTCACCCTGCTGGTTTCCGGCCAGGCCCAGCCTCAAGGTCCATCCCGGGCCCAGGTTCCGGCCGGGCCCCAGGATCGGGAGGTGGCGTTCCCCGGCTTCAACGCCTTCCCCCTGAAGGGCAGCGTGAAGGCCGGAGGCGGCCATCCGTACTTCGCCGTGATGGTGGCGGGTTCGGGACCCACGGACCGCGACTGGTCCAACCCGCTCATCCCCGTCCCCAGCCACGGCGGGCGCGATGTGGCCGCGTGGCTGCAGGCCCAGGGCCTGGGCTCGCTGCGCTACGACAAGCGGTTCATCGGCTCGAAGGACCCGGCGCTGGACATCTCCCTGGATGCCCAGGTGGGTGACATCAGGGCGGCCCTTCGCGCCGCCCGGGCCCTGCCGGAGGCCAAGGGCCGGAAGCTGCTGCTGGTGGGCCACAGCGAGGGCGCGCTGCTGTCGCTCCTCGCCGCGGGCGAAGCGGACGCGGTGCTGCTGCTCGCCATGCCCGGCATGAGCATGGGGAAGCTCATCGTGGCGCAGGTAGCGGCGCAGCTGCAGGCGGCCGGGGCCCCGGCGGAGGCCTCCGCCCTGAACCTGGGGTACCTGGAATCGGCCCTCGAGGCCATCCGCAAGGGTCAGGACCTGCCCCCTGCGGCGGCCGGCGTGGCGCCGGGTCTCTCGGCCCTGGCCCGGGGCCTGGCCCGGCTCGAGAGCCGCGGCTTCGTGCGCGACCTGCTGGACCTGGATCCCTGGGGTTCCGCCCAGCGCCTGCCCATTCCCTGTGCCGTGGTGTGGGGGGACCGGGACATCCAGACCTGGAAGCCGGAAGCCACCCCCGCCGGATTCAAGGGCGCGGTGATCACCATCCCCGGCGCCAACCACCTCTTCAAGCGCGAGACCCGCGACCGGGCGGGCCTCGACGGCGCCAGCGCGGCGACCACGTACGGGGACAGCACGCCCATGGCGGACCTCGCGCCCGTCGCGGCCTGGCTGAAGCAGCTGAACTAGGGCCGCGATCAGGACCGGCTCGCCGGCTTGCTAGACTGGTGCCTCATCCATTCGGAGGTCTCATGTTCCGCCTCGACGGCAAGGTCGCCCTCGTCACCGGCGCCAGCCAGGGCATTGGGGAAGCCATCGCCCGGCAGCTCGCCGCCCAGGGCGCCACCGTGGTCTGCGCCGCCCGCACCCTCGGCAAGCTCCAGGCCGTGGCCGATTCCATCACCGCCGCGGGCGGGAAGGCCGACGTGATCTCGGCCGACCTCTCCGACGGTGCCTCCGTGAAGGCCGCCGTGGCCACGACCGTGGAGCGCCACGGGGCCATCCACATCCTGGTGAACAACGCCGGCATCACCCGCGACAAGCTGCTCATCCAGATGAAGGAGGAGGACTGGGACGCAGTGATCGACACCAACCTCAAGGGCGCCTGGACCGCCATCCAGGCCGTCACCAAGCCCATGATGAAGCAGCGCTGGGGCCGCATCATCAACATCGCCTCCGTGGTGGGGCAGATGGGCAACGCGGGGCAGGCCAACTACGTGGCGGCGAAGGCCGGCCTTATCGGCCTCACCAAGTCCGTGGCGCGGGAGCTGGCCAGCCGCAACGTCACCGCGAACGCCGTGACGCCGGGCTACATCGAGACGGCCATGACCGCGGGCCTTTCCGACGAGGTGAAGGCCGAGTTCACCAAGCAGATCCCCCTGGGCCGCATGGGCACGGGCGCCGACATCGCCGCCTCCGTGGCCTTCCTGGCCAGCGAGGAGGCGGGCTACATCACGGGACAGGTGCTGAGCGTCAATGGCGGCATGCTGATGCCCTGAGGCGACCATGCTCCAGACCCTGCTGGATTCGCTCCGACGCGGATGGGCCGCCTTCCGGTTCCGCCGCCACTGGCCCTGGGTGCTCCTGGTGGGCGGCCTGCTGCTCTCGGCGGCCCCCACGGGCTCGGGTTGCGCGGCGCTGCTCGCCTGGATCGGCGGCCTGTGGCTGCTGGGGCGGGCCCTCCGCTGGATCTGGAACCGGCTGCTCTTCCGCGTATCGCGCCGCCTCTGGGTGATCCTCGGCCTGATGTCCGTGCTGCCGGTGGCGGCCCTGGGCCTCATGCTGCTGGCCTTCAGCTGGCTGGGACTCGGGGCGCAGGTGAGCCGCTCCACCCAGCAGACGCTGGCAGCCTGGGAGGAGGCGCTCAAGACTGCCAGCCTGGAGCCCACGGACGCGGCGGCCTTGCAGGCCCTGCGCACCTTCGGCGGCGCCTGGGTGGAGCATGTGCGCACCCTGCCCGAGGGCGTTCCCGAGACCTTCACGGGCATGGTCTGGGCCGACAGCCACGACGCGGGTCCGGAGGCGCCGCGGAAGGACACCTACCTGCGGGCGGTGCGCAAGGAGCGGGGCGGCTACCGCATCCTGTCGCTCAACCTCGGCATCCTGGGCGACCGGGCCCAGGCCCTCGCGGGTGGCCAGGTGGTCTTCCAGCTGTCGCCTCGGAAGCAGGGCCGGAAGGGGGAGGACACGGTCCGCTTCCAGACCCGAGACCGCGGCACCACCAAGGAGGCGCCGGTGCTCGTGGGGCAGCGGCAGGCCCTCGCGACCTGGACCAAGGGGCTCCCCCTCCAGGGCGGCGGGCTCTTTGCGCCTTTCAACCTGCCCCCCCTCGCCTTCACGATCACCGACTGGTCCACGGGCCAGCCGATGGTGCTGACCGCCACACCGGAGACGAACCTCTACGCGCTCTTCGCGGGCTACCGGTCCGGCGAGCGGCAGGCCATGTCCGAAGGCACCGTGAAGGCCATCGTGGTCGTCAGCCTCGTGCTGCTGGGCCTGGTCCTGGCCCAGGCCATGGCCGCCATTCTCGGCCTGGTGCTGGCCTGGTCCCTGGGCCGCGCGGTCAATGACCTCCACCACGGCGTGCGACGCCTGAGCGATGGGGATTTCACCACCCGCATCCGGCCCCGGGGACGGGACCAGGTCGCCCAGCTGGCGACAGCCTTCAACGAGATGGCCGCGCGCCTGCTGACGGCCGCGGCGGAGCGGGACGAGCGCCTGCGGATGGAGGAAGAGCTGCGGGTCGCCCGGGAGGTGC
This sequence comes from Holophagaceae bacterium, assembly GCA_017859995.1. Lineage (GTDB taxonomy): Bacteria > Acidobacteriota > Holophagae > Holophagales > Holophagaceae > Geothrix. The sequence continues at coordinate 7,437 of JAFJUR010000039.1, read as the reverse complement.
AGATGCGCCTGCTGCCGGACCTTGAGGCGCTGCGCATGCCCTCGGTGCGGGCGGCCATCCTGCCGGCCCGGGAGGTGGCGGGGGACTACTACGACCTGTTTCCGCTGCCCGACGGGAACCTGGCCTTCCTCATCGCCGACGTGAGCGGCAAGGGCACCAGCGCCGCCTTCTACGCCGCGGAGACCAAGGGCGTGCTCTCCGCTCTGGACAAGGAGGCCCTCGACCCGCGGGAGGTGGCCGACCGCCTGAACGCCATCTGGTGCCGGAGCCACGACCGGCACCTCTTCCTCACCCTGACCTACGGCACCTTCCATCCGAAGACCGGCCAGTTCCGGTTCATCCGCGCCGGGCATCCGCCGGCCTTCCTGCGGCGCGCGGAGGGCCGCGTGGAGCGCCTGCATCCGAAGGGCATCGGCGTGGGCCTCAGCACCACGCGCTTCCGGGATGCGCTGGAGACCTGCGAGGGCATCCTCCACCCCGGGGATCGGCTGGTGTTCTACACGGACGGCCTCTCCGAAGCCCAGGCGCCGGACGACACCTTCTACGGCGAGGACCGCCTGGAGGCCCTGCTGGCGAACCCGATGGAGGATCTGCAGGCCGCCATCCTCGGGGATGTGACGGCCTTCATCGCCGGGCGTCCCCTGGCCGACGACCTCACCCTGCTCATCCTCAGCCGCTGACCCGGCCCCGGGCCTACCGGGCCGAGGCCTCCTTCAGTTCCCGCACGATCTCCGGGGCCTGCACGCGGGCTTCCTGGAGGGCCTTGGCGAACAGCGTCTTCGCCTCCTCCGTCCGGCCCTCGGTCCGGGCCAGCCAGGCCTGGGCCCGCAGGAGGTACGGGGTCTCCTCGGTGGAGAGCATGCGGGTGCGGTCGAGCAGGGCGCGGGCCATGCCGCGGCGCCCCTCGCGGGCCAGGCACTCGGCCTCGCCGGCCAGGCAGTGGGCCTCCATCACCGCGTCCTTCAGCTCCTGGTGCAGGGCGAGGGACTGGCGATAGAAGCCGCGGGCCGCCTCGAATTTCAGGGCGCTGCGGTTGAGCTCGCCCAGGTTGTAGAGGGCGAGGGCCTCCAGGGGCCGCAGGCGGGTCTTGCGGGCCTGTTCCAGGAACTGCCGCTCAAGCCCCTCGGCCCGGTCGAGGTCGCCCCGGGCCTGGGACACGCTGGCCAGGCCCATCAGCGTGTAGGCGAGCCCGTTCTCGTCCCCGTTGGCCTCCCGCAGGGTCTGGGCCTTCCGGAAGAACCCCTCCGCGCGGTCGAGGCCGCCTTCCTGCGCCAGGGCCAGGTCGCCCAGGTTGTTGGTGATGAAGGATTCGCCCCAGCGGTCGCCGTAGGCCTGCACCGTCTGGAGGGCCCCGAGCAGCCGGGCCTCGGCGCCCTTCAGGTTGCCCTGGCCCCGCTCGATGACCGCCAGGTTGTTCAGCACCCGCGTGGCGTTGAGCTTATCGCCGATGGCCTGGTACATGGCCAGGGCCTGCTGGTATTCGGCCCCGGCCTCGGGCGTGCGGTGCTGCCGCTGGAGGTTCACGCCCAGGGTCGTGTGCACGCCGGCCTCGAAGGCCGTCTCGCCCAGGGTCTTCGCCAGCTCCAGCGCCTCGCGGCCGGCCTGGTCGGAGGCTTCCCACTGGCCCCGGTCGCCGTAGCGGATGGACAGGTGATGGAGGGCCTTCATCTCGTAGATGCGGTAGCCCTGCGCCCGGGCCGCCCAGCGCGCCCACTGGAAGACGGGCTCGGGGGCCATGTCGGCCAGGCGGTTGAGGCACCGGGCGTAGCCGAGCACCGCGGGGGCGAAATCGGGCGCGGCCTGGACGGCGGACTGGAAGGCCGGCGCGGCCTCCTTGAAATCGCCGCGGTCCATCAGCTCGGCGCCCCGCGTGTAGTCCTCCAGCGCGCGGGCGGGCACATCGGGGAGCACGCGGGCCCGAGACGCGAAGGGATCCACCGCCTTGAGCAGCGAGGCGGTCAGCTTCCGCGCGAGGGGGAGCGAGATGGCGCCGCGGGAGCCGGCCTCCCGCGCCTCCCCGGCCGACCGGACCGCGCCGGCCGCATCGGTCAACTCGTAGGCGAGGACGAAGGCTCCGCCGGGCTCGCGCGTCAGCGTGCCGCGCAGCAGCAACTGAGCGCCCAGGGCCGAGGCCAGCCGGGCCTGGTCGGCGGGGGCGGGCAGCTGGTCCGTGCGCAGACGCAGGGCGGCGCGCGCCCGCGCCACGCTCTCCGCGTCGAGGGGCGCCAGCTTCGGGTGCTCGCGGAGGGAGGTCTCCAGCATCTCGGGAAGGATGAGCCGCGCGAGGGAATCCATCTGCGGATCCCCCGAGCCGTTCACGAAGGGCAGCACCGCCACCCGGGCGGGACGCTGGCGGGTGAGGTCGGCGATGATGCCCCGGCCCAGGAACCAGTTCACCGCCCCGGCGAGGAGCAGGGCCCCGGCGACCGAGATGGCCGTCCAGCGCAGCAGCAGCCTGGGGCGCAGCAGCTGGTCGAGGGTCCGGGCCACCTGGCTCGCGGTGGGCCGCTTGAAGGGGTGGGCCTGCAGCATGGCCCGCAGCAGGTCGGCGGTGCCGCCGGGCAGCCCGCGGACCTTGAGCTCGCGCCGGGCCCCCTCGACGATGGCCCGCATGCGGGCCCGGCCTTCGCCGGGGAAGGGGTGGTCGCCCGCGATCAGCTCCCAGGCCACGATGCCGAGGGAGAACACATCGCTCGAGGAACCCGCCGCCTGGCCCTGGATCTGTTCGGGCGAGGCGTAGCTCGGGCTGCCCATGAAGGTGCCGGCCTGGGTGAGCCGGTCCCAGCTGTGGGGGCCGGAACTGTCCTTCCGGTCGGGCACCGTGTCCTTGCCCTCCGCCTCCAGGGCCTGCAGCAGGGCCAGACTCGGCACGGCCGGTGGCGTGACCAGCGACTCGTGAGGGCCCTGGGGATCCACCAGCCGGGCCAGGCCGAAATCCAGCACCTTCACCTTCGGCGCCTGGTCGTGGGGGCCCTTGGCCACCATGATGTTGCCGGGCTTCAGGTCCCGGTGGACGAGGCCCTTGGCGTGGGCCGCCTCGAGGGCCAGGGCGACCAGGCGGATCACCTGGAGCTTGTCGCGCAGCTTGAGGTCTGGCGCGGCCTGGTCGAGGGTGCGGCCCTCCACGAGCTCCATGGCGATGAAGGTGCCGCCCGGCGTGTCCACCCAGTCGTGCACCTGGCAGACATTCGGGTGGTTCAGCTGGGCCAGGGCCAGGGCCTCGCGGCGGAAGCGCTCGGGGGCGCCGGCCTCGCGTTCCTCGCCGGCCCGCAGCGCCTTCAGGGCGACCATGCGCTCCAGGGTGGCATCCCAGGCGCGGTAGACCTCACCCATGCCTCCGGTGCCGAGCAGCGATTCGACTCGGAACCGGCCCACCTGCACGCCGGGTTCCAGGATCTGCCTCCCCGAAGGGAGGGCAGGCGCAGGCTGGGATCCATTGGACATTTTGCACCGGGCTTTTTTTTTACCTTACCACGCGGCAGCCGATTCCTACCCGAAGGTGGGCCAGGTTCCCGTTCCGGGTCTCAGGGCCGCCTGGCCAGCACTTCCAGGACCGTCCGCTCCAGGGATTTGAGGGTGTAGGGCTTCTGGAGGAAGGCCGCCAGGTTCCGGCCCATGAATTCCTGGATGGATTCCTGCTCGTTGTAGCCGCTGCTGAGGATCACCGGCAGGTCCGGCTGGAGGCGGCGGATGGCCTGGAAGGCCTCGCGTCCGTCCATGTGGGGCATGGTCAGGTCCATGAGCACCACGTCCACCTTGAGGTCGGGCCGCTTCACCGCCTCCACGGCCTCCAGACCGTCGGCGGCGGTGACGACGGTGAGGCCCAGGGATTCCAGCACCGCCGCGGCGGCCTCGCGGATCATCTCTTCGTCGTCCACCAGCAGCACCGTGGCCTTCCGGGCGAGGGCGGGCGCGGCGACCTGGACCGCCTCCTCCACACGCCGCACGGCTGTGGTGGGGAAGAGGAGCTTGAAGGTGGTGCCCCGGCCGGGCTCGCTGTAGATGCGCATGCCGGCCCGGTGGCCCTTGAGGATGCCCATGGTGGCCGAGAGGCCCAGGCCCCGGCCCGCCACCTTGGTGGTGAAGAAGGGCTCGAAGATGCGCTCCATCACCTCGGGCGCCATGCCACAGCCGGTGTCGCTCACCTCCAGCGTCACGTAGGTCCCCGGAGCGAGGTCCTGGCCCTGGAAGACCTGGTCCAGGTAGGCGCGGTCCAGTTCCAGGGTGCTGGTGCTGAGCCGGATGGTGCCATCGCGGTCGCCGATGGCGTCCGCCGCGTTGGTCACCAGGTTCATGATCACCTGCTGGATCTGGGCCGCGTCGGCCTCCACATGCGGGAGGTCCGGCGCCAGGTCGAAGCGCAGCGCGATCTTCTTCTGGATGGAAACCTCGAGGAGGTGGGTCACTTCCTGAACCACCTGGTTAAGGTCGTACGAGCGCACCACGAAGCGCCCCTTGCCAGAGTAGGCGAGCATCTGGCGGGTGAGATCGGCGGCGCGATGGATGATGCGTTCGAGGCTTTCCAGGTGGGGCAGGGCGGGCGATTCGGGCGCGAGCTTCATCTGCGCCACGTTCATGTGGCCCAGCATGGCGGTGAGCAGGTTGTTGAAGTCGTGGGCGATGCCGCCCGCCAGCACGCCGAGGCTCTCCAGCTTCTGCGCGTGCTGCATCTGGCGCTCCAGCACCAGGCGCGCATCCTCACTTCGACGCCGCTCCAGTTCGCCGGAGGCGCGGGAGGAGAAGATCTTCAGCAGCGAGGCCGACGCCCCCGGGGCTGCGAGCGGCGCGCGGGAGACCACCGCCAGCAGGCCCTGCACCTTGTTCTGGGAATCCAGCAGCGGCGCCCCCACGTAGCTCTGGGCGCCGATTTTTCGCAGCAGGTCCATCCGGGGAAACCGCTCCTGGACACCTTCGGGCACGACGCACAGCTCGCCGCGGAGGGCTCCCTCGCAGGGGGAGCCCGCGATGGCGTATTCCATGTTCTCCGCGGGGGCGCCATCCACGAAGACCGCCAGGGTGCGGATCCGCTTGCCCCCCTCCACGGCCTTGGCCTCGCCGATGAAGGCGGCGTCCGCCCCGGTGGCCTGGGCCAGATGTCTCACGAGGTCCTGCAGAAAGGTCTCGCCCTGGGACACCGACACGCCGCTGGCCACCTGGAGGATCTGCTCCTCCATGCGGCGCTTCTCGGCGAGCTCCCGTTCCAGCCCGGCGTTCAGGTTCCGGATTTCCGAGGTGGCGAGATCGACCCGCCGCCGGAAAGCCAGGGCCACGAGGATCGCCAGGGCGAGGGCCGCGAGGATGCCGAGGCCCGTCCGCAGGGCCCAGGGCGGCAGCCCGCCCTTGGGCTGGGGGGACAGCCAGCGGTTGAGAGCCTGGTGGTAGCTTGAATTGGGGTTCCGCTTGCCCTCGCGCAGGTAGGCGCTCAGGGCCTGCAGCACCGAGGCGTCCCGGCCCTGGGCGGCGGCGAAATAGGTTTCGAAAGGGCTGAACACCACCGGCGTACGTTCCACGCGGTACCGGGATTCCTGCGAGTAGCCGAAGATGTTCGTGGCCACGCCCGCGTCCACCTGGCCGGATTCCACGGCCAGCATCACGTCCTCGAAACTGCCCACCTCGACGAACGTGACGGAGAGGTTGAAGTTCGCGCAGAGCTCGCGGAAGTGCTGGCCGTTCAGGTCGCCCTTCATGAGCGCGACGCGGCGGTTCCGCACATCGAGCACGGTCTGGATGCCCGCTCTGGGATGGGCGTAGAGCAGGCTCCAGACCGTGAAGGTGGATTCGTCCGGGTAGTCCAGGAAGGCGTCCCGCTCCGGGGTGAAGGCCACGCTGGTGAGGAGGTCGACCTCTCCGGCGCGGATGCCGTCCAGGCCGTTCTGCCAGGTGCCCGGCACGAAGCGCAGTTCCCAGTTCTCCCGGGCCGCCACGTCCTGCAGCATGTCCACGCAGAAGCCCTGAGCCTGGCCGTTCGCGCCCATGGAGATGGCCGGCGCGTGGGGGAAGACCGCCACGCGCACCACCCGCCGGGGGGCCGCCTGAGCCGCGCCCATGCCCATCAGCACCAGGGCGACGACGAACAGCTGCCTCAGCCGCTGGACTGGAATGGATGCGCTGCGGATCATGAACCTTCCCAGCACTGCATCGGATGGCGAGGTGCTGTTCCTGAGATTTGGTCAGTCCAGGGTGGCCTTCCGCTCGCCGTCGTCCCAGCGCAGGCGGAGGCGTGAACCGGCTGGGAGGGCGGCGGACCGGGTCACTGGCCGCCCGTCGGGGCCGAGGGCCAGCACGAAACCCCGGCGCAGGGGCCCTGCCGGGTCCAGGCCCTGGAGGCGTTCCGCCAGCACCGCCAGCCGCTGGTCCCGCGACTGGATCGCCCTCAGGGCCGCAGGCGCCAGACGCCGCTGGGCCTCCCACACCCGGGGCCGGTCCGCGTCACCCGCCGTTCGCGCCGCCACGTGCCCGAGCCGCTGGCGCAGCAGGGCCAGCCGCGCGCCGGCGCCGTCGAGGCCCCGGCTGGGGTGGGCCAGGGCCAAGCGCTGGGCCAGTCCCGTCAGGCGCAGGGCGGGGGCGGCCAGGGGCTCGTTCCGCTGGAGTCCGTGGTCCACCAGCAGGTTGAGGGTGGTCTCCAGGCCCCGCAGCCGCCAGAGGGTCTTGGCGGTGAGGGCTTCCACGCGCCGCTGCAGGTCGGCGCCGAGGGCCGCGCGATCCGGGGTGGCCAGCTCGGCGGCCTGGCTGGGCGTGGCGGCCCGGCGATCCGCCGCCAGATCCACCAGGGTGGTGTCGATCTCATGGCCCACGCCCGTGATGACGGGGATTCGGCACTCGGCCACGGCCCGCACCAGCTCAGGGTCGTTGAAGGCCCACAGATCCTCCAGGCTGCCGCCGCCGCGCACCAGCAGCAGGGCCTCGCAGCCCCAGTGGGGATCCGAGAGCTCCTGGATGGCCAGCAGGGTCTCCGGCACGCAGCGTTCGCCCTGGGCCGCCGCCGGGGCGATGAGCAGGTCAATGCCCGGGGCCCGGCGGGCGGTCACTTCCAGCACGTCGCGCAGCGCCGCGCCGCCGAGGGCCGCCACCACGCCCAGCTTGCGGGGAAAGGGGGGCAGGGGCCGCTTGGGACGGTCGAAGAGGCCCTGGGCGCGCAGCTCCGCCTCCAGCTGCCGCAGGCGGGCCTGAAGGTCGCCCATGCCCGCAGGCTCACAGTGGGTGACCGCCAGGGTGAGGGTGCCTCCCGCGACGTACAGGTTGAGGCTCCCCTTCAGCACCACCCGCTGGCCATCCGCGGGCCGGTGCTGGAGGAACCGCTGTTGGCTGGCCCACACCGCGCAGGAGAGCGCCGCGCCCTCCTCTTTCAGCGTGAAGTACCAGTGCTTGCCCGAGCCGCGGAAGTTCGACACCTCGCCCACCACGCACACCGCCGAGAAGGGCGGCTCCAGGCGGGCC
>JAFJUR010000001.1 GCA_017859995.1 Holophagaceae bacterium | reverse complement strand
CAGCAGGTGCGCCGTCAGGTCGGTGGTGGTGCTCTTGCCGTTGGTTCCGGTGACCGCCAGCACGCGGCTGCCGTCGTTGCGTTCCCGCAGCACCCGGTGAGCCAGTTCCACTTCACCGATGACCGGAATGCCCCGGCCGAGGGCCTCCGCGACAAAGGGCGCCGTGCGCGGAATGCCCGGGCTGATGATGAGCTCGCCGCAGCGGTCGAGCAGAGAGGAGGGATGCGCCCCCCACACGCCGGGAATGCCCGCCAGGGCGAGATTCAGCTCCAGGGCCTCTCCGGGATCGGGGCGGCTGTCCGTGAGGACGACGGGGCGGCCCTGCTGCGACAGATACCGGGCCGCCGCCAGCCCCGAGCGCCCCGCTCCCATGACCACCGTCCGCATGGTTCCTCCCCGTCCAGAGTAGCGGGGCCCGGGGGCGGGGACACCAGCCTCCCGCCGCGATACACTGGGTTTGAGCCCTCGAATGAGCGCGGAGTGGACATGCCCAGGGCCATCGTCGAGCAGTTGCTGAGTGGAAGGGGCGCCGTCGTGCCCCATGTCCAGCCCATGTACCGGCTGCGCGACAACCGCATGGTGGCCCAGGAGTACCTCGCGCGGCTCCTGGATGAATCAGGCATGACCCATCCGGTGGGCCCCATCCTCCAGGATCCGTCCCTGGCGCCCCACGATCGCCTCGCCCTGGACCTGCGCTTTCTCGAGGCCACCTTCACGGCCCTCTCCCACCAGGGCAATGGCAGCCACCTGCACTTCGTGAACCTCGAGCCCGTGAGCCTCGAGGCGCCGGGCTTCTGGGACTGCCTGCCCCGCTGGCTGGGCGACCTTCCCTTCCCCACGGAATGCGTGGTGATGGAGTTCACCGAATCCCAGGGCGTGCATGACCCCGAGGCGCTGCGGGGCTACGCCAACCGCCTGCGGGACCTCGGGCTGCGCGTGGCCGTGGACGACCTGGGCGCCGGCGTGGCGAGCCTCACCCACATGGCCCGCCTGGCGCCGGACTTCATCAAGGCCGACCGCAGCCTCGTGGAGCAGGTCCACCGCCGCCCCTACCAGGCCGCCCTCCTCAACGCCCTCTCCCACTTCGCCCAGCACATGCGCATCGGCTTCATCGCCGAGGGCATCGAGACCCTCGAGGAGCTGGAGGCGGTGATGGACGCGGACGTGCCCTGGGGACAGGGCTTCATCCTGGGTCAGCCCTGGCCCACGGGGCCCAAGCCCCTCGCGGTGCTGCCGGAGTTGATCTAGCGCAGCTTCAGGGAACTCAGGGCGAGGATCGAGCAGACGATCGCCGTGATCCACATGCGGATGACGACCTTGGTTTCCTGCAGGCCGCCCAGCTCCAGGTGATGGTGGAACGGCGCCATCCGGAAGATGCGCTTGCCCCCGCGCAGCTTGAAGCTGCCCACCTGCAGGATGACGCTGACCGCCTCCACCACGAAGAGGCCTCCGGCGATGACCAGCAGCACCTCCTGCTTGATGATCACGGCCACGGTGCCCAGCGCGCCGCCCAGGCCCAGGGAGCCCGTGTCGCCCATGAAGACCTCCGCGGGATGGGCGTTGAACCAGAGGAACCCGAGGCAGGCCCCGGCCATGGCGCCCATGAAGACGGAGAGCTCCGCGCCGCCGGGGACGTGGGGCACCACCAGGTAGGCGGCGATCTTCGCGTGGCCCACGCTGTAGGCGAGGATCGCGTAGGTGAGCGACACGATCAGCGTGCCGCCGATGGCGAGGCCGTCGAGGCCGTCCGTGAGGTTCACGGCGTTGCTCGTGCCCACCATCACCAGCCAGATCCAGGGAATGAGGAACAGGCCGATGTCGGGGCGGAAGTTTTTGAAGAAAGGCACGGAGAGCTGGCTGGTGGCGGTCCCCCGCAGGCCGAAGTGGAGGATGAGCCAGGCCACCACGAGCGAGATGCCCGTGAGGAGGGCCATCTTCTGCCAGCTCGTGAGCCCAAGGTTCTGCTTCTTGAGCAGCTTCTGCGCGTCGTCGAACGCGCCTACCGTGCCGAAGCCCAGCAGGGCCATGAGCGCCACCCAGATCGCGCCGCTCTTGAGGTCGCACCAGAGCACCGTGGACACGGTGATCACCACCAGCACCAGGATGCCGCCCATGGTCGGGGTGCCCGCCTTCTTCTGGTGGTGCTCGGGGCCTACGTCGCGGATGTGCTGGCCCATCTTGAGGGCCGTCAGCGTGCGGATCACCCAGGGGCCCAGCAGCAGGCTGAGCACCATGGCGGTCGCGGCGGCCATGGCCGTGCGGAAGGTGACATAGCGGAAGACCGAGATACCCGGCACCACGTCGCGGAAGGGATAGAGCAGCCAGGGGAGCATGGGTGTCTCGAATCAGGAATCAGGAATCAGGAATCAAGAATCAGGAAGCAGGAATCAGGAATCAGGGGTCAGCGGGCCAGGAGCCAGTCCACCGCGCGCTCGGCGCGCCAGAACCGGCTTCCCTTCACCAGGATACGGGCTCCGGGCGGAATTGCGGAAAGTCCCGACGGGTCATCGCGCAAGGTCTCGAAATCCGGGAAGGCCGCCGCGCCCGCGCCGAACCCTTCGGCGTAGCTCTCGGCGAAATCGCCGTAGGCGAAGAGCCGGGAAAGGCCCAGGCGTTTCAGGGCCGCGGCTGTGTCGCGGTGGATCCTCGCCGCGTCCCCGCCCAGTTCCCGCATGCAGCCCAGGATCGCCACGGCCTCGCCGCCGGGCAGGTGCAGCAGGGCCTGGGCGCAGGCCTGGATGGAATCTGCGCTGGCATTGTAGGTCTCATCCAGGAGGCAGCCGCCCCCGGCCAGGGCGTGCAGGCGGCCGCGGCCGGGCTCGGGCGCCACCGCCGCCAGACCCGCAGCGACGCGCCCGGCGTCGAAGCCGAGGTGGAGGGCCAGGGCCGCGGCCAGGGCGGCGTTGCGCACCTGGTGGTCGCCCGGCAGCTGGATGCGCAGGTCGAGGCCGCCACCCGGCGTGCGCAGGCGGAAGGCCGAGCCGGCCGCGCCCAGGCTGCGGATGTCCTCCCAGCCGAAGGCCTCGCCCTCGCCCACGGGCAGGGCCACCGCGTGCCGCGCCCAGGGCTGCTCGCTGATCCAGCGGCACCAGGGATCGGCGGCCAGGTGGGCCCAGGTGCCGCCCCGGTTCAGGCCAGCCACCAATTCGCCCTTGGCTTCCGCGACGCCCTGCTGGCCGCGCTCGAAATATTCGATGTGGGCCGTGCCCACCAGGGTGACCAGGCCCGCGTCCAGTGGTGCGATCTCCGTTAGCCGCCGGATCTCGCCGGGCGTGCTCATGCCCATCTCCAGCACCGCGGCGTCCAGGCCCTCGGGCAGCGTGGCCAGGGCTTCCGGCAGGCCCAGGGTGTTGTTGCGGTTGCCGGGCGTCTTCCAGCCGCCCACGGCCGCCGCGAGCAGCTCCTTGGTGCTGGTCTTCCCCACGCTGCCAGTGACGCCGAAGACCACGCGGGGCCGCACGGCCGCCAGGCGGGCCTGGCCCCAGCGCTGCAGGGCGGCGAGGGTGTCGGGCACCACCAGCTGTGGACAGTCGCTGTCCAGTGGATGGTCCACCAGCAGCGCGGCGGCCCCCTTCTCCACCGCCTGCGCGGCGAAGTCGTGGCCGTCCCGCTCGGCCCGCAAGGCCACGAAGCAGGCGCCGGGCTGGATCGTGCGGGTGTCCAGCGAGAGCGAGGCGGGTACCACCGCGCCAACTCCAAGCACCTCGCCGCCCACCTGGGAGGCGACCTGGAACAGGGACCAGAGGCTCATGGCATCTCCCGGGCCGAAGCGCGGCGCAGCCGGTCCCGCACCGCCATCCAGGCGTCGCTGTCGGGCACCCGCTCCATCACGATGCGGTCGAACCCCGCGTCGTCGAGCTCGTGCAGCAGGGCGTAGAGCCGGGTGCCCACGGCTTCGGCGTCCAGGGGCAGCCGCACGCCATGGACGCCCGCCGGCAGCACGGGCAGGCGGCCGAGGCCCACGTAGGCCACCCGGCCTACGGCCTCGTCCACTCCGGAACCGGGCGCCACCAGCTCGAGCCGGGCCCGGGGCGCATAGTGGCGCTGGGCCATGCCCGGGGCGGTCTGCACCTCACCCTCCGCCACCGCCCCCTCGAAGGTCTCCAGCGGACCGATGAGCGCGGACAGGTCCGCCAACGAGACGGGCCCCGGCCGCAGGATGCGGGCCCGCCCGCCCGGTTGGTCCAGGCCCCGAAGATCCAGGATCGTGGATTCCAGGCCGGCCCGGGTCGGGCCGCCGTCCAGGATGAGATCGACCGCCTCCCCCAGACTTGAGGCCACATGCTCGGCGCGGGTGGGGGACAGGTGCTGGCTGCGGTTGGCACTGGGCGCCGCCAGGGGCCGCCCCACGGCCCGGATGAGTGCCAGGGCGACGGGATGGGCGGGACAGCGCAGGGCCACCGAGGGGCCCCCGGCCCGGACGATGGCGGGCACGGCGGACGAGGCGGGCAGCACCAGGGTGAGGGGTCCCGGCCAGAAGCGCTCCGCCAGGGCCTGCGCCGCGGCCGGCCAGTCGGACACCAGGACCCGCGCCGAGGCGGGGCCGTCCACATGGAGGATCACCGGATTGGTCGCCGGGCGGCCCTTGGCCGCGTAGATGCGGGCCACCGCCTCCGGGTTGAGGCCGTCCGCGCCCAGGCCGTAGACCGTCTCCGTCGGGAAGGCCACGAGCCCGCCCGCCGCGAGGATCGCCGCGGCCTCGCGGAGAATCGGGTCGTCAGGGCCCGCGACCGGCACCAGACGGGTCAACGCGAGGCTCCAAGCACCGCTTCCACCGCGCCGCGGTCGCTGTAGGGATGCTTCACGCCGTGGATCTCCTGGTAGGGCTCGTGGCCCTTGCCCGCCAGCAGCAGCAGATCGCCGGGCCGGCAGTCCGCCAGGGCCCGGCGCACGGATTCGCGGCGGTCGGCGTCGCGGTGGTAGCGGTCCGCATCGGCGCGGAGCGCCGCGGGGATGCCCGGCGCCGCGTCGTCCAGGATGGCCTCCGGATCCTCAGTGCGCGGGTTGTCGCTGGTGTGCCAGAGCACGTCGGCCCCTGCCGCCACCGCCGCGGCCATGAGGGGCCGCTTCGTCCGGTCCCGGTCGCCGCCGCAGCCGAACAGCACATGCAGGCGACCGCCCGGCGGCAGCAGCCGTCTCCCCTCGGCCAGCAGCTTCTCGAGGGCGTCCGGCGTGTGGGCGTAGTCCACCATCACGCCGAAGGGCTGGCCGCAGTCCACCCGCTCGAGGCGCCCCGGGGCCCCCGTCACCGCCGGCACGGCGGCCACCAGCCGGCCCAGGTCGAAGCCCGCCTCGGCGCCGGCGGCGAGGGCCGCCAGCAGGTTGTAGACGTTGAAGCGGCCGAGCAGCGGGCTGGCCACCTCGAACTCGCCCTGAAGGGCGTGCAGGTGGAAGGTGGTGCCCGTGGGCCCCAGCCGCAGGTCCGAGACCCGGTAGTCCGCCTCGTGGTCCAGGGCATAGCTCCAGCAACGGCCCCCCTCCAGGAGGCGCTGGCCGTAGGGGTCGTCCCCGTTCACCAGGAAGCGCTCGCTCTGGTCCCGCAGGGCGGCCTTGGCCTGGAAGTAGGCCTCGAGGGTGCCGTGGTAGTCGAGGTGGTCCTGGGTGAGGTTGGTGAAGACGCCCACCTTGAAGCGCGCGCCATGGACCCGGCCCAGGCAGAGGGCATGGCTGCTCACCTCCACCGCCGAGGCGGCGTCCCCGGCCCGCACGCTGCGGCCGAGCCAGCGGTAGAAGGCCGGGCTTTCCGGCGTGGTGCGGACCGCCTCTTCCTCCAGGTCCCCCGCGGCGTTCAGCACGGTGCCCACCAGCCCGCAGCCGAGGCCCGCGCCGCGCAGCAGCTGGCGGATGAGGGTGGTGGTGGTGGTTTTGCCGTTGGTGCCGGTGACGCCCACGAGGGCCAGGCGCTCGTCGGGCGTGCCGTGCAGCCGGCGGGCCATCTCCGCCATGCGCAGCCGCGGCTCGGCGAGGAAGGTGCAGGCCGCCACGTCGGCGGGCACCGCCACGGGCGATTCGGAAATGACGGCGCAGGCGCCCCGGGCCACGGCCTGGGCGGCGAAGGCGGCGCCGTCGGCCTTCTCGCCCTTCAAGGCGAGGAAGGCCCAGCCTGGGCCCACCTCACGGCTGTCGGAGGTGAGGTCCACCACCTCCACATCCGGTCCCGAGTGGCGACGGGCGACCCCGTCGATGAGCGCGTCCAGGTTCATGAGGTCCCCGCTTTGATCTTGACCACCGCTCCCGGTTCCAGCGGCGTGCCCGGCTCGGGGCTCTGGCCCAGCACGCGCGTGGCGGTGGCGCCCGGCGCGGCCTCCACCTTGGGCTGGCCGCCCACGAGCACCACCCGGTGGATGGCGGCCTTGAGGCTCAGGCCTGTGAGATCCGGCACCCGGCCGCGCTCCACGTGCACGGCGGCCTCGTCTGTCTCGCTCACGGGCCAGTCGCGCAGGGAGAGCTTGAGGTCGGCCTCGCGGTCCGGATCGGGCGAGGTCTCGCGGAAGCGCAGGATGCCGTCGCCGATGCGCTTGAAGAGCGGGGCCGCCACGTCGCCGCCGGTGGTGTCGCCCGCAGGGTCGTCCAGCATCACGAGCACGCCGTACTGCGGCTTGTCCGCCGGGAAGAAGCCCATGAAGGAGGCGAAGTGGCGCCGGGGATCGTACTTGCCGTCGATGAGCTTGCGGCTGGTGCCCGTCTTGCCGAAGGCTTCGACCCCGTTGTCGAGCTTGGCCCGCTTGCCCGTCCCTTGCGTGATCACGCCCTTGAGGGTCTCCTTCATGAGGTTCGCCGTCTCCTCCGTGAGCACCTGGCCCCGCACCGTGGGCTTGAACTCCTTCAGCAGGAGCCCCTTGTCGTTGTAGATGCGCTGCACGAGGATCGGCTGCATGAGCTTCCCGCCGTTGGCCAGCGCGCAGCCGGCCATGAGGATCTGCAGCGGCGTGGTGTTCAGGCCGTAGCCGTAGGAGAAGGTGTACTGGGTGGGCACGCTCCAGCGGTCCGGCGCGATCATGCGACCGGCGCTCTCGCCGGGGAAGTTGAGCCCCGTGGCATCGCCGAAGCCGAACTTGCGCAGGTACTGGTAGTGCACGGCGGGGTCCAGGCGGATGCCGATCTTGGCGGCGCCGACGTTGGAGCTCTGCCAGAGGATCTCCTCGAAGGACAGGACGCCGTGGTGGTGGGTGTCGGTGATGGGCGGCACCTTGGGGCTGTAGAGCCAGCGCCCGCCGAGGCAGTCGATGCGCTCGCCGAGGCGGACCTTGCGCTCCTCCAGGGCGATGGCCGCTGTGAAGATCTTCATGGTCGAACCGGGCTCGTAGACATCCTCCACCGGGTGGACCTTGCGGGCGGCCTTCTGGCGCTCCAGCTCACGGCGCAGCTCCTCGCGCTCGGCGTTGGACAGCTCCGACTCGGCGCGGTTCCGGAATTTCTTCGGCAGGATGTGGTTCGGGTCGAAGGTGGGCGTGCCCGCCATGGCCAGGATCTCGCCCGTCTGGGGATCCACCACCACCGCGTAGGCCGTGCGGGGCCTGGAGAGCCGCACCCCCTCCTCGAGGGCGTCCTCCACGATGTGCTGGATGGAGGCGTCCAGGCTCAGCTGCAGCGAGGCCCCGTTCACGGGGATCTGGCTGTAGTTCTCCTGCAGGATGAGCAGCTTGCCGTGGGCGTCCCGCGGGGCGATGAGTTCGCCCTTCACCCCCATCAGCTGCTTGTCATAGGTCTGCTCGATGCCCAGCTGGCCCAGGCCGTCGATGTTCGTGAAGCCGATGATCTGCGCCGCGAGGCTGCCCCGGGGGTAGAAGCGCTGGCTCTCGGGCTGGAACTCGATGCCGTCCAGGTTCAGGGCGCGGATGGCCGCCACCTTCACGGGCGGAAGGTGGCGTTCCAGGTAGACGAAGGTCTTCTTCCGCAGGAGCTTGTCCAGCACCTGCCCCCGGGTCTGCTCGAGGATCGGCGCCAGCTTCGCGGCCACCTCGCTGGCGAACTTGCGGTCCGGGTTGCCCCAGAGCCGCTCCTCCCCGCGCCCGGCGCGGTAGTCCGGGTAGAACACGCGGGGATCGGCGAAGAGGCTCTCGACCTTGATGGAGATGGCCAGGGGCTCGCCGCGGCGGTCCCGCAGCTCGCCCCGGATGGGCGGCACCGGCACCACGGTGGTGTGCTGCTGGTCGGCCTTGGCGCGGTAGCGCTTGTGCTCGATGCCCTGGAGCCACACCAGCCGCAGGAGGATGAGCAGGGCCCAGAAGGCCATGGCACCCATGATCCAGGGCATGCGCCGCGGCAGCAGGTCCTGGGGATCCTGCCGGCCCAGCAGGCGCCGGGAGCTGGGTGGTTCAGTGGCGAAGCGGAGGGACACGGGATGGCCGGGGCTGGATGGAGCGGTGACGAGGGGCTACAGCCCCAGCCTACAGCCTACAGCGCCTCGGACGAGACCGGACGGAGCTTGGCGATGCGCTGATCTTCCGCCGTGAAGGAGCGCCGGATGAGGTGCCCCTGCTTCCGGGGCTGGAGCCCCGCCTTCTGGGCGTAGACCTGGACCTCCTCCTCGCGCTGGTAGCGGCTGCGTTCCAGCATGAGCTTGCGCTGGAACTCCTCCTCCTTGCGGATGCGCTCCTTGATCTCACCCATGGCGTAGCTCATGCGGGTGCTCTGGATCTTCAGGTAGGCGAGCGTGCCCAGGGGCATGGCCAGGGCCAGCACCAGCAGCAGCATGCGGAGGATGCCCTCGCTCTCCACCATGCGGGTGGAGGAGGCGTTCGGCAGGGTTCCGGTGGCCATGGGGGACCTCGTTCAGGCGAGCCGTTCCGCCACGCGCAGGCGGGCGGACCGGGAGGGGGGATTCGCGGCGGCTTCGGCGTCGCTGGGTGCGAGGCCGCCGGCGTGGATGAGCTTCACGATGCGGGGGAGCTCGACCGGGGCCGTGCGGCCCGGGCCGTCGTAGATGCCCGCGAGGCGGCGCAGGGTCTGCTTGACGATGCGGTCCTCGAGGCTGTGGAAGCTGATGACCGCCAGGCGCCCGCCGGGGCGGAGGTGGCCGACGGCGGCCTCCAGGGCGGCGGCCAGCCGGTCGAGCTCGCCGTTGACGGCGATGCGGATGGCCTGGAAGGTGCGGGTGGCGGGGTCGCTGTGGCCCTTCCGCTTGGCGGGCTCCCTGGGGATGACCCGGTAGACGGCCTGGGCCAGGTCGTGGGTGGTCTCCAGGCGGCCGTCCTGCAGGGCCCGGAGGATGGCCCGGGCGATGGGCCGGCTGGCGCGCTCTTCGCCGTAATGGTAGATGGCGTCGGCGAGGCTCTCATCGGTCTGCTCGGCGATCCAGGCGCGGGCGGAGAGGCCGTGCTCAGGATCCATCCGCATGTCGAGGGGCCCTTCGTCCCGGAAGCTGAAGCCCCTTCCGGGGCTGCGCAGCTGCAGGGTGGACACCCCGAGGTCGGCCAGGATCGCGTCGAACCCGCCGGGGGCCTCCGCCGTCCGCCAGGCGAGGAACGAGGCGTTCTCCCACAGGTCCTCGTAGGTGCCGGGCAGGATGGTGAGCCGGGCGTCCGCGCCCAGGCGCTGACGCGCCAGGTCGCGGGCTTCGGGGTCGCGGTCCACGCCCAGGTAGCGGGACTGGCCGTCGGCCCGCGCCAGCAGGGCTTCCGCGTGGCCGCCGAGGCCGAGGGTGAGGTCGAGGATCCGCGCCGCGGGCGGCAGCACCAGGTTGTCGAGGACCTCCTGGAGCAGCACGGGGACATGGACGGGGGGCTGGGCGGTCATCATCAGATCCCCAGGTCCGCGAGCTGGGCGAGGTCGTCGGCGCCCAGCGGTTCCGCCGCCAGGCGGCGCTCGAAGCCGGCCTTGTTCCACAGGGCCAGGTGGTCCATCTGCCCGAGCACCGCGACTTCGCCGGTGAGCTGCGCGGCTTCGCGGAGGATGGGCGGGATGACGAAGCGGCCCTGGGCGTCGGGCTCCACTTCGCTGCCGAAGTAGGCGGTGGTCTCCAGGAACTTGCGCTTGGCGGGGCTGGTGGACGGCAGGGCCGCCAGGCGGGCTTCGATGGCCTCCCAGACCGGCAGGGGATAGAGCCGGGCCGACCGCCCGTCCAGGGAGGTGAGGTAGTGCCGCAGGGTGCCGGCCAGGGCTCCGCTCCCCTCGCCCTGGGCGAAGGATTCCAGCTCGGCCTTGAAGGATGTGGGGAGCTTCAGACGCCCCTTCTCATCCACCGTGGCCGGTGAGTTTCCGCGAAGTCGCAGCACCGGTAACGCCTTTCAACCAGTTACCCAAACGGAGAGAACGAACCGGAGCGAGACCACTTTGATCCACTTCGAACCACTTTTCTCCACTGAGAACCACTTCAAAGTCTAGAAAGACCCAGAAAGGCAACAAGCGGAAATAAAAGCGAAATCGACGCATAACCTGGCGATTCTCATCGAGAATGGCGAAATTCATGACCTCGCGGCCACGTTCTCGCCGGCCTGGCCTGGTTCCGCGGAGGAAGATCGCCGATCAAGGTTTCGCTTTTTTTCGACCCGCCAGCTGTCCGGGGAGCCCAGATTCTCGAGAATCCGGCCACGTCTCTCCTCCCTCGCCGCCTGGCCAGGCCCGAAGGCGTGCCCCGAGCACCGCGCGTTTCGCCCAAGGGACCAGCCCAAAAAAACGCACCTCTGCCTGATTGGGGCGATCAGACCGCAGATCAAAACCTGGTTCTGAATCTGTCTGGCTTCATTCGACCGACATCCAGCCGCTGATGACTGAAAGGGGCCGGGACCGGGGCCCACATCATGCCGTCGCCCTCTCCGTTCCTTGTGGAAGCGTCGACCGAGGCGGTCAGAACCCCTCAGGCGGCCCAGACCAAGGGGTCTCTCCAAGATCGCCCGGCGCAGCCAAGATCGCCCGGCGCAGCGTGGGTTACTAACAAAATCCTAACGCCCACCGTCCAAACCCTAACGCGGCCCTAATGTCCCGAAGCTCATTCTGCTTCGACTGGCCGGTGAGCCGGTGTTGGAGCTTCGATGAAATGGTCCCTTCTCCTGTGTGCGTTGGCCAGCCTGCCGGCGCTGGCTCAGGCGCCGATCCAGGCGCCGGTCACCTCCGGGCCGGCGAAGGCCGCCGAACCGTTCGCCTTCGCCGACTTCACCTGGCTCAACGGGAATCCCCGCACGAAGGAGTCCGTGATCGATTCGAAGTACTTCACGGGTGAATTCCGGGCCGACGTCAATGCGGTCTACAGCTTCAACCATCCCAAGGACCACACCCTGGTGGGCTCCTGTGAGACGGGCCGGACGAATGAGGTCCAGGTGCAGCAGTTGGGCCTCGGCGGCGATTTCCACTGGGACAACGTCCGGGGCCGCGTCATGACCCAGTTCGGGATGTATTCCTCGATGACGCCCCGCAACGACGCGAGCCCCAGCCGCGGCCAATGGCAGGCGGACAACGCCTACCGCTACCTCTCCGAGGCCTACGGCGGCTACCACTGGGACGCGCTGAACGGCGTCAACCTCGATGCGGGCATCTTCATGTCCTACATCGGGCTCTTCAGCTACTACAACTTCGACAACTGGGCCTATCAGCCCTCGTATGTCTCCGCGAACACGCCCTGGTTCTTCAATGGCCTGCGCCTGCAGGTGTTCCCGACGGACAAGCTGAAGCTGGAGCTTTGGCTCGTCAACGGCTGGCAGTCCTACAACACCTTCAACAACACCCCCGGCATCGGCGCGTCCCTCAACTGGCGCCCCTCGGGCAACCTGAATGTCATCTCGAACAACTATTTCCTGGGCGCTGACACGCTGGGCAACCAGAAGCGCACCCGCCGCCACACAGACAACAGCATCCAGTGGAAGTACTACGACCAGCCCGAGTCCTTCCTTGGCAAGATGGCCGCGACCTTCACGTTCGATCTGGGCGACGAGCAGGGCGGCGGGGTGAGTCGATCCGGGACCGCCGCCGAACCCAAACAGTATTTCGCCGGCTGGATGCTCTACAACCGGTTCTGGTTCGCCCACGACCGTCACGCCATCACCATCGGCGGCGGCGCCATCACGAATCCCGGCCGGTACCTTGTCCTGATGCCTCCGATCAATGGGGCCACCGCGGCCTCAGGAACCCCCTACTTCACGGCCAACCCGGGCGACCCCTTCCACGCGTGGGACTGCTCGGTGACCTATGACTACATGCCCAGCCAATACATCACCTTTCGCGGTGAGTTCAACCGGCGGGGCGCCAGCGTGCCCTATTTCGCCGGCGAAAACGGCATCACGCCTCCGGGCGGCAACCAGGGCCCTCTGGGCTCCGCGGTGGCCGGCTGGGCCCCTGATCTCCGCAAGACCGAAAGCCGCCTCAACCTGGCCCTTCTTGTGAAGCTCTGACCTTGGATCCTTCCCATGCGCCTGCTCATGCCGTGGTTCCTGCCTCTCGCCGCCTTCATGGGGTGGTTGGGGACCCGGATGGCGCGGGAGGTCGGCCGCCACGACTCGAAGCGGACAGGAGAGGCCGCCTTGGCCTTGGCGGTCATGTGGTTCCCCTTGATGGCCTGGATCCTTGCGCAATTCTTCGGCGACTAGCCCTGGAGCAACCATGACACCTGCCCTGTTCATCGCCGCCCTGCTGGCGCTCGGCCTGCTGGCCTACCTCGCCTTCGCCCTCCTCAGCCCGGAGTCCTTCCAATGAGCCATGCCTGGATCCAGAATCTTGCCTTCCTGGCCGTCCTTCTCGCTTTGGCTTTCCCGCTGGGTGCCTACATGGCGAAAGTCCTGGAGGGGGAGTGGACTTTCCTGCATCCCGTACTGGGCCCAGTGGAACGGGGCCTGTATCGCCTCATGGGCGTCCGATCCCAGGAGGACATGGGGTGGAAGGCCTACGCCTGGTCCATCACGCTCATCAAGCTGGTCGGACTGGGCGCCGTGTTCCTGCTGATGAAAACCCAGGCCGCCCTGCCCTTGAACCCTGAGGGGATGGGCAACGTGGCCACCGACCTGTCCATCAACACGGCGGTGAGCTTCATCACCAACACCAATTGGCAGACCTATTCCGGCGAGAGCACCCTCAGCTACCTCACCCAGATGCTGGGCCTCGCGGTGCAGAACTTCCTTTCCGCCGCCACGGGCATCGCCGTGCTGACGGCGTTCATCCGGGGGCTCACGCGGCGGAGCGCCGCGGGACTGGGCAACGCCTGGGTGGATCTGGTCCGAAGCACCCTCTACATCCTGTTGCCTCTTTCGTTCGTGTTTGCCCTGTTCCTGGTGTCCCAAGGCGTCATCCAGAATTTCAGCGCCTACGTCCGCACCAGCGGCGGGCAGGTGTTGGCCATGGGCCCCGCCGCGTCGCAGATCGCCATCAAGATGCTGGGAACCAACGGCGGCGGTTTCTTCGGCGTGAACGGCGCGCACCCCTTCGAGAACAGCACGCCCTTGTCGAATTTCGCCCAGACCTTGAGTCTCCTGCTGATTCCCGCCGGCCTGTGCGCCTCCTTCGGACGCATGGTCAAGGACCGCCGCCAGGGCTGGGCCCTCCTCGCCGCCATGGGCGCCATCTTCGTTCTGGCCCTGACTGTGTGCACCCAGGCAGAGCTGCGGGGCAATCCGCGTCTGTCGAGTGCGGCCGCCACTCAGGCAGCCACCCTGTCCCAGGCCAGCGGCAACATGGAGGGGAAGGAGGTCCGCTTCGGCGCGGGCGGTTCCGCCCTGTGGGCCACCGCCACCACCGCCGCGTCGAACGGGTCCGTGAATGCGATGCTCGATTCCTTCACGCCCTTGGGAGGTCTCGTGCCCATGCTGCTCATGCAGCTCGGCGAGGTGGTGTTCGGAGGTGTCGGTTCGGGCCTGTACGGCATGTTGATGTTCGTCCTGGTGGGCGTCTTCATCAGCGGACTCATGGTGGGCCGGACACCGGAGTACCTCGGGAAAAAGGTGGAGGCCTTCGACATGAAGATGGCTTCCCTCGCCATTCTCCTCCCCTGCGCCGCGGTGTTGATCGGCTCCGCCGTCACCGTGCTGACGCCTGCGGCCACCGCTTCCGTCAGCAACCCGGGGCCCCATGGGTTCAGCCAGATCCTCTACGCCTGGAGCAGCGCCGCCAACAACAACGGAAGCTCCTTCGGCGGACTGGCAGCCAATACCCCCTTCTACAACTACGGGCTCGCCACCGCCATGCTCCTGGGCCGCTTCGGCGTCATCTGGCCCGTCATGGCGATGGCCGGGTCCCTCGTCCAGAAGAAGCACACGCCCGAGGGCCTCGGAACCCTTCCCACGCACACGCCACTGTTTGTCGGGGTTCTGATCGGAGTCGTGCTGCTGGTGGGCGCCTTGACCTTCATCCCAGCCCTGGCGCTCGGCCCCATCGCCGAGCACCTGTCGATGCATTGAGGCGCGCCGTGGTTGGTTCACGCCCCCACTCGGACTCCGCTGGCGAACGGCCTGCCGCCGTTCCGCGGAACCCTTGGTTCCAGTTGCTTCTTGTCATGTTGATCGCGCCTCTCCTGCTCACGCTCGGCATGTCCCTGTCTCGATAATCGACCCCTCTTGAAGGAGGCCATGGTGGTTTCCCATACCCGGCAAGCGATCCAGGCCCGCCCCCTGTTTGAATCCCGCATCGTGCGGCGCGCGGCGGTCGATGCGCTCCGGAAGCTCAATCCGCTCCATCAACTCCGCAATCCGGTCATGTTCACCGTGTGGGTGTGCAGCGCCTTCACTACGGGGCTGTGGATCCAGGCTCTGGGCGGCCATGGCGAAGGACGGCCGACGTTCATCCTGGCCATCTCGCTGTGGCTCTGGTTCACCCTGCTCTTCGCCAACTTTGCCGAGGCCATGGCGGAAGGCCGGGGCAAGGCCCAGGCGGATGCCTTGAGGAATTCGAAGAAGGATGTGAAGGCGCGCCGCCTGCTCGGACGGGAACGGACGGGGCCCTCGGAGACCGTCGGCGCCACAGTCTTGCGCATCGATGATCTGGTGCTCGTGGAGGCCGGCGACACCATCCCGGGAGATGGGGAGGTCGTGGAGGGCGTCGCGACGGTCAACGAAAGCGCGATCACGGGGGAGAGCGCGCCTGTGATCCGGGAGAGCGGCGGGGACCGCTCCGCCGTCACGGGGGGTACCCTCGTGCTTTCGGACTGGCTGCTCATCCGGATTTCCTCAAATCCTGGCGAGAGTTTCCTCGACCGCATGATCGCCATGGTGGAAGGCGCCAAGCGCCAGAAGACGCCCAACGAGATCGCCCTGGACATTCTTCTCGCGGGGCTCACGATCATCTTCCTGTTGGCCACGGCCACCCTGCTGCCGTACTCGATCTACGCGGCCAAGGCAGCCGGGCAGGGCCTTCCGTTGAGCCTGACAGTCCTCGTCTCCCTGCTGGTGTGCCTCATTCCCACCACCATCGGCGGCCTGCTGAGCGCCATCGGCATCGCGGGCATGGACCGCATGATCCAGGCCAATGTCATCGCCACGTCCGGCCGGGCCGTGGAGGCAGCTGGGGATGTGGACGTGCTGCTGCTCGACAAGACCGGCACCATCACCCTGGGCAACCGCCAGGCCGTGGCGTTCCTTCCGACAGAGGGGATCGACCTCGCGCATCTCGCCGACGCCGCCCAGCTTTCCTCTTTGGCCGACGAGACCCCCGAGGGGCGAAGCATCGTCGTCCTGGCCAAGGATCAGTACGGCCTGCGGGAGCGGGACCTCCACGCCCTGGACGCCCACTTCGTGCCCTTCACCGCCCAGACTCGGATGAGCGGGGTCAACCTGGGCGAACGTCAAATCCGCAAGGGCGCGGCCTCGGCCATTGAGGAGCATGTCCAGGGCCTGGGCGGCAAGTTCCCAGAGGACCTCCGGCGCACCGTCGACCAGATCTCCATGGCAGGCGGGACGCCGCTCGTGGTGGCCGAAGGGCCGCGCGCCCTGGGCGTCATCCAGCTCAAGGACATTGTGAAGGGCGGCATCAGGGAACGATTCGCCGAGCTGCGCGGCATGGGCATCAAGACCGTCATGATCACCGGCGACAACCCGTTGACGGCCGCCGCCATCGCGGCCGAAGCCGGGGTGGACGATTTCCTGGCCCAGGCCACCCCCGAGGCCAAGCTCAAGCTCATCCGCGAGTACCAGGCCGGCGGCCGGCTGGTGGCCATGACGGGCGACGGCACCAATGACGCGCCAGCCCTCGCCCAGGCCGACGTGGCCGTGGCCATGAACAGCGGCACCCAGGCCGCCAAGGAAGCGGGGAACATGGTGGACCTCGATTCGAACCCCACGAAACTCATCGAGATTGTCGAGATCGGCAAGCAGATGCTCATGACCCGTGGCTCGCTGACCACCTTCAGCATCGCCAACGACGTGGCCAAGTACTTCGCCATTCTTCCGGCGGCCTTCGTGGCCACCTATCCCGCCCTGGGCGCCCTGAACGTGATGCGGCTCCACAGCCCGGAGAGCGCCATCCTCTCCGCGGTGATCTTCAACGCCCTTGTCATCGTGGCGCTCATCCCCCTGGCGCTCCGCGGCGTGACCTACCGTCCGGTGGGGGCCGCCCAGCTGCTCCAGCGCAACCTGCTGCTCTACGGCGCCGGCGGCCTCGCCGTCCCTTTCGTGGGCATCAAGCTCATCGACTGGCTGCTCGTCACCCTTCGTCTCGCCGCCTGAGGTCTTCCCATGAACCTGCAACTCCGACCGGCCTTGATGTCTTTCCTGGCGTTCAGCCTCCTGACAGGCGTCGCCTATCCCCTGGCGATCACCGGACTCGCCAAGCTCCTCTTCCCCCACCAGGCGGAAGGCAGTCTCATCCGCAAGGACGGCCGGGTCATCGGCTCGGAGTGGATCGGCCAATCCTTCAGCGCTCCCGGGGAATTCTGGGGCCGCCCCTCGGCGACCCTGGATGCGGCGGGAAAGCCGCTTCCCTACAATGCCGCCAACAGCGGGGCTTCGAACCTGGCTCCCAGCAACCCTGTCCTTTGGGGGGCTGTCCAGGAACGCGTGGCGGTCCTCCGTGCCGCCGATCCCCTGGCCACGGGGCCGGTGCCAGTGGATCTGGTCACCGCTTCCGGGAGCGGCCTGGATCCCCACATCAGCCCGGCCGCGGCCGAATTCCAGATTCCGCGGGTGGCCCGGGCCCGGGGCCTGGAGGCCGGGCGGCTGAGGGCGCTGGTGGCCGCCCATACCGAGCCCCCGCAGTTCGGGATCCTCGGCGAGCCCCGCGTGAACGTCCTCAAGCTGAATCTGGCCCTAGCAGCGCAGCGGTAAAAGGCAGGACACTGCGGTGACTGCGATGCGATAGCCTCCCCCATGCCCGAACCCCGCCGGCCCGACCCTGACCAGCTGCTCCGCCAGGTGCAGGAGGCGGAGGCCATCCAGCAGCGGGCCAAGCTGAAGGTGTTTTTCGGGGCGGCCCCGGGCGTCGGCAAGACGTACGCCATGCTCTCGGAAGCCCAGGAACGGCGTGCGGAAGGCGAGGATGTGCTCATCGGCGTGGTGGAAACCCACGGCCGCAGCGAGACGGCGGCCCTGACCGAGGGGCTCGAGGTGCTTCCCCGGAAGGAACTCGCCTATTCCGGCCAGTTCCTTCCGGAGTTCGATCTGGAAGCGGCGCTGGCGCGGAAGCCGGGCTTGATCCTCATGGACGAGTTGGCCCACACCAACGTGATGGGCTCCCGGCACGCGAAGCGATGGCAGGACGTGCTCGAGCTGCTGGACGCGGGCATCGACGTCTACACCACCATGAACGTGCAGCACCTGGAGAGCCTCAAGGACGTGGTGGCCCAGATCACGGGGATCCTCGTCCGCGAGAATGTGCCCGATACGATTCTCGAGCGGGCCGACGAGATCGAGCTGGTGGATCTCTCTCCGGACGACCTGCTGGTCCGGCTCAAGGAGGGGAAGGTCTACCTGCCCGACCAGGCCCGCCATGCGAAGGACCATTTCTTCCGGAAGGGGAACCTCCTCGCGCTGCGTGAACTCGCCCTGCGCCACACCGCGGAGAATGTGGACGCCCAGATGCGGCGCTACATGGAGTCGGAGGGGATCCGGAAGACCTGGGCCGCCGGCGAACGGCTGCTGGTCTGCGTCGGTCCCGACGGTCTCTCTGAACGGCTGATCCGCGCCACCCGGCGCATGGCCGGTTCCCTCGGAGCATCCTGGGTGGCCCTCTATGTGGAATCACACCGGCACCTCCGGTTCAGCGAGGAGGAGCGCGGACGGGTGGAAGCCAATCTGCGGCTGGCGGAGAAGCTCGGCGGCGAGACCGTGGTTCTCGAAGGCTGTGGGCGGGCCGACGAAGACATCCTGACCTTCGCCAGGGACCGCAACATCACCAAGATCGTGGTGGGGAAGCCCACCCGTTCCCGCTGGCTCGATCTGCTGGCCGGCTCTCCGGTCGATGACCTGATCCGGGCCAGCGGCGACATCGACATCTATGTCATCACGGGCGAGGCTGCTGCGACCGGACCCAAGCCCGGCCTGCGCGCCCGCATCACCAGCCCGCTCCGGAACTACCTGCTGAGCGTGCTGGCTGTCGGCATGGCGACCACCGTGGCGGGCATCGTCTTTCGGCGCGCGGAGCTGGCTGACATCGTCATGGTCTACCTGCTGGGCATCCTCATCGTGGCCACCCGGTTCGGCCGGGGGCCCTCGCTGCTCGCCTCCCTGCTGAGCGTGGCCGCCTTCGACTTCATCTTCATCCCGCCCTATTTCACGTTCGTGGTCTCGGACTTCCGCCATGTGGGCACCTTCTCCGTGATGCTGCTGGTGGGAGTGGTCATCGGGAACCTGACCGAGCGGATCAAGGCCCAGGCCCGCCTGGCCCGGAGCCGCGAGCAGCGCACCCAGGCGCTCTACCGCCTCGGACAGGAACTGGCCCAGAGCGCCAGCTCCACGGCCCTCGTGGCCACCGCCATCCAGACGGTGGCCAACCAGTTCCACAGCCATGCCGTGGTCCTTCTCCCGGACTCGGGCGGCAACCTGGCCGCCCTCGTGCATTCCCAGGGTTTTCCCCTGGGCGACCAGGAACGGGGGGTGGCCCAGTGGGTCTTCGAACACGGTGAGCCCGCGGGCCTCGGCACGCTGACGCTCCCCGGCGCCCGCGCCACGTACCTTCCCCTCCGCGGCACCCGTGGCACCCTGGGCGTGATGGGGGTCCTGCCC
This sequence comes from Holophagaceae bacterium, assembly GCA_017859995.1. Lineage (GTDB taxonomy): Bacteria > Acidobacteriota > Holophagae > Holophagales > Holophagaceae > Geothrix. Next base: position 33,711 of record JAFJUR010000001.1, on the reverse strand, counting down.
GATGGTGCGCCCCAGTGGAGCGAGCCGGATCAGCACCAGCTGCTGGAAGCCTTCGCCAACCAGACCGCCCTGGCCCTGGAGCGGGCGATTCTGGCCGAACAGGGGCATGCGGACCGACGGCGCGCCGACGAAGAGCGCCTGCGGAATGCGCTGCTCAGCTCCGTCTCCCACGACCTGCGAACACCCCTCGGCGTCATCACGGGCGCCGTCAGCACCGCCCTGGAGACTCCCGACCTGCCGGAAAGCACCCGCCGGGACCTGCTGACCACGGCCCAGGAGGAGGCCCAACGGCTGCACCGGCTGGTCAGCAACCTGCTCGACATCACCCGCCTGGAATCCGGGACGCTCGACCTCCAGACGGAGTGGATCCCAGTGGAGGAGTTGATCGGGGCCGTGCTCAACCGGCGGGAGCTGGGTCCTGATGCCGCCCGCGTCAGGACGCTCCTGCCTGACGCCCCGCCGCTCGTATCCATGGACCCGGTGCTCATGGAGCAGGTGCTCCTGAACCTGCTGGACAACGCCATGAAGTATTCCCCTGCCGGGTCACCCGTGGACATCAAGGTCTGGACGACCCAGCACACCGTCACCATCTCGGTGACGGACCAGGGGCCAGGCATTGCCGAAGGCGAAGCGGATCGGATCTTCGAGAAGCTTGCCCGGGGCGAAGCCGCCGCCAGCCGCCCCGGCGCTGGTCTCGGGCTGGCCATCTGCAGAGGCATCGTGACGGCCCATGGAGGACGCATCCAGGCGGTCAACCACCCTCAAGGCGGGGCCCAGTTCCTGGTCACCTTGCCCCTGGGAGCGCCCCCATCCCTGCCGGAGGAAGGTTCATGACGGCTCCGGCTCCGCTTGTCCTGCTCATCGAGGACGAACCCCAGATGCGGCGGTTCCTCCGGGTCGCGCTTGAGGGCGGTGGCTACCGTTACCTTGAAGCAGCTACCGCGAGGGAGGGGCTTGAGCAGGTGGCTCAGCACCAACCTCTGGTCATTCTGCTGGACCTCGGCCTGCCCGACCTGGATGGACTGGAGGTCCTGGCCCGCCTGCGGGAGTGGAGCCAGATCCCCGTGATCGTGATTTCCGCCCGGGGCCAGGAGGCCGACAAGGTGAAGGCCCTGGACCTGGGCGCGGACGACTACCTCACCAAACCGTTCGGTACCAGCGAACTGCTGGCCAGGGTCCGGGTGGCCTTGCGTCATGCCGACCCGGCCGCCCAGTCCGATCCGGTGTTCCTCCTGGACCGCTGGCGCGTCGACCTGGCCAAGCGCCAGGTATGGGTCGCCGGAGAAGAGGTCCACTTGACGCCCCTGGAATACAAACTCTTCACGACCCTGATCCGCCACGCGGGCAAGGTGGTCACCCACCGGCAGCTGCTGAAGGAGGTCTGGGGCGGCATTGCTGCGGCCCAACCGCTTTACCTGCGCGTCTACATGACCCAGCTGCGGCACAAACTGGAAGTCGATCCGTCTCGGCCGGCCTATCTCCGGACTGAACCGGGCGTCGGGTATCGTCTGCGGACCGACGACTAGGAGTCGAACATCCCTGGCAGGGTCGCGGGATGTCTGATTACAAATGCACGTTCATTCGCCATCTGAGAGGCTGGTCCCAGAACCATCGGGGGGGAGGACTGTGAAATCGAGGACATTCCATCGGCGCCGCCTCTGGACCTGGCACCTCTGGCTGGGTCTCGGCGTGCTCCTGCCGCTGCTCTTCTGGATGGGCACCGCCCTGGTGTTCGCCCTGTGGCCCATCCGCACGGTGCGGGGGCAGGCCACCAGCACGGGGCGCAGCGCCGCCACCCCCGCCCTGCAGGACTGGATGCTGCCGCCCGGGGACCGGATCGCCGGCGCGAGAACCGTGACCCTGCGCCACGCAGAGGGCCATCCCGTGGCGGTGCTCGATCACGGCGCCACCACGGAGGTCTGGGACCTCGCCGCCCGCCGGAGCCTCGGCGGGACCCTCCCGCTCGCCTGGGCCTCGGACGCGGCCCGTCGGGATTTTTCCGGGGCCTGGGACCTGGAGGCGGCCTACCTGTTTCCCCGCTCGGGCCCGGGCATCCTCCTGGCCGGCCAGGGTCCCCAGACCCACGAGCTTCCCGGGGAGTACACCGGGCCGCGGCCCGTGTTCGCCTTCCACCTGCGGCCGGGGAGCACCCGCCTGTACGTGGACGCCCTCACCGGCGAGATCCGGGCCCGCCGCACGGGCATCTGGCGGTTCTACGACCTGGCCTTCCGCCTCCACAGCTTCGAGTTCACGGGGGATGGCCTCAAGCGGGCCGTGATCGCCGGTGTGGTCGGACTTTGGCTGACCGTGGGCGGCACCGGGCTGGTCCTGGCCTTCCGGAAGCTGCGTCGGGGGTGAGCCGGCGGAGCGCGGCCCCCGAATTACACACCTTCATGTAATATGGCGGGGATGGCGAAGCCCACCTCCCTTCCCGCCTGCACCCCCAAGGCACTCCTCTCCGAGCGACCGCTGCTGGGGAGCCCGCTGGCCTCCGAGTTGGCCCAGGTCTTCGAGGTGCTGGCCTCGGGCACGCGGCTGCGCCTGCTGCACGCCCTGGTCCTCCTGGGCGACCCCTGCATGAGCGACCTGGCCGAAGCGGTGGACATGAAGCCCCAGGCTGTCTCCAACCAGCTGCGGCGCCTGGTGGACCTCGGCATCCTGAGCACGCGCCGGCACGGCACCCACATCCACTACCGCATCGTCGATCCCTGCGTGGTCCGGCTGATGCACCATGGCCTCTGCCTGAACGAAGAGACCCGGGGACAGGTTCACGGAGCCGCGTCGTGAGGCGCTGGGTCGCGATCCTCCTCCTCTGCCTCGCCTCGGTCTACCTGGGCGCCACCGGCACGGACCTCTGCACGGAGGGGCCGGAGGACGATTGCGCCCCCGTCTGCCACATCCTCTGCCCGGACGGTTGCGCCACGGTGCCGGTGCCGGACCCGCCGGTTCCCCCCCTGCCCGATGCGCCGCCGGAATCCCGCTTCGAGGCGGAGCGGGCCGCCCACCTGGTGAGCCTCGAGATCGAACCTGAGAAGGAGCCTCCCCGGGCCTGAGGGGGCAGACACCTGATCACGCGGCTGGGCCTCGCCCTGCCGTGATGTCCTTCCATCTCGATCGAGGCACCCGATGCGCACCCTCCTCCTGGGGATGCTGCCCTGCCTGCTGCTGCAGGCCCAGGCACCCCCGCTCTCCTATGACGACATCCTCCAGCGGGCCCGCACGAGTCCCGGTCAGTACCGTGCGGAGGCCCTCCTGGCCGAGCGGGCCCGGGCCCTGAGCGGCAGCCGGGGCTTCCTCCGCGAAGGCCCCGCCCTGGCGGTGTCCGCCGGTCCGCGCACCAGCCCGACCGCCGCCACCACCACCGACAGGGCTGTGGACCTGGATCTCCCCCTGTTCCTGTCGCCGGGAATCCGGCGGCAGCTGGAGCAGGCCCTCGGCCAGGCGGACCCTGTGCTCCGCGGCGCCGCCGAGGTTGAAGCCCGGTTCCAACTCCGGCAGGCCTACCTGGCGGCCTGGCTGGCCGAGCGTCTGCTCCGCCTCCGCGAGGCGGACCTCGCCACGGTCGAAGCCTGGCTCCAGGCCGCCCAGGCGCGGCTGGCGGCCGGCGCGGACCCGGGCTTCCAGGTGAGCCTCGTGGAAGGCGAGGTGCTGCGGGCCCAGGCCGACCTTGACGAGGCCCGCCGGCAGCACCAGCTGGCCTGGGCGGGACTTCGGGCTCTGGCGGAGGTCCCGGGGTTGCCTGTCCCCCTGGCCGATCCGGGAGAGCTGCCACCCACCCCCACGGGGCAGCTCCAGTCCAGGTTCGAAGCCAGCGCCCTGCGCCGGGCGCTCCAGAGCCGCCTCGACCTGGAGGACCAGGCGCTGCGGCACCAGGAGGCCCTGGCCACCAGCCGATGGAGCCTGCGGGGCAGCTACGCGCGGGAGGGCGAGGAGCGGGTCGGCCGGGTCGGTCTGGCCTACCGCTTCTCCCGACCGGGCGAATCCGGGGCCATCCACCGCGAGGTGGAAGCCAGCCGACAAGCCGCCCGCCGGGAGCTGGACATCGCGCGCCTCGACCTGGACGCGCGGTTCCAGTCCGCCCTGAGCCGTTCCCAGTCCGCGGTGCCGGCCGCCCCCTTCAAAGGCTTCGAGCAGGCGCTCAAGGCCGTGGGCCTGCGCCTCAGCGAAGGCAAGGAACGCCCCTCCGAGGCCCTGCCCATCCGCCGCCAGCTCCTGGAGGCCCAGGCCGCGTCGTACCGACGCCTCCAGGCCGCCCACCTTCTGCACGCCGAACTCCAGGCCCTCACACACGGGGTGAACCCATGAACCGCACGCTTCGATGTTTCCTGCTGACCTCAGCCCTGCTGGTTCCGATGGCCTGCGCTCGCAAAGCCTCCCCGGCCGAAGCCAAGGATGCCCACCCGGAGCCGGGCGCCCAGGACGGTGAGCATCTCCACCTGCCCCTGAAGGACATCCGGGGCCTCCGCTTCCTGGTGGTGCCCGAGCCCAAGACCGAAGGGGCCTGGTACCCCGCGGAGGCCATCGGCGACGAGTCCGCCCAGGCCCTGCTCAGCAGCCCGGTGAAGGGCATCGTCTCGGCGATCCTCGCCTCCCCGGGGCAGCGCGTGGGCGCCGGAGCCGGACTGGTCGCCCTCCAGAGCCCGGAGCTGGCCCGCCTGAAGGCCGACTGGCTCTCCGCCCGGGCCAGGCGCGAGCGCGCGGACACGGAGCTGGCCCGCGAGCAGCGGCTCTTCGAAGCCCAGGCCGGTTCCCGGCGCGAGCTCGAGGCGGCCCGGAGCGAGGCCACCACGGCCCGCGCGGATGAAGAGGCCGCCCGCCTCGCCCTGGAGGCCCGGGGCCAGGATCCCGAACGCGCCGGCGCGGTCCTGACCGTGCGGGCGCCGAAGGCGGGGTCGGTCACCGCCTACAAGGTCCAGCTCGGCCAGGGCGTGGAAGCCGGGCAGGAACTGGGCAGCTTCCAGGTCGCCTCGGCCGCCATCGCCCACCTCGAGCTGCCCCTCCCCGCGCCGGAGAACTGGCGGCCGGGCACCGTCACCGACGTCCGCAAGGCCGACGGCCAGCGCTGGAAGGCCCGCCTGGAAGGCACGCCCATGACCCTCACCGCCGACACCCGCCGGCTGAGCTACCGCCTGCGTTTCCTGGGCGGCCCCCTGCCGATTCCCGGCACGCCGGTGGAAGTCCACGTGCCCCTGGCGAAGACGGTGGTTCTCCCCCAGAGCGCCCTCCAGCAGGTGGAAGGCACCTGGGGCGTCTTCGTGAAGCAGGGCGAGGAGGCCGAGTTCCGCCCCGTGCACCGGGGCGCGGAGCTCGGCACGGACGTGATGGTGCTTGAGGGGGTGAAGCCCGGCGAGACCGTGGTGGGCGAAGGGGCCTACCTGCTGAAGTCGCTCCAGATCAAGCGCAAGAGCGGAGGGGACGACCATGACCACTGATCCCCGCTCCCACCAGGATCCGACGCAGACGTCCGCTCCCACGGGCCCCGATGGCCGCGCCCGGGTCACCACGCCGCAGCACCGGACCCTCATCCGCCGATGGTTCGACTGGCTGCTCCCCCGCAAAGGCTGGGTCTTCGCCCTGGCCCTGCTGTGGGCCGCCGCGGGCGTCGCCAGCTTCGCCACCCTGAAGCGCGACCTCTTCCCCGACCTCACCCTGCCCAGCCTCAACCTGCTCATCCAGAGCCCGGGCCGCGCCGCCACCGAGCTGGAGCTGACCGTGGCCCAGCCGGTAGAGCAGGCCATCGGCGGCCTGCCCGGCGTCAAGCGCGTGGTGAGCACCGTGCAGGCGGAGGTCGTCCAGGTCGTGATCGCCTTCGAAGGGGACGTGGATCCCTGGCGGGCCCGCCAGCTCGTGGCCGAGCGCCTCGCCGGGATCGCAGGCGGCTTCCCCGAGGGTACCCGGGCCCCGCTCGTCTCCAGCGCCGCGGGCCGCCTCCAGGAAATCATGGAGATCGTGCTCGAGGGACCCACCACCGATCCCATGAAGCTGCGGGACCACACGGAGAAGGTGCTGATCCCCCGCCTCCAGGCGGTGCCCGGAGTCGCCCGGGTGGAGCGGCTCGGCGGCGAGGAGCGCCAGCTCCAGGTCGTCGTCCAGCCCGAGCGCATGCGGCTGCAGGGCGTGAGCCTGGCCCAGATTCTCGACGCGCTGGAAGGCAGCCACCAGGACAGCGCCGCCGGCGTGATGGAAATCCAGGACAAGGGCTGGTTCATCACCGTGCGCAGCCTCGCGGCCCAGCCCGAGGCCGTCAAGACGCTCCGCCTGAAGACCCCCCGGGGGGCGATCCCCCTGAGCGATGTCGCCGAGATCCGCGAAGGCGCCGCGTTCCGGCGCGGCCTGGCCCGCCATCAAGGCCACGAGGATGTGAGCCTGCGCGTCGTGCGGCAGCCCTCGGCGGAGACGCTGAACGTGGCCAGGGAGACGCGGAAGGCCCTGGATGAACTGCGCCAGAGCCTGCCGGAAGGCATGGTCCTCACCCTGATGTACGACCAGGGCGGCCTCGTCACGCACGCCCTGAACGGGGTGACCTGGGCCCTCCTGCTCGGCGGCGTCTTCGTGGCCCTCGTGCTGGTGGCGCTGCTGGGGAACCTCCGGGGGGCGCTCATCGTCATCGCCGTGCTGCCCCTCGCCACCCTGGGCGCGGCGATTCCCCTGCAGGCCGCGGGCCTGGGCCTGAACGCCATGACCCTGGGCGGCCTGGCCATCGCCGTGGGCCTCCTGGTGGACGCGGCCGTGATCATGGTGGAGAACCTCGCCCACCGCCTGCACGAGCACCAGGGCCGCGAGCCGAACGCCCGGGCCCAGGAGGGGTCCTATGAGCCCAGGCGCGTGGCCCTCACCCGGGCCGCGGCGGAAGTGGGCGTGCCCATCCTCACGGCCGTGCTGGTCATCCTGGCGGTGTTCATTCCCCTGCTGGCCATCGGCGGCCTCGCGGGCCGGCTCTACGCGCCGCTGGCCGTGGCCATCGCCGCGGCCATGACCCTCAGCCTCCTGCTGAGCTTCACCCTGGTGCCCGCCCTGGTGGAGCGGTTCCTGCCGCCCGGCGCCGCGCTCGAGGAACCTCGGCTGGTGCGGGGCCTGAAGCGCCTCTACCGCCCGGCCCTGGAATGGGCCATGGGTCACGGCGCGATCGTGCGCGTCCTGGCCCTGGGGCTGACGGTCCCCAGCCTCTGGCTGGCCCTGCGCCTGGGGAGCAACTTCCTCCCCACCCTGGATGAAGGCGCCCTCCTCCTCAACAGCATCCTCCCGGCGGAAACGAGCCTGGCCGCCGTGGACGAGGCCAACTTCCAGCTCGAGCAGAGGCTGGTCAAGCTCCCTGGCGTCGCGTCGGTCTACCGGCGCACCGGCCGTTCCGAGCTGACGGAAGACCCCATGCCCCACACGATCTCCGACGTGCTGGTGGTGCTCGATGGCACCCGGCGGACCCCCGAGGTGCAGCGGGAGGTGGCGGAGCTCGCGGAGGACCTGCCCTTCCCCGTGGAACTGACCACCCCCATGCAGATGCGCATCGCCGAAGGCATCGGCGGCACGCCCGCCGACATCCAGGTGAAGCTCTTCCACCCGGACCTCGCCGCGCTCCAGGCCCAGCTCCCCGGCATCCAGGAGGCCCTGGCCAAGGTGCCCGGCGTGGCGTCCATCACCCCCGAAGGCGCAGGCGCCCTGCCCAAGTGGACCGTGGTGCCCGACGAGGACGCCCTCCGCCGCCTCGACGTGCCCCGGACCCTCATCGTGAAGACCCTCAAGACCGCCCTGCAGGGCATGGAGACCTCGCCCCGGTTCGACGGCCCCCAGCGCATCGAGCGGGTGGTGCGGTTTCCCGATGACGGACGCACCAGTCCCGAGACCCTGAAGCGCCTGCCCCTGGTGCTGGACGGGGGCCGGGTGGTGGAGCTGGGTCAGGTGGCCCGGTTCGAGGAGGCCGCCACGCCGAGCCTGATCCGGCGCGAGGCCGCCCAGCGGCGCCTGGCCCTGAACGTCCGGACTTCGGGGGACCTCGGCGGCACCGGCGACCGGCTCGAGCAGGCGCTGAAGCGGCTCACCCTCCCCAAGGGCACCGTGGTGAAGCTGGGCGGCAAGCTCGAGGAGGCCCGGGAAACCCAGAAACGGCTGATGGTGGCCGTCGGCGCCGCCCTGGCCCTCGTCATCGGCCTGCTCTACCTGGCGCTGGGCCGCTGGCGGGAAGTCATGGTCGTCGTGCTGACCCTCCCCGACGCCTTCGCGGGGGGCCTGTTCGCCCTCTGGCTCGCGGGGGAGACGTGGAACATCAGCTCCATCGTGGGGATGATCGGCCTCTTCGGCGTGGCCGTGCAGAACAGCCTGGTCCTCATCAGCCAGGCCAAGCACCTCATGGCCTCCGGCCTCCCCTTCCACGAGGCCCTGAAGGAGGCCAGCCTGGGCCGCGTGCGGCCCAAGCTCATGACCGCCGGCAGCGCCATCCTCGGCCTCATGCCCATGCTGCTCGGCCTGGGCGGCAGCGAGCTGGAGCGCCCCCTCGCCATCGTCATGGTGGGAGGCCTCATCACCAGCACCCTCTTCACCCTGCTCGCCCTGCCGAGCTTCTACGCCTGGGTGGGAAGGCCGAAGGAGGCGCGGCCACCCCTCTCGGCACCCTGACGACCCCGGACGGGGCCCCGCGTCCTGACCGCGCTGGGCCCCGCTCCGCCCCCCTTCGACCAGCCCAGGTCAGAAGATCAGCACCTTGTCCGCCCAGATCGTCCAGTCCGCCAGCTCCTCCAGGGTGCTTCGCAGGCAGGCTTCCGCCAGCTCCGGTTCGGTGATGCCCCGGGCATCCATGCAGGACCCGCAGACGGCCACGCTGCCGCCCTTCCCGGTCACGGCCTTCAGCATGCGCTCCAGGTTGTAGTAGCCGTTGGGTGTGGCCTGGCCCCGCTTCGCGCAGGCAGCTGCGTCCCCCATCAGGAAGACCCGGACCGCCTCCCCTTCCCGCTTGGCCGCGGCGCCGGCCAGGCGCAGGCCGTTGTAGCTGCGTTCCGTGCCATAGGGCGGATCGTTGAGGATGAACAGGAGCTTGCCCATGGGAACCTCGCAGGGGATGGGATCTGGTCTTCGTGCGGCAGCTCGGCCGAGGCCTCAGAATCTCACGTTCCCGGCCGGCCCGCCGGCGGGACGGGGCCTCCGAGCGCCAGCCCCTCCAGCCGGCGCCGGATCTCGTCCCGGGCGGCGCGGAACCGCTGGCGCAGCTCCTCGGGCGTCAGCGACGGGTCCGCGCTGGCGGGATCGGCAATGGGCCAGTGCAGGCGTTCGGCCCTGCCCAGGAAGGCCGGGCACACCTCCTCGGCGCAGAGGGTGATGACCAGGTCCACCGAAGCGGGATCGATGTCCTGGACGGACTTGGAGGTGTGGGCGCTCGCGTCGATGCCCAGCTCCGCCAGCGCCTCCAGCGCGTAGGGGTTCACCCCCGTGGGCCGGCTGCCGGCGCTCTGGATGGTGAGCCATGGAAACTGCCGCCGGGCCAGGCCTTCCGCCAGCTGGGACCGGGCACTGTTGGCGACGCAGAGGAACAGGATGGACCGGGGCATGGGGCGCCTTTTCTTGCGGGAGGTCATGACGCAGGCGCACTCCCCGTGGAGGATGGCCTCGGGATCGGTGAGCAGCGGAAGCCCCTCCTGGTCCCAGGCGAGCAGGCCCCCGTTCAGGCAGGCCACGTCGTGAAACCCTTCAGCCAGGAGCAGCCGCGCCGCATCCTTGGTGAACACGCCGGAGGTGTCGGCCAGCACCAGGGCCCGGTCCCTGGGCAGGTCCGGGAGGAGGCCCGGCAGCTCGCGGTGCGGGATGTGGATGGTCTCGGGCACGCGGAAGGCCTTCATCGCCACGAGCTCATCGGCGCGGAGGTCCACCAGGAGCGCGCCGCCCTCCAGGGCCTCGCAGGCCTCCTTCGGGGCGAGGAACCGGAGCCCCTGGATCACCATGCCCTTGCCGTCGAAGGCGCCCATGGCTCACCGCTTCCCGGGTTCGGCCGTCGGGCAGCAGGTGACCTCTGTGACGGTCTCCGTGCTGTCCGGGTACCAGCGGGCCTTGAGCCAGAAGGCCACGCTGACGAGGCTGATGAGCACCGGCACCTCCACCAGGGGCCCGATGACCGCGGCGAAGGCCGCCCCGTGGGCGATGCCGAAGGTGGCCACGGCCACGGCGATGGCCAGCTCGAAGTTGTTGCTGGCGGCGGTGAAGCTGAGGGTGGCGCCCTGCGGATAGGTGGCGCCGGCCTTCCGCGACAGCCAGAAGCTCACCAGGAACATCACCACGAAGTAGACCAGCAGCGGCAGCGCGATGCGGAGCACATCCAGGGGCAGCTTCACGATGGTGTCGCCCTTGAGGCTGAACATCACCACGATGGTGAAGAGCAGCGCCAGAAGCGTCAGCGGGCTGATCTTCGGCACGAAGACCCGGTGGTACCAGTCGAGGCCCTTGATCCGTCCGAGCACGAACCGGGTGAGGAAGCCGGCGATGAACGGGATGCCGAGGTAGATGAAGACGCTCTCCGCGATCTGGCCGATCGTGATGGCCACCACCGCGCCCTGGAGCCCCAGCTTCGCCGGCAGCACCGTGGCGAAGAACCAGGCGTACACGCTGAAGAACAGCACCTGGAAGATCGAATTGAACGCCACCAGGCCCGCGCAGTATTCCGTGTCCCCCTTGGCCAGGTCGTTCCACACGATGACCATGGCGATGCAGCGGGCCAGGCCGATGAGGATGAGGCCCAGCATGTACTCGGGCCGGTCGCGCAGGAAGAGCACGGCCAGGCCGAACATCAGCACGGGGCCGATGACCCAGTTCTGCAGCAGCGAGAGGCCGAGCACCTTCTTGTTGCGGAACACGAGGTGGAGCTCCTCGTACTTCACCTTCGCCAGGGGCGGATACATCATCAGGATCAGGCCCGCGGCGAGGGGCACGCTGGTGGTGCCCACGTTCCAGGCGTTGATGGCCCGATTGAAGCCCGGCACGGCGAAGCCCAGGAGCACACCGAGGCCCATGGCCAGGAAGATCCAGAGGGTGAGGTACCGGTCGAGGAACCCCAGGCGCCCCTGGCCCGCGGCCTTGGGAGAACCGGGGCCCGTGGCCGCGGGTGAAGTGGGAGCCATGACGGGTCCTTTCAGGGGCAGTGGGGATCGCGGCAGCCCGCGCCGCAGCAGTCCTGCCAGAGGTAGTCGGTGAGGGCCTTGAGCTGGTCGAAGCGGGCGGCGTAACGGATGGTGGTGCCCTCGCGGGCGGCCTGCACCAGGCCGGCCTGGGCTAGGTCGGACAGGTGATGGCTGAGGGTCGAGCCCGGCAGCCCCAGACGGGCCTGGATCTCACCCGCCGGCGTGCCGGAGGCCGGCCCCTGCACCACCAGGCGCAGGATCGCGAGCCGCGAGGGATGACCGAGCGCTTTGAGGCGCCGGGCCATGGGCTGGAGGTCCACCGGGGCAGAGGGCATGACTCATATTCTAAATTTCTAGAAATTAAGAATCAACCGACCCCGGACGCGGTTGAGCCCCGTGGCGCCCACCTGGGATTCAGGAGTAACCGACCTGCTACTTCATCAACCCAGGCATGATGTCAAGCATGAAAAAGCATACAAACCGTTAATTCCAATAGATCTAATGACATTAATCACACCCTGGTCGCCAAAAATTCCGGCCTCCTTCATCCTACGGCTGAGACAGAGATCCACCTTCACGGTTGGCCTGCGTCACAGGAGCGATCAGATGGCCTACATGCAATGGCGCAGCACCCTGGAAGTCGGACACGCGCAGATCGACAGTGAGCACCAGTCGCTGGTGGAGGTGCTGAACCGCCTCCACGCGGCCATGAAGCAGGGCAAGGGCAAGGACGAGATCGAGAAGGTGCTCGTGTTCCTCAAGGACTACACGGTCGGGCACTTCAAGGCCGAGGAGGCCCTGATGATGAGCCACCGCTACCCCGGGGCCCAGATGCACATGGCCATCCACGCCGACCTGGTGAAGCAGGTGGCCCAGCTGGTCACGGACTACCGGGCCGGCAAGACGGTGCTCACGGGGGCCGTCCTCGACTTCCTCGAGACGTGGCTGGTGAAGCACATCATGAGCGAGGACAAGCTCCTCGGCGAGTTCCTGCGGGCCAAGGGGTCCGTGGCTTAGTCCTAGAGGCAGAGCTTCCCGCCCAGGGGCTTGCCCCCCAGCAGGTGGAAATGCAGGTGGAACACGGTCTGGCCCGCATCGGCGCCGTTGTTGCTGAGCAGGCGCCAGCCGCTGGCCTCCACCCCGTGTTCCGCGGCGAGCCGGGCCGCCACCTGGGGGATCCGCGCCGCGGCGGCGGCCGTCTCGGGGGTGAGGTCCGCGAGGCCGGAGCAGTGTGCCTTCGGGATGAGCAGCAGGTGGACCGGTGCTTGCGGGAAGATGTCCTTGAAGGCGATCAGAGTATCGTCTTCATACACCACGGCGGCGGGGATCTCCTTCTTCGCGATCTGGCAGAACAAGCAACCATCCACTGGGACCTCCCATGTTCCACATCATCTTGCACCAGCCCGAGATTCCGCAGAATACCGGAAGCATCGGCCGCCTCTGCGTGAACAACGGCGTGAAGCTGCACCTCATCCATCCCCTGGGCTTCGAGACCACGGACTACTACCTGCGCCGGGCGGGCCTCGACTACTGGGAGAAGCTCGACCCCACCCACTACGAGAGCTGGCGGGACTTCATGGCGCGGAACCCCGCCAAGCGGCTGTGGTTCTTCAGCACCAAGGGGGCCAAGCGGCACACCCAGGTGCCCTGGGCCTTCGGGGACGGCCTGGTCTTCGGCCGCGAGACCGTCGGCCTGCCCGAGGACATCCTGGCCGCCCACCCCGCCAACCTCGTGCGCATCCCCATGCTGGGCGACCACCACCGCAGCCTGAACCTGGCCCAGGCCGCCGCCATTGGCCTTTACGAGGCGCTGAGGCAGACTGAGGGCTGGTAATCCCTCCGGAGTCCCCCCATGAGCCCAGCGCCCATCCGCGTCGTCATCGCCAAGCCGGGCCTCGACGGGCATGACCGCGGCGCCAAGGTCGTGGCCCGGGCCCTGCGGGATGCCGGCATGGAGGTGATCTACACGGGCCTCCGCCAGACGCCCCAGCAGATCGTCGCGGCGGTGGTGCAGGAGGACGCCCGGGTGCTGGGCATGAGCATCCTCAGCGGCGCCCACAACCAGATCTTCCCCGAGGTGCTGCGGCTGCTGAAGGCGCAGGGCGCCGATGACGTGCTGGTCTTCGCTGGCGGCATCATCCCCGACGAGGACATCCCCGCGCTCAAGGCCCTCGGCATCCGCGAGGTCTTCCAGCCCGGCACCAACACCGATGACATCGTGGCCTTCATCCAGCGCGAGACCCGCGACTGATGGCCAAGGCTTCCCCCCTGTTCGAATGCACGGCCTGCGGGGTCCGCCACCCGAAGGCCATGGGCAAATGCACCGGCTGCGGCGCCTGGGACACCGTGCAAGAGGTCCGCGGTTCACTGAAACGCGACCTGCAGCGGGCGGGCTCGGCCTACGCCCAGAGTCACTACACCGGCCCCGTGGCCCTGGCGGACGTGGAAGTCACGGATGCCCAGCGGTCCCCCACCGGCATCCAGGAGCTGGACCGGGTGCTGGGCGGCGGCGTGGTGCCGGGCATGGTGGTGCTGCTGGGTGGTGAGCCCGGCATCGGCAAATCCACGCTGCTGTTGCAGTGGGCGGCCACGGCCCAGGGCTCGGTGCTCTACGCCAGCGGCGAGGAGAGCGAGCGCCAGATCAAGCTCCGCGCCCAGCGGCTGGGGGCGGAGTACCCCGGCATCCACCTGCTGGCCGAGACCGACGTGCGCCGCATCCTCGAGGAGGCCGAGCGCATGAAGCCGGGCCTGCTGCTGGTGGACAGCATCCAGACCCTCTTCGATCCCGATTTCGAGAGCAGCGCCGGCAGCGTGAGCCAGGTGCGCGGCTGCGCCGCGCTGCTCACCCGCTGGGCCAAGACCACGGGCACGCCCCTGGTGCTGGTCGGCCACGTTACCAAGGACGGCAGCCTCGCGGGCCCCAAGGTGCTTGAGCACCTGGTGGACACGGTGCTCGCCTTCGAAGGTGACCGCCACCACCACCACCGCCTGCTGCGGGCCCTCAAGAACCGCTTCGGCGCCGCCTTCGAGCTGGGCGTCTTCGCCATGACCGAGAAGGGTCTGGTCGCCGCCGAGGGCAACCCCTTCTTCCTGGACGCCGAGCCCCGCCCCGGCTGCGCCGCCACCGTGGTGCTCAGCGGCACGCGGCCCATGGTGGTGGAGATCCAGGCCCTGGTGGCCGCCGCGGGCCTGGGCATCCCCCGGCGCACGGCGCTCGGCATTGATGGGCCCAGGCTTTCCATGCTCTGCGCCGTGGCCGAGCGGCGCGGCGGCGTGCAGCTGCATGACCGCGACGTCTACGTGAACGTGGCCGGAGGCCTGGAAATTGAGGATCCCGCCGCCGACCTCGCCGTCATCGCCGCGCTGTGCAGCAGCGCCGGCGGCCGGCTGCTGGCCGAGAAGTGCCTCTTCATGGGCGAGGTGGGCCTCACGGGCGAGGTGCGGCCCGTCGCTCAGCTTCCCTTGAGGCTGCAGGAGGGCGCGCGCCTCGGCTTTTCCTGTGCCGCCGTGCCCCGCCTGGGCCTCGAGGGCAAGAGCCCCCTCGACCTCTTCCCGGAAACCAGCGTCGAACGACTGCGGGGGAAGGCCTGGCTCAAGGGCGTGGTGGAGGCGTGAGAAAAGGGCGGATGGCCGGGATCTCCGATCGGTCGTAGGCTCGTGTCATGACCTGGAAGCCCCGTCCCCGGGCCGGTGCCGACGCCCTCAACCTGCCCCTCGATGCCCGGCAGGGCTACCTGCTGTCGCGCCTGGACGGGACGCTGGACCTGCCCACCCTCGCGGCCCTCATGAACCTTGAGGGCAGCGCCCTGGCCGCCCTGCTGGACCAGCTGGTGGCGCTGGGGGCGGTGGATCCGGAGTTCCCCGAGGTTGCGCCCAAACTCGAACCCGCAGCACCCGAGTCCACCGCATCCGAACCCGAAGAGGATGCGCCCCAGGCCGCAGCGAAAGCCGCCACCCACCGGAAGCTGTTCGAGCTGCAGCTCCATTCCCGCTCCGTGGACGAACGGGTGGCCCAGGCGGGCGTGGCCGTGGAACCCGAGCTGAGCGCCTACTGCTTCGATCCCACGTCGGAAGTCATCCGCGCCGTTCTGGACAACCCCCGGGTGGGCGGCGTCCACGCCCGGCTCATCGCGGCCCATCACCGCACCACGGCCGGACTGGAGGCCCTGGGCGCGCGCACGGCCTTCACCAACGACGGCGGCGTCCGGCGCGCCCTGCTGCAGAACCCGCTGCTGCCGGTGGGACTCTACCGGCGCCTCTGGTCCACCAAACGGCTGCTGGACCAGTACCTCGTGGCCACCTCCCGGGAATCGCCCGAGCAGATCCGCGCCATGGCCCGGGACCTTCTGCGGTCCTGCTTCAACCAGCGCACGGGCGAAGAGCGCGCCGAACTCATCCTGACCACCGAGGGCCGCTGCCTCGCCAGCCTCGTGGGGCTCACGGTGGATGGCCACACCACCGCCCTGCTCTGCCGGCGAACCTACACCTCGACCCTGCTCATCCAGAACATCGCCCGGTGGAGCGCCGCCCCGCCCCAGCTCATCGCCCACCTGCGCCGCCAGGACGTGGTGAAACGGAACCAGCCCCTGCGCCAGCTGCTGGAGCGGCATCCCAACGCAAGTTGAGCTTGGCTGGGAGAACAAAAGATCACCACCAAGACACCAAGAAAAGCAAAAGCAGTTGCAGCTCTTGGTGCCTTCTCGGTATCCGCGCTGCGGATACGCGAGACAAAATCACATCTGGTGTCTTGGTGGTGAAATTTGTTTTATATTTCGAGGCCCCAGGCTCAGGCGTAGAGCCGCTGCAGCCCTGGATCCTGGGTTAGCTCTTCGATGAGGTCGCGGACGCTCACCAGCTCGCGGAGTTTGGCGCCGTTGCTGCCGGTGAAGAAGAGGCCGCTCTCCTCCTTTCCGTGCATGGCGTCGGCCAGGCGGTCGGCGATGCAGTATCCCACCGCCATGGCGCCCTTGCCGTGGCCGCAGGGCGACAGGCAGTTGCTCACGCAGCGAACCTGGGGCGCGGTGCCGGCCTCGATGTTGCGCTGCAGGGAGGTGCGCACGCCCCGGGCGGGCAGGCCCACGGGGGACTTCATCAGGCCGATGTCCTCGGCCTTGGCGCGGAGGATGACCTCCTTGAAGATCGGCGAGGCGTCGCACTCGAAGGTGCCGATGAAGCGGGTGCCCATCTGCACGCCGGAAGCGCCCAGGGCCAGGAAGCGCTGGATGTCCGCGTGGTCCCAGACGCCGCCGGCCACCAGGATGGGGAAGTCGCCCCACTTGTCCCGCTCCTCGATGACCTCGGGCAGGATGTTCTCCAGGGTGTGGGCGGGGTCCAGGCAGCCGTCGTGGCTGAAGCCCTGGTGACCGCCGCTTTCGGGGCCCTCCAGCACCACGGCGTCCGGCAGGCGGTCGTACTTCCGCTGCCACTGCTTGCAGATCACGCTCAGGGCGCGGCCCGAGGACACGATGGGCACCAGGGCCACGTCCGCGTCGCCCACATAGCCCGGCAGCGCCAGGGGCAGCCCGGCGCCGGAGACGATCATCTGGGCGCCGCCGGCGATGGAGGCGCGCACGGCGGATTCGTAGCCTTCGATGGCGCAGAGGATGTTCACGCCCACGGCGCCGCGGCCCCCGGAGCGCTCCCGCGCGGCGCGGACGATCCATTCCAGGGCCTTGGGGGGATTCAGCGCGTCGGTGCCGTCAGGGCGGCCCAGGCGCATCTTGGGATTGGCGGAGCCGTGATAGCCAGTGCCGATGGCCGACACCAGACCCACGCAGCCGGCGCTGGCGACGGCGCCCGCGAGGCCCTCCCAGGACACGCCCACGCCCATGCCGCCCTGCTGGATGGGATAGGCCAGGTCGAGGTTGCGGATCTTGAGGCGGGGCAGCGTGCAGGCCCCGCGGCGGACGAAGGCCTGGGCCATGGAATCCAGGCCGGCCATGAGGCGGGTGCGGAAGGCGGCCAGCGGGGAGGCGTCCAGCAGGCCCGGCGTGCGGGGCTGGAGGCCGATGGCACCGTCGGCCATGGCCTGGCGCGCCTCGGCTTCCGTGTCGGCCACGGCCATGACGGGCAGGCCGAAGCGCCGGAGGGACGCCACATCACAGGCCCGCGCGAGCAGCGCGGAGGCGCCGCCGGCCTTGGCCTGAGCGGCCTCCTCGGGATTCTGCACCGCCACCAGGCGGGGCATGTTGGCGTGCCGGAGCATGGCGAGGGAGGGCGGCAGTTCAGCCGTGTGCAGCAGGAAGGCCACGCCGGCCTCCCGGGCGGCGGCCATCACGTGGTCGGCGCTGTCCCGCAGGCCCCGCAGGTCCAGCCCGATCTTGGCGCCCTCCCGCATGGAGGCCTTGAGTTCCTGCAGCCGCGCCCGGAGTTGGGCTGCGTCCGGAAAGGCGTCAGTGCGGGGCAGCGCCCAGCCTCCGGCCCTCAGGAAGGCGGCCTGGAAATCCAGCGAGCCCGGGGCCTGCCACCCCTGCAGGGTGGGGTTGGACGCGGTGGAAAAGAAGGACTCGGCCATCCGGGCCTCCGGGGGGCGCCGGAAAGGATTCCGCCGCCCCCCCATTCTGGGGCCTCTGTCCTGTGACCGGGTTCAAGGATTCGACCCTGAGTCAGGATGCCCATTCATTTGTTGATTTAATTATTTTTGGGAGGCCACAACCGGCGCCTCGACCGGGTCGAGGAAGGGCATCATGCGACGCAGCTGCCGGCCCACCACCTCCAGGGGGTGGTTCTGGTCCGCGGCGCGCTGGGCCTCGAACCAGGTGCGCCCGGTCCGGTTCTCTTCGATCCAGGCGGCGGCGTAGCGGCCATCCTGGATCTCCTTCAGGATCTCCCGCATCTCGGCCTTGGTCTGGTCGGTCACCAGGCGGGGTCCGCCGGTGTAGTCGCCGTACTCCGCCGTGTCGCTGATGCTGTAGCGCATGAAGCTGAGGCCCCCGCGGTACATCAGGTCAACGATGAGCTTCAGCTCGTGGAGGCACTCGAAGTAGGCGATCTCCGGCTGGTAGCCGGCCTCCACCAGGGTTTCGAAGCCCGCCTTCACTAGGGCGCTGGCGCCGCCGCAGAGCACCGCCTTCTCGCCGAAGAGGTCCGTCTCCGTCTCCTCCTTGAACGTGGTCTCCAGGACGCCGGCCCGGGTGAGGCCGATGGCCGCCGCGTAGGAGAGGGCCAGCGCCAGGGCCTGGCCGCTGGCGTCCTGGTGGACGGCCACCAGACCCGGCGTACCGGCACCTTCCACGAAGACCTCCCGCACTCGGTGGCCCGGACTCTTGGGCGCCACCAGGCTCACGTCCACGCCCGCGGGGGGTTTGATGCAGTCGTAGCGGATGTTGAAGCCGTGGGCGAACATCAGCGTCTTCCCGGGTGTCAGGTGCGGCGCGATGGCGGCCTCGTACAGCGCGGCCTGCCCCGTGTCCGGCGTGAGCACCATGATCACGTCGGCCCAGGCCGCCGCTTCCGCAGGGCTGGTGACCGTGAGGCCCTGGGCTTCGGCCTTGGCCTTCGAGCTGGACGAGGCGGGCAGTCCCACCCGGACATGGACGCCGCTGTCGCGGAGGTTGAGCGCGTGGGCGTGCCCCTGGGAGCCATAGCCCAGGATGGCGACCTTGCGGGCGCGGATGAGGCCGAGGTCGGCGTCGTAGTGGATGACGGCCATGGGTGGCTCCTTGGGTGAGGGGTTGAATTCAAGAGGGACTGATCACCATCAAGACGCCAAGAACTGCCAAAGCAGTTTCTTTTCTTGGCGTCTTGGCGTCTTGGCGGTGAATTTTTCTTCTCATGGGAATTTTCTGAATTTGGCTTCAGACGGACATGGACTCGGTGCCGGTACGCAGGGGCAGCGGCGCCCTTCCGGCAGGTGGATTGCGGGTGCCCCGGGCCATGGCCACGGCGCCGGTGCGGCCCAGCTCGAGGATGCCGAAGGGCCGCATGGTGTCGACGAGCGCGTCGATCTTGTCGAGGCTGCCGGTGCACTCGATGACCAGGCTGTCCTCGGCGATGTCGACCACCGTGGCCCGGAACACCTGGGCCAGCTGGAGAACCTCCGAGCGCGTCTCCGGGCGTGCCGCCACCCGCACCAGCACCAGGTCGCGGATCACCTTGGGCCGCTCGCCCAGCTGTTGCACCTCGAGCACGTTCACCAGCTTGCGCAGGTGTTCCACGGCCTGGCGCACCATGGGGGCATCAGAGTCCACCACGATGGTCATGCGGGACAGCCCGGCGCGCTCCGTGGGCCCCACCGTGAGGGAGTGGATGTTGAAGCCCCGGCGGCGGATGAGCGAGGCCACGCGGGTGAGCACGCCGGGCTCGTCGTCGGTGTAGACCACGAGGACGTGGGGCGCGGAAACCTGGCGCGCGGAAACCTGGGGCACGGCAACCTTGGGAATGGCACCTCCTTTCATGCGGGGTCCGAGCCGGTCTCGGCCAGGGCGCTCGGCCGGCGGATCATGTCGTGCAGCGCCGCGCCCGCCGGAACCATGGGATAGACGCTGTCCTCCTGCTCGACCTTGAATTCGATGAGCGCCGGTCCCTGGGCCGCCCGGGCCCGGCCCACGGCCGCGGCGAGATCGGCGCGGGTCTCCACCCGCTGCCCTGGAATGCCGAAGGCGTCGGCCAGCTTCACGAAATCCGGCGACAGGATGGGGGTGGCCGAGTATCGGCTTTCGTAGAACAGCGCCTGCCACTGCCGGACCATGCCCAGGTAGCCGTTGTTGATGATGGCGATGTTCACCTTCACGTTTTCCTGAACGGCGGTCATCAGCTCGGCGAAGGTCATCTGGAAGCCGCCATCGCCGGCCACCACCCAGACTTCCGCCTCGGGCCGGGCGATCTTGGCGCCGATGGCCGCCGGCAGCGCGAATCCCATGGTGCCCGCGCCGCCGCTGGTGACGAGGCTGCGCTCGCCGTCGTGCTTGTAGTACTGGGCCTCCCACATCTGGTGCTGGCCCACGTCCGTCACCACCACGGCCCCGCCCTTGGTGAGTTTCCAGAGGTCGTGCATGACGTGGGCCGCGTAGAGGTGGCCGTCGTCTGGGAGGTTCTGGATGTCGCGCACGGCGGAATCCCCGCGCCATTCCCGGATCGCCCCCAGCCAGGCGGAGCGGTCCGCCACGGGGATGTCGGGCAGCAGCGCCCGGAGCACGTCCTTCAGATCCCCAGCGATGGCCACGTCCACAGGCACGTTCTTGTTCAGCTCGCTGGCGTCGATGTCGACGTGGATCTTCTTGGCGTTCGGGGCGTATTCCTTCAGCTTGCCGGTCACCCGGTCGTCGAACCGCATGCCGAAGGCCAGCAGCAGGTCCGCCTCCTGGATGGCACGGTTCACCCAGGCCTCGCCGTGCATGCCCATCATGCCGAGGCTCAAGGGGTGCGTGGCCGGCACGGCACCGAGCCCCAGCAGCGTGAGGGCGAAGGGGATGTCGGCGCGCTCGGCGAGGGCCAGCACCTCGGCCCGGGCCCCGGCCATCTGGATGCCGTGGCCGGCGAGGATCAGGGGCCGCTTGGCGTGGCGGATGAGCTCCAGCGCCTGGGCGAGGACGGCGGCATCCAGGGGCGGGGGCAGGTGCCGCAGGTGCCGCTGGGGCGTAGCGGCGTCCCAGTCCAGCGCAGCCCGGGACTGCTGGGCGTCCTTGGTGATGTCCACGAGCACCGGCCCCGGCCGCCCGCTGCCGGCCACGGCGAAGGCTTCCCGGATGGCCGGGACGATGTCCTCGGCGCGGGTCACCAGGTAGTTGTGCTTGGTGACGGGAATCGTGATGCCCGTGATGTCCACTTCCTGGAACGCGTCGGTGCCCAGCAGGGCGGAGCCCACCTGCCCCGTGATGGCCACCAGGGGCGTGGAATCCAGCATGGCCGTGGCCAGGCCCGTCACGAGGTTCGTGGCGCCAGGACCAGAAGTCGCCACCACCACGCCCGTGCGGCCGCTGGCCCGGGCGTAGCCGTCGGCCATGTGGGCGGCGCTCTGCTCATGGCGCACCAGCACGTGGCGGATCGGGTAGCCCACCAGGGCGTCGTAGGCGGGCAGGATGGCGCCGCCCGGATAGCCGAAGACCGTGTCCACGCCTTCCCGCAGCAGGCTCTCCCAGATGAGCTGGGCGCCGGTGAACTCAGCAGCGGGTTCTTGCATGGTCACCTCCCGCCCTGGGCGAGCGTGACGGCGCCTTCCGAGGCGCTGGCCACGGTGGCGGCGTACTTGGCGAAGACGCCGGTGCGGTAGCGCGGGGCCGGGGCGGTCCACGCGGCCTTCCGCCGCGCCAGCTCATCCTCGGCCACCTTCAGGTCCAGGCGCCGCGTGGGGATGTCGAAGACCACCGTGTCTCCCTCGCGGACCAGCGCGATGGGTCCGCCCACGGCGGCTTCGGGCGCCACGTGGCCTGCCATCAACCCCCGGGTGGCGCCCGAAAAGCGGCCGTCCGTGAGCAGGGCCACGGTCTCGCCCAGCCCGGCGCCCATGAGCGCCGCGGTGACGCCCAGCATCTCGCGCATGCCGGGGCCGCCGCGGGGGCCCTCGTAGCGGATCACCACCACGTCCCCGGGCTCGATGCGGCCGGCCTGCACCGCGGCGAAGGCCGCGTCCTCCGTGTCGAAGACCCGGGCCGGGCCCGTGTGGTGCAGGCGCTCGTGGCCCGCCACCTTGATGACGCAGCCCTCGGGCGCCAGGGTGCCCTTGAGGATCACGAGGCCGCCGCTGGCCTTGATGGGATTCGCGAAGGGCCTCACCACCTCCTGCCCCTGCGTTTCCTGGGCCGTGGCGAGTTCTTCGGCCACGGTGCGCCCCGTGACCGTGCGCGCCGCACCATGCAGCTTGCCGCCCTCCAGCAGGCGCCGGGCCACCAGCCGGATGCCGCCGGCCGCATGCAGGTCCGGGGCCGTGAAACGGCCACCGGGCTTGAGGTCCGCCAGCAGCGGGGTGCGGGCGCTGACCTGATCGAAATCATGGATGGTGAGCGGCACATTCGCCTCGCGGGCCAGGGCCAGGTAGTGCAGCACCGCGTTGGTGGAGCCGCCCGTGGCCGCCACCGCGGCGATGGCGTTCTCGAAGGCTTCGCGGGTGAGGATGGCGCGGGGCCGCAGGTCGGCGCGCAGCAGGTCCATGACGATGCGGCCGCAGGCCTCGGCGGCTTCGCCCTTCTTCGGATCCTCCGCGGGAATCCCGTTGAGGCCCATGGGGCTGAGGCCGATGAGTTCGAGGCTGGCGGCCATGGTGTTGGCGGTGAACTGGCCGCCGCAGGCGCCGGCGCCGGGACAGGCCGCGTCCTCCACCCGCTTCAGGCCGGCGTCATCCATCTTCCCGGAGCTGTGCGCGCCCACGGCCTCGAAGACATCCTGCACCGTCAGGTCCTTGCCGTCGCAGTGGCCCGGCGCCGTGGAGCCGCCGTAGAGGATCAGCCCGGGGATGTCCAGGCGGGCCAGGGCCATGGCCACGCCGGGGTTGGTCTTGTCGCACCCCGAGAGGCATACGAGGCCATCGAAGGCGTTCCCGCGGGCCACCAGCTCAATGGAATCGGCGATGACTTCGCGGCTCACCAGGGAGGCCTTCATGCCTTCCGTGCCCATGGTGATGCCGTCGCTGATCGATACCGTGCAGAACTCCATGGGCGTGCCGCCCGCGGCCCGCACGCCGATTTTCACGCGCCCGGCCAGTTCCCGCAGGTGGTGGTTGCAGGGGCCGATCTCGGTCCAGGTGTTCGCGATGCCGATGATGGGCTTCGCCAGATCCTCGTCCGTGAAGCCGATGGCCTTCAGCATGGCCCGGGCCGGAGCGCGGTGGGCGCCCTGGGTGATGACCCGGCTGCGTCGGTTCAGGGGTGCGTCCTCGGATGTCATGGCCCGCCTCGTGGTTCGAAAAGGAAAGGCCCCGCTGGGTGGGTGCGGGGCCGGGGTCGGTGGATTCCGATCGCGGGGCCCCTAGCCCGCCAGCCACAGCACCAGGCCCATGGGCCTGACGGCCACAGGCCGGATGGTCCGCACGAATCCGATCACCACCCCGATCACAACGAGGGGAACGGCGGTCCATGCGAGGGTGGCGGAAGGGATGGGCATCGGGGGCTCCTGGCTCAGCGCGGGGTGGCGGCGACGGGGGCGTGGATCCCCTCGCGGATGCGGGTCCCCAGGGCGCGGGTGCCCTGCGGGTGGCGGGCGCCCTGGAGGTCGCCGGTTCCGTGGCCACTCCGGAGCACCGCGTCCACCGCGCCTTCCACGGCCGCGGCCTCGGCTTCAAGGCCCAGGCCATGACGCAGCAGCATGGCCGCCGACAGGATGGTGCCGATGGGGTTCGCGCGGTCCTGCCCGGCGATGTCCGGCGCCGATCCGTGGATGGGCTCGAAGAGCCCCACGGATCCGCCCAGGCTCGCCGAGGGCAGAAGGCCGAGGGATCCGGCCAGCACCGCCGCTTCGTCGCTGAGGATGTCGCCGAAGAGGTTCTCCGTGAGCACCACGTCGAAGTCCCGGGGCCGGGTGATCAGCGCCATGGCGAAGCTGTCCACGTAGGCGTGCTGCACCGCCACATCCGGATAGGCGGGGGCGAGGTCATCCACCACCTTGCGCCAGAGGCGGGAGGTCTCCAGCACGTTGGCCTTGTCCACGGAGACCAGGCGCTTGCGGCGGCGGGAAGCCAGGTCGAAGGCCACCTTCGCCACGCGCTCCACCTCGGGCCGGGTGTAGGGCAGCGTGTTCACCGCCGCGTCGTCCGAGTAGGACCGGGGTTCGCCGAAGTAGAGGCCGCCCGACAGCTCCCGGACGAACATCAGATCGGTGCCGCAGACCACCTCGGGCTTCAGGGGCGAGGCATCCTCCAGGGCGGGATGCACGGTGACCGGGCGCAGGTTGGCGAAGAGGCCCAGGGCCTTGCGCAGGCGCAGGAGGCCCGATTCCGGCCGCTGCGCCCGCGGGTGGCGGTCCCAGGCCGGGCCGCCCACGGCGCCCAGCAGCACCGCGTGACTGGCGCGGCAGGAAGTCAGGGTTGCCTCGGGCAGCGGATCGCCCGAGGCGTCCACGGCGGCGCCGCCGATGAGGGCATCCTGGAAGGTGAACCGATGGCCGAAGCGCTCCGCCACGGCGGACAGGCAGGCCACGGCCTCGGCGGTGACCTCCGGACCCACGCCGTCGCCTGCCAGGACTGTGATGTGGGCGTCCATGCTCACACCCCCCAGAGGTACTGGTCGGGGTCGGTCTCGTCGGCCTGTCCCGGCGCCGCGGGGCTCAGGGCTTTCCGGTCAGGCGTGTCGGCTTTGGGTTCAGGAGCGGCTTCGGCCATGTCATCACCTCGTTCCAGCGGCCGCCGACGGGGCCGGGGCGGCCGCGCGGCGGGCGAAGATCACCTTGTTCGTGGCATTCAGGTAGGCGCGCACGCTGGCCTCCACGATGTCCGTGCTGGCGCCCTTGCCGCCGTGGGCCACGCCATCGAATTCCACTTGCACGAACACCTCGCCCACGGCGTCGGCGCCGCCGGTGACCGCGTGCATCCGGAAGTCCAGCAGCAGGCCACTCAGGCCGGTGAGCTTGTCCACCGCGGCGAACACGGCGTTCACGGGCCCGTCGCCCAGGGCGGTCTCCGTGGCCTCGCCGTCGTCCGAGGCCAGGGTCACCAGGGCCGTGGCGAACATCGAGGTGCCCGCCGTGGCCTGCACGGCCCGCAGCTTGTAGGTCTCGGGAATGTGCGTGAGTCCGTCCCGAACAATGGCCAGGAGGTCCTCGTCGAAGATCTCCTTCTTCTGGTCGCTGAGCTTGGTGAAGAGCTTGTAGGCCTTGTCCAGCTCCACGCGATCGAGGGGATAGCCCAGCTCCTCGAAGCGCTTGGCCAGCGCGTGGCGGCCGGAGTGCTTGCCCAGCACCAGGTGGGTGCGGCGCACCCCCACGGATTCTGGCGTCATGATCTCGTAGGTGGAGCGGTGGCTCAGCATGCCGTGTTGGTGGATGCCGCTCTCATGGGCGAAGGCGTTGCGGCCCACGATGGCCTTGTTGGGCTGCACCTCGATGCCGGTGATGTTGGCCAGGATCTGGCTGGTGCGGTAGATGGCCTCCTGGT
This sequence comes from Holophagaceae bacterium, assembly GCA_017859995.1. GTDB lineage: Bacteria > Acidobacteriota > Holophagae > Holophagales > Holophagaceae > Geothrix. Next base: position 8,595 of record JAFJUR010000001.1, on the reverse strand, counting down.
TCACGCCCGTGCTGTAGGGCATCGCGTCCCGGCGCACGGAGAGCGCCATCACCAGTTCCTCGAGCGCGGCATTGCCGGCGCGCTCGCCGATGCCATTCACAGTGCACTCCACCTGGCGGGCCCCGGCGGAAATGGCCGCCAGGGAGTTGGCCACGGCCAGGCCCAGGTCGTTGTGGCAGTGGACGCTGATGGTCACGCCCTCGATGCCGGGCACCTGCTCCCTCAGGTAAGTGATGAGCCGGGCGTACTCGTCAGGCACGGTGTAGCCCACGGTGTCGGGCACGTTCAGCACCGTGGCGCCCTCCTGGATGGCCACGTCGAAGACCTGCACCAGGTAGTCCCAGTCGCTGCGGGTGGCGTCCTCGGCGGAGAACTCCACGTCGAGGGTCAGCCGCTTGGCCAGGCGCACGCCTTCGCGGACCATCTCCAGGGCCTCAGCGCGGGTCTTCTGCAGCTTGTGGGCGAGGTGGATGTCGGACGTGGCGAGGAAGGTGTGGATGCGCGGATGCGCCGCGTCCTGCAGCGCCTCCCAGGCCCGCTCGATGTCGCGGGGGATGGCTCGGCAGAGGGCGGCGATGGCAGGCTTGCGGCAGGCGCGGGCGATGGCCTGCACCGCGGCGAAATCGTCGTCGGAGGCCACGGGGAACCCCGCCTCGATCACATCCACGCCCAGGGCCTCCAACTGGCGGGCCATCTGCAGCTTCTCGTCCAGGTTCATGCTGCAGCCGGGCGACTGCTCGCCGTCGCGGAGGGTGGTGTCGAAGATGGTGATCCGCTGGGTACCCATGGTTCGGGAAGCTCCTTAGGACCGGCCGGGCCGGAGGGATCACCCGACGATGGCGCGGGTCGAGCCATTAATACATTTAATTTTTTTTATGATTCCATAAGTTATTCTTTAAACCCTAGACTTCACGAAGGAGCCGTCATGGACCTGGGTCAGCTGGAAACCTTCCTGGTGGTGGCGCGGGAGAAGAGCTTCTCGCGAGCCGCGGAGCGCCTCTTCCGCACCCAGCCCGCCGTGAGCCTGGCCCTCAAGCGCCTGGAAGAGGATCTGGGTGAGACCCTCTTCGACCGCACCACCAAGGGCGGCACCCTCACGGACGCCGGCACCACCCTGCTGCCCCTGGCCCAGCGGATGCTCGACCTGCGCAAGCAGATCACCGACACCTTCGGCGCGCTGAAGGGCCTCCAGCAGGGCCGGCTCAACATCGGGGCCAATGAGAGCGTGTCGGAATTCCTCCTGCCCGGAGTACTCCTGGCCTACCAGCAGGCCCACCCGGCCATCCGCATCCAGGCCTACCGCCAGAGCTCGGAGCGCATTCCGGCCGAGGTGCTGGAGCGACGCCTCGACATCGGCTTCGTGTCCTACGACCCCATGCACCCGGAGCTGGTGAGCGAGGTCATCCTCCGCGACCACATGGTGCTGGTGGTGCCGCCGAATCACCGCCTGGCCCGGCGGAAGGAGGTCGGCCTCGAGGTCCTGGGCCGGGAGACCTTCGTGGCCCACAACGCCCTCACGCCCACCCGCAACGCCATCATCGACCTCTTCGCCCGCTGCGGCACACCCCTGCGTATCACCATGGAGCTGGGCTCGCTCGCCACCATCCAGGATTTTGTCGCCCTCGGCGCGGGCCTGGCCATCCTGCCCCGCATGACGGTGCGCGAAGGCATCCGCCAGGGTCGCCTGGTGGAAGTGGCCGTGAAGGAGCTGCAGGTGGAGAAGCTCATCCGGATCGTCACCCGGCGCGAGGAGGCCATGTCCCACGCGGCCCGGGCTTTCCTCCAGCAGATCCGGGCCACCGACTTCAGCCGCACCCCGTCCCTCACCCGGAGGAAGCAGCCATGACGCCCCGCACCCTCTACGACAAGATCTGGGATGACCACCTCGTGGCGACCCGCGCCGACGGCACCTGCCTGCTCTACATCGACCGGCACCTCGTGCACGAGGTCACCAGCCCCCAGGCCTTCGAAGGACTGCGGGAAGCCCGGCGGCCCCTGCGCCGGCCCAACGCCATCCTCTCCGTGGCCGACCACAACGTGCCCACGCTGAATCGCGAGAAGGGCATCGCCGACGAGACCTGCCGCCTGCAGGTGGAGGAACTCGAGACGAACGTGAAGGCCTACGGCGTGCCCTACCTGCCCCTGCTGGACGACCGCCAGGGCATCGTCCACGTGGTGGGCCCCGAGCAAGGCTTCACCCTACCGGGCACCACCATCGTCTGCGGCGACAGCCACACCAGCACCCACGGCGCCTTCGGGGCCCTGGCCTTCGGCATCGGCACCAGCGAGGTCGAGCACGTGCTGGCCACCCAGACCCTGCCTCAACGCAAATCCAGGAACCTGCGGGTGCGCTTCCTGGGCGCCCTGCCCCCCGGCCTCGGGGCCAAGGACCTGGCCCTGGCACTCATCGGCCGCATCGGCACCGCGGGCGGCACCGGACACGTCATGGAGTTCACCGGCCCCGCCGTGCGCGCCCTGTCCATGGAGGGCCGCATGACCCTCTGCAACATGAGCATCGAGGGCGGCGCGCGGTCAGGCCTCGTGGCGCCCGACGACGTCACCTTCGCCTACCTCGAAGGCCGTCCCATGGTCCCCAAGGACGACCTGTGGGACGCCGCGCTCACCCACTGGCAGAGCCTGCGCTCCGACGAGGCGGCGACCTTCGATACCGAAGTCGCCTTGGACGTCTCCGCCCTGGCCCCCCAGGTCACCTGGGGCACGAGTCCCCAGTGGGTGACCGACATCGGAGGCCGCGTGCCCGACCCCGCCGAGGCCACCTCCGCCGACGACCGCCAGGCCATGCTCCGCGCCCTCGACTACATGGGCCTTAAGCCCGGCACGCTCATCCAAGACATCGCGCTTCAGGCGGTGTTCATCGGCTCCTGCACCAACGGCCGCATCGAGGACCTGCGCGAAGCCGCCGCCGTGGCGAAGGGCCGCAAGGTGGCTCCCGGCCTCCGGGCGCTGGTGGTGCCGGGTTCCGGCCTGGTCAAACGCCAGGCCGAGGCTGAGGGCCTGGACCGCATCTTCCTCGCCGCGGGCTTCGAGTGGCGGCAGCCCGGGTGCAGCATGTGCCTCGGCATGAACGACGACCGGCTGGAGGAAGGCGTCCGCTGCGCCAGCACCAGCAACCGCAACTTCGAGGGCCGCCAGGGCCGCGGCAGCCGCACCCACCTGGTGAGTCCCGGCATGGCCGCCGCCGCCGCCGTGACGGGACACTTCACCGATGTTCGGCAACTCATGGGAGGCCAGTGATGGAGCCCTTCACCACCCTCACCGGCATCGCCGCGCCGCTGCTGCGCACCAACATCGACACCGACCTCATCATCCCCAAGCAATTCCTGAAGACACTGGTGCGCTCGGGCCTGGGCCGGCACCTCTTCTCCGAAATCCGCTACGACGCCGATGGCCGCGAACGCCCCGACTTCGTCCTCAACCAGCCTCCCTACCGCGCTGCCTCGATCCTCCTGGCGGGTCCCAATTTCGGCTGCGGCTCCAGCCGCGAGCACGCGCCCTGGGCCCTGAAGGACTTCGGCATCCGGGCCATCCTGGCGCCCAGCTTCGCCGACATCTTCTTCACCAACTGCTTCGCCAACGGCCTGCTGCCGGCGGTGCTTCCCATGGAGGCCATCGAGACTCTGGCGACCGTGAAGGGCCCGCTCACCGTGGACCTGCCGGCCCAGCAGGTGCGGGGCGGCGGACACACCTTCACCTTCGACCTCGAACCCGCCCGGAAGGCGGTGCTGCTGGAAGGCCTCGACGAGATCAAACGCACCGAGGCGAACCTCGGAGACATCGACGCGTTCGAGGCCCGCCGCCGCCTGAACGCGCCCTGGCTGGAGATCCACACCCAGCCCTGAGGGTTCCACCGGTGTCCGCGGCTACCGCGAACCGGTACCAGGGTGAGCAGGGGCCTGGACCGCTGCAGCAGCGTCGCGGGGTTCCGGGTACTTCACCTGAAGCGGCGCGGGGATGACATGGAGCAGGGCAACCCGGCTCGAAGCGGAACCGTACGCGTTGGAGATGACGTATTGGACCCTGTCGCCATCATTGGCCAGGGTGGTTGGCGGAGTGGTGTAGGAACCTTGCCCGTAATACAAGGCCTTGTTCTCTCCATTGACCAGCCACTGCACATTGGTGATGAAGAAGTCCGTGTGGCAATCGGCGGTAAAAGTGGCCGTCTGGCCTTCCAGAACCGACTGGTCCTGGGGTTGAAGGGTGATGACGGGCGCCTTGCTCGGCACGTACGAATCGCGCCCAGCGCACCCCGGAAGAAACACAAGCTGGACCAGCGCCATGCCAGCCAGGAGCACCACTCGGAAGGTCATCTCATTCCCCTCAGGAGTCGCCGCCGGCCAGGAAGGAAGGCGGGCGGGGCAATGAACATCGGAGCAAAGGGAATCCGCTTTGGTCAGGGTCGGTTCCTGCCCCGACTCAGGCAAGCTGCAAATGGCGACGGATGCACCCGCCCCTTGAACGCCCCCCTCCCCCAGCCGCCCAGCCTTCGCATGGATGAGAGATGTCCGTCACCACGGATCGGGTTGGATTGCGTGGAGCCGGCACCGGGGCCGGCGGGTTCTTTCAGTTGACCGTCGCATCCACGATCCGATCCGGCGCGCGACCGGGCGGGTTACCCTGGGAGGACGCCCGGGATCATCCATGAAATCCATGACCGCCTTCGCCGAGATCGTCCGACCGTTGGAAGCCGGGCAGCTCCGGCTCACCCTGCGAAGCGTCAACTCAAAATCCATGGACCTCAGCCTCCGCCTGCCCCCGGCGCTGTTTCCCCTGGAGGCCGGCCTGCGCGCCAAGGTGCGCGGCGCGGCCCAGCGCGGCAAGCTCGACCTCACCGTGGAGGTGCAGGACGAGCCCTCCCTGGAACCCCACATGAACCGCGCCCTGCTCCGCGCCGTGGCCAAGGGCTGGCAGGAGGACGCCGAGTGGCTGAACCTGCCGCCCCTCACGGCCGAAGCCTTCTTCCGGCTGCCCGGCGCCTTCCAGTCTCCCGCCACCGACCTCGGCGAGCGCCTGGAGGCCCCCGTCCGCGAGGCGCTCGACGCCCTGCTCGAAGTGTGGAACGAAGGCCGGAGCCGGGAGGCCGACCGCCTCCGCCCCTTCTTCGAGGATGGGCTCGCGCGGCTGAAGGCCCTGAAGGACCGTCTCCAGGCGGAGGCGACGCTCCAGGCCGCCGAGCTTCCCGGCCTCTACCGCCAGCGCATCGAGCAGCTGCTCGATGACGCGCGTCTCGCCGGCCAGCTGCCCGCCGAACGCCTGCTCGCCGAGGCCGGGGTGCTGGCGGAGCGCCAGGATGTGCGCGAAGAGCTCATCCGCCTCTCGGCGCATCTGGATGACTTCGCCGAGCGGCTGGCCAGGGGCCGCCTGGAGGGCAAGGCCGTGGACGTGTGGTGCCAGGAGGTCCTGCGGGAGCTCAACACCACCGGCAGCAAGTGCAAGCGCCTGGACATGACCCGGGCCGTCATGGAGGCCAAGGGCGTTCTGGATCAGATCCGCGAGCAGTCCGCCAACCTGGAATAGCCTCCGGGTTCACATCCCGAGCGGATCGTAGGGCAAGTCCATGGCGCCGCGCCACGCGCCGAAGAGGCGGGTATGGGTCCAGTCGTCCGCGGCGGGCCGCAACCGCCGCATGCGCCGGGAGAGGAACCAGACGCTGCCGTCCTTCATGCGCAGCTCGTCGTAGGGGGCCAGGCGCACTTTCGCCATGTCCTCGGGCGCGATGTGGCCCGGGAACACCGCCCAGGCCCAGCGGCCCGCGGCCAGGCCCTCGGCCCAGGCGCGGCTTTCCATCAGCGCGGCATCGGTGACGACCTCCAGCCGGGCGAAGCCGGCGCGGCCCGGTATGAATCCCTCGTGGCGGGTGAGCGTGTGGCCCTCCCGCCGGAAGGGTCCGGTGCCCGGGACGCGCCACTGGGCCAGGCGGTCGGGGAAGCCCTCGGGCCGCGCCTTGAACCTCAGATCCAGGGTCATCGCGTCCACCGGACGGATTTCGCCGCCCAGGCGGGTCACCTCGCCGGCGAGCGCCGCGCCGGCCTTTGCCGCATCCAGGAGCGCGCCGTCCTGCATCCGCCAGCCGGGCCCGATCTGCACGCGCCAGCGACGGCCGTGGCGGGAGGCCTGCAGGCCGGCGGCCAGCACCCCGGCCCAGCCGCCGCCAGGCGCCGGCTCGATCAGCGTGAGGTCCGACTGGTGGGCCAGGAAGGCCTCGAGCCCCGGGCCGGCGGGCATCAGGGCCTGCACCTGGGCCTCGTCCTCGCCGTACTCCGGGCTCGCAGGCACGAAGGACGATCGGCCATCGGCGAGCGGCACCGGGACCAGGCCCTCGCGGTAGAGCAGGAAGCCCGCCACGGCGAGGGCCGCGAGCAGCAGGGCCGAACCGATGGCAGGTCCCTTGCGCATGGTCAGGCTCCTCTCAGCAGGTGGCCGACAGGCTCGATGCGCCGGAGGGCCTCCTCGATGTCGGCCATGGCCAGGTCCCGGTGGGGGATGAAACGGACTGCGGTGCCCACCGGCAGGGCGCGGACGCCCGCCGTCTCCAGGGCGGCCATGGCCGGTGCCACCGCGGGCACGGGCACCAGCAGGATGTTGGTCTCGGGTTCGGGCGCGGGCACGCCGAAGCCCCGCAGCCCCTCCGCCAGGCGCCGGGTCTTGGCGTGGTCCTCGGCCACCCGGGGCAGGTAGTCGAGGGCCACCAGGCCCGCCGCGGCCACCACACCGCCCTGCCGGACCCCGCCGCCGAGCATCTTGCGCAGCCGCCGAGCCTCCGCCATGGCGGCCGCGGAACCGCCGAGCAGCGATCCCATGGGCGCGCCGAGGCCCTTGCTCAGGCAGACCTGCACCGTGTCCACGCCCTCGGTCAGGGCGGCGGGCGGCAGGTCCAGCGCCGCGGCGGCGTGCCAGAGGCGCGCGCCGTCCAAATGCACCGCGAGCTTCGCCGCCTTCGCCGCCGCCACCAGGGCGCGGTGCTCCGCCAGGGGCGTGACCGTCCCGCCGGCGAAGTTGTGCGTGTTCTCCAGGCAGAGCAGCGTGGTGCGCAGCGTGTAGTACGGCCCCGGCGCGCCCGCCGCGCGGGTCACCTGGGCCGGGGAGGGACGGCCAGGCCCCCCTTCCCAGGCCAGGGCTTCGGGCATGCCCCCCGCCAGCCAGGCCCCCGTGCCCAGTTCCGCGCCCAGCACATGGGCCTGGGCCGGGGCCAGGAACCGGTCCCCGCGCTTGAGGTGCAGCATCAGGCCGATGAGGTTGCCCATGCAGCCCGAGGGCACCCACATCGCCGCCTCCAGGCCCAGCAGCTCGGCCACGCGGCCCTCCAGCCGGGCCATGGTCGGATCGCGCTCGAGCACGTCGTCGCCCACCTCGGCGGCGGCCATGGCCGCGCGCATCTCGAGCGACGGTTTCGTGACAGTGTCAGAGCGGAGGTCGATGGGTCGCATGAGGAAATTCAACCACGCATGGCACACTCAGGGGCAAAGGGAGATCGAATGAACCTGCTCCACGCCATCCTCCTGGGACTCGTCCAGGGCCTGACGGAATTCCTGCCGGTGTCCTCCACGGCGCACCTCACCCTGGCCGAGCACATGATGTTCGGCGGCCGGCCCATGCCCCTGGCCTTCGACGTGCTGCTGCACGTGGGCACCCTCGTGGCGCTGGCCGTCTATTTCCGCCGGGACCTGGTCCAGGTGGTCATGGGCTGCTTCGGGCGCGACGTGGAGGGACGCCGGCTGGCGCTCTGGCTGTTCGTGGCCATGATTCCCACGGGGATCTTCGGCCTGGCCACCCGGGGCATGAAGGAGGCCGCCAAGGACCATCTGTGGGTCTATGGCATCGGCCTGCTGGGCACGGCCGCCCTGCTGTTCGTGGCGAACCGCATCAGCCGCCAGCGCGTGAACCTGCACGAGCTGGACCTGGCCGGCCGCGACATCCAGGACCTGCGGGCCGTGGACGCCCTAGCGGTGGGCGCCATCCAGGGCATCGGCGGCGGCTTCGGCCTCTCGCGCTCGGGCTCCACCATCGCCATCGGCGTGTTCCGCGGCCTGAAGCTGCCCGCCTCGGCGCGGTTCAGCTTCCTGCTCGGCATGCCCACCATCGCCGCTGCCGCGGTGGTGGAGCTGCGGGGCCTCCTCAAGCCCATCCTGAAACACCAGCCCTTTCCGGCGGACCTGGCCTTTCCGCCCGGCTCCCTGTCCCCGGTCCTGCTCTGCACGGCGGGCGTGGTGGCCGCCGGCGTGTCCGGCTACCTCGCCATCGGCCTGCTGGACCGCTTCACCCGGCGTCCCCGGCTCGGCGGCTTCGCGGTCTACTGCCTCGCCATGGGACTGGTGATGCTCACGCTGTCGGCGACCGGCGCCCTCGGGCACCACTAGGCCGCGCGGCCCACGGGGCCTGGGCGTGCCAATGAGGCCTTGCCGGATTCCGTTCGCCGGTCCATCGGCCCCGTTCACCGATGGACCGGCCAGACTTCGATGGGCCCGGCCTAGACTGGACCCTTCCACCCGGAGGTCTCGGTGATCCAACTGAGCGAGGTCCACAAATCCTTCACCGTGAAGGATCGCAAGACCCGAACCACCAAGCGCATCGACGCGG
>JAFJUR010000150.1 GCA_017859995.1 Holophagaceae bacterium | reverse complement strand
ATATTCGAGGATGAGATCCCATCCGATGATCCAGGCGAACAGCTCGCCCAGCGTGGCGTAGGCGTAGGTGTAGGCCGAGCCCGCCACGGGCACCATGGCGGCGAACTCCGCGTAGCAGAGCGCGGCGAAGATGCAGGTGATGCCCGCGATGACGTAGGACACCATCAGCGAGGGGCCCGCGATGTTGTGGGCGGCGGCGCCGGTGGCCACGAAAATGCCCGCGCCGATGATGGCGCCGACGCCCAGGGCCGTCAGCTGCACGGGCCCAAGGACCCGGCGGAGTCTGTTCTCGCCCTTGGCTTCCTCGAGAAGGAGCGCCAGGGGCTTGCGGGCGAAGAGCTGCGAATCGGGGCGGGAACCGTTGCTCATGAACACAACTCCATGCAGACCGGGTACGGGGACCCGGAATGGGATTCCAGGATGAGGGGCCAGGGGGCTCCCGGCGATGCTAGCAGGGTTGTTGGCTATGATGCCCCATGCTCCCGGCCCGTTTCCTGCCCCGCCTCCACTTGGTGGGCGCCGCCCTGCTTCTGTGCCGAGGGTGCCTGGGGCCGGTGGGTCAGGGCGCCGAGGCCGGGCTCTGCGGTCGGTGCTGGGCCGGTTTGCTCCCACTGCCAGAGGGCCGTTGCGCACGCTGCGCGTTGGTGCACGGGGGGGAAGAATCTTGCCCGGAGGTCACGGAGTGGGAAAAGGGCGATGCGCTCTGGGACTACCACGGCGGCCGTCCGCCCCTAGGGGCCCTGCTCCTTCCCGGCATCAAGGGCGGGGAAGCCGGGTGGGGGAGGGCCCTGTTGGATCGGTTGGCCGAGGTCCCTCTGCCCCCGTGGTCCGCCGAGGTGGACCTGGTCACCTCCGTGCCCAGCACTCTGCCGCGACGGTGGCTTCGCGGCTCCGACTTCAGCGCCGAGGCCGCCCGGCTGGTCGCTGGTCGCCTGGCCCGCGCCTACGAGCCCCTGTTGACCAAGCGATGGTTTAGCGGCCGCCAAGCCGCACGCACGGAATCCCAGCGCCGGAGGCTGCCGCGGAAGGCCCTCTCGCTCCGCCGGGGCGTGGCGCCGCGGGGACGGATCCTCCTGGTGGACGATGTCTGGACCACGGGCACGACCCTGCTTCGCTGCGTCCAGGCGCTGCGGGAGGGCGGGGCCGACGAGGTGCGCGTGCTGACCCTGTTCCGGGCGACCTGAGGAGGCGCGCTCAGTCCAGGGGCTGGCGGAGGGGCGTGGGGCCTTTCGCCGCGCGGGCGTAGGAGGCGGGCCAGGGCACCTGTGTCCCGAGGATCTGGGCCGCGCGCAGGGGCCAGCGGGGATCACGGAGGAGCTCGCGGCCCAGCAGAATGAGGTCGGCGGAGGTCTGGGCGAGGATGTGCTCGGCCTGCTCTGCCCCGGTGATAAGGCCCACGGCGCCGGTGGGAAGGGCCGCCTCGGCGCGGATCCGGGCGGCGAAGGGCACCTGGTAGCCCGGGCCCAGCGGAATCTCCGCCCGGGGCACCAGGCCGCCGGAGGAGCAATCCACCAGGTCCACGCCCAGGCCCTTGAGGGCTTTCGCCAGGTCCACGGACTGGTCGAGGTTCCAGCCGCCATCGGTCCAATCTGTGGCCGACAGGCGCACGAAGAGCGGCAGGCGCTCGGGCCACGCCGCCCGCACGGCGGCCGTGACCTCGCGCAGCAGGCGGGTGCGGTTCTCGAAGCTGCCGCCGTAGGCATCCTCCCGGCGATTCGAGAGCGGCGACAGGAACTGATGCAGCAGGTAGCCGTGGGCCGCATGGATCTCCACCACCTGGAAGCCCGCGGCGAGGGCCCGCCGGGTGCTGTCGACGAAGGCCCGCACCACCGCCGCGAGGCCGGTGGCATCCAGGGCCGCGGGCACGGTCCAGCCCTCGTCGAAGGCCAGGGCGCTGGGGGCCACGGGCGTCCAGCCTCCGGCGGCGAGAGGCAGGCTGCCACTGCCCTTCCAGGGCGCGGGGTTCGAGGCCTTGCGTCCCGCGTGGGCCAGCTGGATGCCCGGCACGGCGCCCTGGGCGGCGATGAAGCGCACGATGCGGGCCAGGGCCTCGGCCTGCTTGTCGTTCCAGAGGCCCAGGTCGTCGGGGCTGATGCGGCCCTCGGGCACCACGGCGGTGGCCTCCGTGAACACGAGGCCCGCGCCGCCCTGGGCCAGGCCGCCCAGATGCACCAGATGCCAGTCGTTCACCAGGCCGTCTTGCGCCTGGTACTGGCACATGGGGGAGACCGCGATGCGGTTGGGCAGGGTGGTCCCGCGGAGGGTGAGGGGCTGGAACAGGCGCGACATGGTGACTCCCTGGCGACGAGCGTACAAGGAACGGGAGGGCTCCGTGGATCCCTCCCGTCCCCATTCCTCCTGCCTACATGCGGAGGGTCTTCTTGATCTCCGCTTCCACCAGACCCGCGCGGATTTCCGCCAGATCGTAGCGAACGCGGGTCATGGGCTTGGTGACCTTCAGCACGCGGGTGAGGTCGATGGGCGTGCCGCTGAGCACCACGTCGCAGGGCGTGGCCTCGATGGTGGCCTGCAGGTCCTTCACCTGCTGATCGCCGTAGCCCATGGCGGGCAGGATGCCCTTGGCGTTCGGGTATTTGCGGTAGGTGGCGGCGAGGCTCGCCACGGCGTAGGGGGTCGGGTCGACGATCTCCTTCGCCCCGACGGCCCGGGCGGCCACTACGCCGGCGCCGTAGGACATGGAGCCGTGGGTGAGGGTGGGACCGTCCTCGATGACGAGGGCGCGCTTGCCCTTGACCATTTCCGGCTGGTCGCAGGTGACGGGGCTGTTGGCGCGGATGACCCGGGCCTTGGGGTTCACGGTCGCGGCGTTCTGCTCGATGGCGACGATGTCGGCTTCCTTGGCGCTGTCGCACTTGTTGATGATGATGAGGTCCGCGCGGCGGAAGTTGGCCTCGCCTGGGTGGTAGGCCATCTCGTGGCCGGAGCGCAGGGGGTCGGCGATGCAGATGTGCAGGTCGCTCTTGTAGAAGGGCAGGTCGTTGTTCCCACCGTCCCAGAGGATCACATCCGCCTCCTTCTCGGCGCTGCGGATGATCTGCTCATAGTCCACGCCGGCGTAGACCACGAAGCCGTTGTCGATGTGGGGCTCGTACTCCTCGCGCTCCTCGATGGTGCACTCGTGCTTGTCGAGGTCGGCGTAGTCGGCGAAGCGCTGGCAGGCCTGCTTCGCCAGGTCGCCGTAGGGCATGGGATGGCGGATGGCGACCACCTTCTTGCCGAGCTTCTTGAGGATGTTGCTGATGAAGCGGGTGGTCTGGCTCTTGCCCGCGCCGGTGCGCACGGCCGTGATGCCGATGACGGGCTTGCTGGAGGTGATCATCGTCTTGTCGGCGCCGAGCAGCTCGAAGTCCACCCCGTGGGCGATGCAGAGGCTGGCCAGGTGCATCACGGTGGCGTGGGTCACGTCCGAGTAGGAGAACACGGCTGCGTCCGGCTTCTCGCGCTCGATCAGGCTCACGAGCTCGGATTCGTCGAAGATGGGGATGCCCTTGGGGTAAAGCTTCCCGGCCAATTCCGCGGGGTAGCGGCGCCCGGCGATGTCGGGGATCTGGGTGGCGGTGAAGGCCACCACCTGGTAGTCCGGATTGTCCCGGTACACGGTATTGAAATTGTGGAAGTCGCGGCCAGCGGCTCCCAGGATCACCACGCGTCGTGTCGCCATGACACATAACCTTTCGGTCCAGCGGAGGGCCGACACGCTCGGGGGTGGCAGTCCTGGCCGTTCCGCGACCCAGGGAGGATAGCCCCCTTGAGGAGGAGATGAGAATGGGGTTGTGGCTTGAATCACAGACTCGGGAAGGGTCTATGCTTTTGCCATGCGCATTCCAGACTCTCTCACGGCCTTTTTCCAGCGCTGGCGGCGCCTGGTCCTGGTCCTGACAGGCATCTACAGCCTGTGGCTCCTGGTGGGGTTCTTCCTGGTTCCCGCCCTGGTCCGGCCCCGGATCGAGCGGGAGGGCACTCAGGCCCTGAAGCGCCCGGTCACCGTGGCGAAGCTGCGCTTCAACCCCTTCACCTTCGGCGTTACGGCCGAGGGCCTGCGGGTGGCGGAACCGGCCGGGGGCGACTGGATCACCCTCCGCCGGCTCTATGTGAACTACGACGTCTGGCGCCTCGTCGGGCACACCGTGGGGTTCTCGGCGGTGGAGGTGGATGGCCTCACCTTCCGGGCCGCGCTCGATCCCAAAGGGCGTCTCAACTTCCAGGATCTGCTGGAGGGCGGGGACAAGGAGGCCGACAAGGGCAAGGCGCCTGCCGAGGCCTCGGCCTGGACCCTCGACGTGCGGCGCTTCCAGCTGAGCGAGGGGCGCATCGAGTTCAGCGACCGTTCCGCCGGCTCGCCGTTCCGCACCGTGGTGGGTCCCATCGCCTTCCGGCTGGACGGGCTGCGCACCGAGGTCGGCCACCGCAGTGGGGTGGCCCTGGAGGCCTGGACCGAGGCAAAGGAGCACCTGGCCTGGAAGGGGGACCTGGGCTTCCAGCCCTTCTCCTCCAAGGGCAGCGTGGTGCTCGAGAACGTCTCCCTGCCCAAGTACCGGCCCTACGAGCAGGAGCAGGTCTCCAGCGAGTTCCGGGGCGGCACCGCCGCCCTGCGCACCCAGTACCGCGTCGAGTGGGCCCCGGGGAATCACGTGGTGGAGCTCTCCGGCCTCGGGGTGACGCTGAAGGATGTGGTGATCGGAGAGCACGGCGTCGCGGAAGCTGCGGTGGAGCTGCCCCTCCTCGACCTCCACGATGGGAAGGCCGACCTCCTCGCGCCTTCCGTGGAACTGGGCGCCATCACCGCCCAGGGCGGTGTGGTGCGGGTGCAGAAGGCGAAGGACGGCAGCCTCAACCTGGCCCGGCTGTTCGCGCCCCGAAACCCGAAGCCCAAGGACCCCGACGAGAAGCCGGTGCGGATGCGGATCCGCGACCTGGCCCTCAAGGGCCTCCGCCTGGGCTGGGAGGACCTCAGCCTGGCCCGGCCCGCGAAGGTGGAAGCCACCGATGTGAACTTGCGCCTGCAGGACGTCACGCTGGATCCCGCCGCGGCGGCGCGCCTGGCGCTCGACCTGAAGCTGGGCGCGGGTTCCCTCCAGGCGGAAGGGACGTTGCGGCCGCTGAAGGCCTCCGGCGACCTCCGGCTGAAGGCGGACAGCCTGGACCTGGTGCCCTTCGATCCCTACCTGGACGAGCCCCTGGACCTGCGCATCGCCTCTGGAAAAGTCGGCGTGGAGGGCCAGGTGACCTTCGCCTTCGAGGGGCGCCCCATGGCGGTGCGCACCGCGCCCCTGACCGTGGCCATCAAGGACATGACCTGGGCGGATCCCGAGGGCCGGGTGGTGGTGCAGCCCGACGGCAGCACCAACCTGGCGAAGGCCCTGCGCCTGGCGCCCGAGGGCAAGCCCGCTGCCGCGCCGGCTGCCGTGCTGCCGGCCACGCCCGCCGCCGCGCCGGACCTCACCATCACCAGGCTGTCCATCAGCGGCGGGCGGCTCAGCTACATCGACCGCTCCGTGCAGCCCAACGCGGCCCTGGTGTTGAGCGACCTCGAGGGCAGCTACCTGGGGCTCTCCAGCCGGCCCGAGGCCGCCTCGAAGGTGGATTTCCGCGGCAAGGCCGGCGGCCTCGCCCCCATCACCATCACGGGCCATGCCATGCCTCTGCGCAGCGACCTGGACACGGACGTGGCGCTGAAGATCCTGGGGGCCGACCTCACGGACTTCACGCCCTACACGGGCAAGTACCTGGGTTACACCGTGCAGAAGGGCAAGCTCGGCGTGGACGCCCATCTGCGCATCGAGCGGCGGAACCTGAAGATGGAGAACGCCGTCAAGCTCGACCAGTTCTACCTCGGCGAGAAAGTGCAGAGCCCCGACGCCACGGGCCTCCCCGTGAAGCTGGGCCTCGCCATCCTCCGCGACCGCAAGGGCCTCATCGCCTTTGATCTGCCCATCGAGGGCAGCCTCGACGATCCGGACGTGAAATACGGGAAGCTCGTGTGGAAGGCCATCTTCGGGCTCCTCGGCAAGATCGCCACCTCACCGTTCACCCTGATCGGGAAGCTCTTCGGCGGCGACGCGGGCGACCTCAGCAGCCTGGCCTTCACGCCGGGCGCCAGCGCCCTCGACCCTGCCGCCCTGCCCAAGCTGCAGGCCCTGGCGAAAGCGCTGCAGGAGCGGCCGGAACTGCGGCTGGAGGCGGAGGGCGCGGTGGATGCCGACCAGGATGGCGCCGCCCTGCGCAAGGCCGCCCTGGAGGCCCTCCTGCGGCGCACCCGGGCCCAGGGCCTGAAGACCGATGAGGCCACACCCGTGCCCGCGCCGGAGCGGGAGCGCTGGCTCAAGGCCGCCTTTGATGCGGCCTTCCCGGCCCCCAAGGAGGCCAAGGAAGCTAAGGACGCGAAGCCCGCCCCCCCGCCGCCGCCCGCGGAGATGGAACAGCGGCTGCTCTCCAGCCTCGCCGTGGATCCCGCGGCGCTGGCCCAGCTGGCCGATGCCCGGGGCAAGGTGGTCATCGCGTGGCTGCTGGAGGCGGGCAAGGGTGATCCCGAGCGCATTTTCCTGGTGCGTACCGGCCAGGCCAAGGGCGCGGCGGTGGCCTTCACCCTCAAATAGAACCCGAGGAAGCCGAGGTCCGCCCGACGGCGTCCGCCCAGGCCTCCACCCCCGCCGCCAGGTCGGGGATGCCCGGGCCGAAGCGGTCGGCCCCCAGCCAGTGGAGACCCGGCGGCAGGCTTTCGATGAGGCGCGCGGCCCGGGCGCCGTGACCGGGTTCCAGCAGGGGGAAGGCGCCCGGGCAGGGCTCCTCGCGCACCTGCACCGCCTCCGGCAGCTCCGGCAGCCAACGGCGCAGCTCACGGAAGACGCCAGGCCACCCATCCAGCCCAGGGGCCACCGGGTACGCGCCACCGAGGTAGGTGCGGATCTGCAGTAGGCCTGGCGCCCCGCGGGGATCGTCGGCGGCCATGGAGACTGCGCCCAGGAGCCCTCGACCTTCCGGCGGATGGATCAGCAGCCCGAACCCGCGCTCCCAGCCTGGAACCATCGCGTGGCGGCTGTGCCAGACCTGGAGGTCCAGGCGCGGGATCGCTTCCAGCATGGTGGCCGCCTCGGGCGCGGCGGCCCGCAGCAGGTCCGCGGCCGGGCCGGAGGGCAGAGCCACGACCACGACCTCGGCTTCGGCGGAGCAATCTTCGCCGAGCACCCGCCAGCGGCCGTCCGCCAGAGGCTCCAGGGTCCGGGCTGGCCGCTCGAGGCTCACGCTCCCCAGCTTCCGAGCCAGGATCTCTGCCAAGGCGCCGGTGCCGCCCGCGGGACGGAGGGTCCGCTCCGGGCCCAGGCGCAAGCCCCCGAGGAGCAGACCCCCTCGGGCCTCCAGTTGGCGCAGGTGGGACAGGGCGTCCAGGCCGAGGCGCTCCGGGGGAGCCGCGAGCACACCCGCCACCAGGGCTGGCAGCACTTCCCGGGCGAAGCCCTCCCCCAGGCGGCGCGCGAAGAAGGCCTGGATGGACTCATCCGGCACCGGGGTACTGGATACGAAGGGCTCGGCCAGCATCCGCAGCTTTTCGCCGAGGCGGAGTCCCGGTGCGCGAAGCAGCCCCGGTAGGGTGGCCGGGCTGGCCTGACGCCGGCCCTCGCGGCCCAGCCACCGCGGGCCGCGTGGGCCGGAAGGAAGCAGGTCCAGCCCCAGTTCCCGCAGCAGGTGGTCCAGGGCGCCCCCGGTGGACACCCGCAGGCTCTGGGGCCCCCGCTCCAGCCTGCCGGGGTCGCCCGCGGGGCCGGGCCAGGATCGCGTCTGGGCCCAGCCGCCGGGGGCCGCCGAAGCCTCCCATACCTCGGCCGAGATCCCCCGCCGACGCAGGTGCCAGGCGGCCAGAAGACCGGAGATGCCGCCCCCGAGGACGATGGCGCGGATGGGGGTCGGGGGGATCGCCACGGGTCTCCGGTGGTGGGTGCCTCCGGAGTATGAAACACAAGCGGACGCCCCGGTGCTGCCACCTTCAGCGGGCGTGCCCTTCAGAGGCCGCCGCCGTCAGGAGGCCCTTCGCGGCAGGTGTCAGCGAGTCAACCCGAGCGCCATGCTGGGCTGAACGATCTCAAGGTCGCTGCATGTTCCCAGGTAGGCATCGAGGAATGGCTTGTGCGCTGCGCCGTAGATGACGAGGACGCGTTTGCCTGGATGGCGGGCCGTGATGGCGCGAATCCGCCCAGCGATCTTCAGGTTCCGATCCTCCCAGAGGGCCAATCGTCCGCGATCCGAGCCGTCCTTGAAACGGGTCCGCAGGAATACGCCCCATTGTGCGTCCACATCCTGGGAGGAATATGCGAGCGCGTTCAGATGCCCGAAAACGGGAAGCAGGTCACCTGCCTCGACGGCGGCGTCCCGCCGCTGGCTGGATTCCTGGTAGACCTTCGATTTCCCGACAGTCGCGAGCAGAGGCGAGTCCTTGGAGGACGCCATGAGGGCCTCCATGACTGGCCCAATGGCCTCGAGATCCTCGAATTCATCCACGCCGCAGATTCCTGGATGTCCCAGCCGCCGAGCCAGGGGAATGGCCAGCGCCTGCACCTCATTGATCTGTGCCAGCTGGGCGTCCAGCTTGATGGCCAATGGGGCTGGGACCTGGGACCTGGCCTCCAGATCCTCGGCGGGTACCCGGGACCAGGAGAGGAGGGCGCTCGGCAACTCATAGGCAGCCAGTTCAAGCAGGGCCTGACGGGCCCAGGCCGCCGGACCTCGGGCCTCCAGATCCTGTGGCGCCACGGCCTGGGAGGCGAGGGCCTTCGAGGCTTGGATCATGTCGCGTTTCAGAAGGCCCTGGGCCTCATGCCCCAGGTCCAGGTGCACGGCTGCAAATCCGGTCAGAACCTCCTCATGGACGGGGGTGGCCTTGGCCCGCAGTTCCAATTCATGAACGAGGGACCCAGGCAGCCTCTCCACCGCGATCACATCGGGCTTGAACGCCTCCAGCTTCTTCAGGAGCGGTTCCACCATGGATGGTTTGAAGCGGCCCTTGATCTCCCGGAAATGGAAGGTCCCAAGCACCATCACCTGGGTGCGCTCGGCTTTCGGGACGAGACCCTGCAAGTGCACCAGCGGGGTAACCTCCTGGGGGGATTTGGCGCAGAGCCCTGCCGGCGCAAGCACCAGGCAGGACAACAGGCCGATCACGGGAAGTCTCGTACCCACATCCTCTCCTTCGCTTGTTGGCTGCCTGGAAATTACGAGCCGCGGAAAAGCTGGTTTAGAACGGCATCTGAAGGCCATTCCGCACACAAAACCGTACGCATTAAGCGGGCGCCGAAGGGCGCCCGCTTAATGCATCTCTGGTGGTCTACTTGGCGGCCACGTAGGCCTTGAGCCCGGCGGCGGTCGGCCTGACTCGGCCTCTCCTGGGCCTCGCCCTTCGGGCCATCGCGCTGTGCGCGACGGTCGCTTTCCGCTCCTGCTCCAACCCCATGGCCTTCAGAAAAGCCTTGAAGCAGAAGGGGCGCCTCGCGGCGCCCCTCCATCGTGTCGGTTCCGAGGTTACTTGGCGGCCACGTAGGCCTTGAGGCCGGCGGCGGTCGGCTTCATGGCCTTCTCGCCCTTGTGCCAGTTGGCGGGGCAGACTTCGCCGTGCTCTTCGCTGAAGTCCACGGCGTCGAGGAGGCGGAGGACTTCCTCCACGCTGCGGCCCAGGTCGTTGTGGTTCACGGTGATGTGCTTCAGGATGCCGTCCTTGTTCACGATGAACAGGCCGCGCAGGGCGATGCCGGCGGGCAGCAGCACGTTGTAGTCCTGGGCGATGGTCTTGTTCAGGTCGGAGACCAGGGGGAAGGTCACGCCCTGGATGCCACCCTCCTTGCGGGGGGTGTTGACCCAGGCGTGGTGGCTGAACTTGGAATCCACGCTCACGCCGATGACCTGGGTGTTGCGGGCCTCGAACTCCTTGATGGCGTCGGCGAAGGCCAGGATCTCGGTGGGGCAGACGAAGGTGAAATCGAGGGGGTAGAAGAAGAGCACGACCTTCTTGCCCTTGTAGTCGGAAAGGGAGATCTGCTTGAACTCGCCGTTGACCAGGGCATCAGCCTTGAAGTCGGGCGCGGGCTGGGTGACGAATGCGGTCATGGAGCCTCCAGATGGGGTCTTGCCCCGGGTTTCGATGGGAAGAATCAGGCTACGGCGGGCCTTCCCGGGGTTCAAGGAAAATATCCGACCAAATCGGTAAAGAATATGAAACCTGGAGGTCGATTGAGGATCGCCGTCTACTCCCGGGAGGCCTTCACGGCCTTCCACACGAGGTAGATCCCGAAACCGATGAGCGCCACGGGCCACCACCGCTCGACCCAGGCCATGGAGAGCCCGAAGCGGAGGTGGGCCAGCGCGAGCACGCCGGCCACGATGAGGGCGAGGCCGCCGAGCACGGAACCTCGGATCTCGGGGCTGACATCCTCGGGCAGGGCGCCCGGCGCGAGGCCCAGGATCCGCTGGTTCAGCAGCACGGCGCGGCGGTTGGCGTCCACGATGTTGTAGAGCCAGAAGAAGGCCAGGAACAGCCCCAGCAGGGGTTCGAGGCCCCCGATGTTGCGGGAGAGGATGGCGATGGTGGAGCCGACCACCAGCACGTTGATGAAGCCCTGCTGCGTGTAACCGAGGTAGACCTGGCCCAGGCCCGGCATGAGGGAGAGCAGGGTGGCCAGGGCGGTGGACCGGAGCCTCGGATCCTCCTGATAGACGGTGCGCGCCACCATGGTCTGGAAGGCGCCGGGATCGGCGGCGGGCGGCGTGGGGGTATCAGGCGTGGGGTTGGACACGGATGTCTCCTTGGGTTCAGGGAGCAGGACGCTTCGAGGCGGGGGAAGGTTCGGTGGCGGGCTTCCGGAGCCGTTCGTAGAGGGCGCGGAGGGTCCGAGTCAGGTCCTGGCCCCCGCGTTGGAACCGACCGGTGAGGCGGGACCAGGCCGCCTGTGCCGAGCGCAGGAGGCGATGGGTCGAGGGCGCGGCTGCGACGGCGGGGGCGGGAAGGGGGCTGGACCAGGCTTGGCGGAGCGGGGCTTCGGCTAGGGGGCGCACGTCCCGGCGGATCAGGGTCACGAGGGCGGGGCCGGCGGTCCGGTCGAACCCGGGCACGGGGATCTGGGTGCAGATGAGTCCCGCCGCCGTGGCGAGGTAGGCCGCTTCCAGCGCGGCCCGGGGCCGGCGCATGAGCCGCGCCCAGCCCTCCAGGAAGGGGTCGAGGGCCTGGGGCCGAAGACTGCGGGTCCGGGCCAGCACCGCCCCGGCGAAGGCTTCGCCGGGGTCCAGGTCCGCGAAGCCCGGCAGCAGGCGCTGGGCGGCCTCGAGGCTGGCGAGGCGCGCCCGGCAGGCCGCGCAGTGGTCCAGGTGCTGCCGGGCGAGGTCGGTGGTCTCCGGGTCCAGCTGCCCGGCGGCCAGGTCCCAGGCGAGGTCGTGGAGGCGGCCGCAGGCGGGACCGCTGGTGAGCTGAAGGATCGACGCTGTCAGATCGAAGGACTGGTTCATGAGGAGACCCCCATGGCCACAAGCTTCTCGGCCAGCTCCAGGCGGGCGCGGTTGGACCTGGATTTCGCGGTGCCCACGGGGATGCCCAGCAGGCCGGCGATCTCGTCGAGGGTCAGGCCCTGGATGTCCTTCAAGAGGATCATCTCCCGGTTGAGGTCCGTGAGCTCCCGCAGGGCCCGGTGGACCAGCTCCCTCCGGGCGCGGTCGTGGAGCTGCTGCTCGGGGTCGCCGTCCGGCGCGGCCAGGTGGCCCAGGTCTTCGACGGGGATGTCCCACGCCGGAGGGCGGGCCCTGCGGCGCCGGAAGAGGTCCATGCAGAGGTTCCGGGTGATGCAGAGCATCCAGGGCAGCAGGCCCGGGTCGTCCGGCAACCGGGCCAGGTTCCGGTAGATGTGCACGAAGGTCTCCTGGGCCAGGTCCCGGGCATCCTCCGTGTGGCCCACGTAGTGGTAGGCCAGGCCGAAGATCCGGCCCTGGTGCTGGCGCACGAAGGCCTCCCAGGCGAGTTCGTCGCCGGCCCTCACCCGCTGCAGCAGCGCTCCCGGTTCCATGCCGATGGATTCCCCCTTCTGAAGCAGAACGCAGCATGCGCTGAAAAGTTCGGTGCGGGAACGGGG
>JAFJUR010000038.1 GCA_017859995.1 Holophagaceae bacterium | reverse complement strand
GCGCTTCATGGATGTCCAGACAGATCAGGCCCGGGCTTGGACCCATCCTTCAGCATGACGCCTTGCGGCCCGATCCGCATCCAACACCTGTTCGAGGGACCCCTGGGCGGTGGCTTGCAGGCTGGACAGGGTGTCCCGGTTGCAGGCCTGGATGTCCCAGAACCCCAGTCGGCCTTGGAGGAAAGCGGCGACCGCGACCTCGTTGGCGGCATTGAGCAGGGCCGGGGCCGTCCCGCCGGTCCGAAGGGCCTCGAAGGCCAGCCCCAGGCAGGGGAAGCGGTCCAGGTCCGGGGCCTCGAAGGTCCAGGTCCGCGCTGCCTCCCAGGGGTAGGGCGCCACGGGCCCGGGCTGCTTGTCGGGGTAGAGCAGGCAGTACTGGATGGGCAGCTTCATGTCGTTGGCCGAAACCTGCAGCTGATAGGTGCCGTCGTGGAAGCCCACCATGGCGTGCACCTGGCTCTGGGGATGGACGGTGACGGCCACCTGGTCCGCCGTGAGACCAAACAGCACCGAGGCCTCGATGACCTCCAAGCCCTTGTTCATGAGGGTGGCGGAATCGATGGTGATCTTCGGGCCCATCTTCCAGGTGGGGTGGTTCAGGGCCTCCGCCACGGTGGCGGCATGGATGCGGGCCAGGGGCCAATCCCGGAAGGGGCCGCCGCTGGCGGTGATGCGGACTTCGCGAATGGTGGCGCGGTCCCGGCCGTCCAGCAGCTGGTGCAGGGCGGCATGCTCGCTGTCCACGGGGAGCAGCTCTCCCCCGCCGGCCAGGGCCGCCTCATGCATCAGGGCACCGCCCACCACGAGGGATTCCTTGTTGGCCACGCAGACCCGGCGGCCCGCGCGGAGCGCCGCTTCGGTGCTGGCCAGGCCCGCGCTGCCCACGATGGCGGCCACCACAGTGTCGGCCCCGGGGTGCAGGGCGCAGGCCATCAGGCCTGTCTCGCCCCAATGCAGGTCGGGCCGGTAGGGCAGGGCCGCCCGGAGCCAGTCGGCGTCTTCCCTGGAGCCCACCGAGACGCAGCGGGGCCGGAATGCCTCGCACTGGGCCTTCAGCAGCTCGCGGTTCCGGCCCGCGGCCAGGGCCACCACCGTCAACCGCTCGGGATGGGCCCGGACCACGTCCAGGGTGGAGGTGCCGATGCTCCCCGTGGACCCGAGGATCGCGAGGGATCGCACCTCAGTTGAACCCGTGCACGAAGTGGACGTAGGCGTAGAGCACCGGGGCCGCGAACACCAGGCTGTCCACCCGGTCCAGCATGCCGCCGTGGCCGGGAATGCTCACGCCCACGCAGGAATCCTTCACGCCGGCGCTTCGCTTCCAGGTGCTCTCCGCCAGGTCGCCCAGCTGACCCACGACGCCCAGCAGCAGGCCCAGGGCGACCACGTCCACCAGGGACCACTCGGGGCAGACCGTGGCCTGCATGAGGAAGGCCCCCAGCAGGTTGCCGCCCAGGTTGCCGAAGGCGCCCTCCCAGCTCTTCTTGGGGCTGACCTTGGGGGCCAGTTTGTGGCGGCCGAAGAAGCTGCCCACGAAGTAGGCCGCGGTGTCGCCGAACCACGTGATGATGAACAGGGCCAGGATCAGGCGGCTGCCGGTGCGGGGCAGGGTGCCCTGGAGCATGAAGAGCTTCTGCTGGAAGCCCAGACCGAAACCGAGGTAGAGCGCCCCCAGCCAGGTGATGGCCTGGCTCGGCAACGCCTCTTCCAGCTTGGGGTCGAAGAACAGGGCCCCGAAGTGGATGACCAGGCCGCCGACGGCGAAGACCAGCCAGAGCGGCATGGGGTCCTCGATGCCCTTGGCGAGGAAGAAGTGGGCCAGGATGCCCCAGGCCACCAGGGTGCCGGCGACCATTGAGGGGTTGAAGCCCCGCACCCGGGCCATGAGGGTCATCTCGCGCACGCCCATGAAGGTGGCGCCGGCCATGACGGCGAGGTAGGTCCAGGGGGCCCAGGGCCGGTCGCCGAACCACAGCAGGCTGAAGAAGAAGAGTCCGAAGACCAGGGCCGTGGTCACGCGCACGGTCATGTTCTTGGTATCCACCTTGGGCGTGGTCCGTTCCATCAGATCCCCCCGAAGCGTCGTTCGCGCTGGGCGTAGTCCTCGAGTGCGTCCTTCAGCTCCGCGGGACCGAAATCCGGCCACAGGAGGTCGGTCATGTAGAGCTCGGCGTAGGCCGACTGCCAGAGCAGGAAGTTCGAGATGCGGTGTTCTCCGCTGGTGCGGATGAGCAGGTCCACGTCAGGTACCCCGGCGGTCCAGAGGCGGGCGCCGAGGGTGGCCTCATCCACCTGGTCGGGCCGCAGGCCGTCCTGCACGCAGCGCCTCGCGGCCTCGGCCAGTTCCAGGCGCGAGCCGTAGTTCACCGCGAGATGGAAGGTCATGCCCGTGTTCTGGGCGGTGGCCGCTTCCAGGGCTTTCATGTCCTCCAGGACGCCCGCAGGCATGCCATCGAGGGCGCCCAGGTGGTGGAAGCGGATTCCCTTGCGGGCCAGTTGGTGGACGAACATGCGGAGGTACATGCGAAGCAGGGCCATGAGGGCGCCCACTTCCAGGGGCGGCCGCTTCCAGTTCTCCGTGGAAAAGGCATAGAGGCTCAGGTGTTGGATGCCGGCGTCCGAGGCGGCCTCCAGGATCCGCTCCACGGCCTGAACCCCAGCCTTGTGGCCCTTGATGCGCGGCCAGCCCCGCTGCGCCGCCCAACGGCCGTTGCCGTCCATGATGATGGCCACGTGGGTCGGGACGGTCATCGCGTGCCCCGGTAGCCGGGTATGCAAGCCCGCCCCGCGTGGTTGGCCTCGCGTATGCCCGGAGGGCATACCGAGATGATGATGGCCACATGGGTCGGGACGGTCATCGCGTGCCTAGAAAACCAGGCGTTCCGAAGCGATCCACACGGCCGGCCCCGCACAGGCCCGGAGGGCACGACAAGGGAAGGATGGCCACATGGATCGGGACGGTCATCACGCCGTAAACCTCTGGAATATGAAAAAGATCATGCTAGCACAGGGGTTGCCGTAGAGACGGGAGAGGCGGCTTGTCGCGCGACCCCCCGTGGTAGGCTTGTCTCCATTAATTTCCTGGCAAACCCATGGTTCAATTCAACACCCGCGCCAACGAGATCCTGCTGAAGCTGGTCTACTACGGGCCGGGTCTGTCGGGAAAGACGACCAACCTGCAGTCTTTGCACGCCATGTGCTCGGACACGCAGCGGGGTGAGATGTTCTCCGTCAACACCCAGGAGGACCGTACCCTCTTCTTCGACCTGTTGCCGATCAACCTTGGCTATATCTACGGCAATGCCATTCACTTGCAGATCTACACCGTGCCTGGCCAGGTGCAGTACGACGCCAGCCGCCGGGTGGTGCTGGGCGGCGCCGATGGCGTGGTGTTCGTGGCGGATTCCAGCGAAGCCAAGATGCAGGACAACGTGGACTCGCTGTCGAACCTGTACCACAACCTCAATGCGAACCGCCTGAACATCAAGCAGATCCCCTTCGTCATCCAGTACAACAAACGCGACCTGCCCGACGCCATGGCCGTGGGCGTCATGAACCGCCGCCTGAACTTCCGCAGCGTCCCGTACTTTGAATCCGTGGCGAACCGCGGCACCGGCGTGCTGGACACGTTCCTCTCCATCACCCGGGAGACCGTGGGCTACACGTTCAAAAAGTACCACCTGGACAAGAAGATCAAGGATTTCGACGAGATGCTCAATCTCATCGAATCCAATGTGCGCTCCAGCATGCGCGAGCTGCCGCCACCCCAGGAGGCCCCCAGCGTACCCGTGGTGGAGACCACGGTCCTGCGCCACAGCAACGTCAGCGTGACGGACCTGGTGCCCGGCAAGGTGGCCGACGCCCAGGAGCTATTGGAGGACGCGCTCAAGTCCAACATGGAGACGGCCCGTCTCTATTCAGAGCTGAAGCAGGTCAAGGACACGCTGGAGAAGAAGAACGACGAGTTGAGCCAGCTGTATTCCCAGCTGGACCGGGCCAACCAGGACAACCTCAAGACCCGGAAGTACCTCGAGGGCCTGGTGCAGAACATCGGCGAAGCGGTCATCTCCTTCGCGGCGGATGGCAAGATCCTCACCTGGAACATGGCCGCCGAGCGCATCTTCGGGTACGCCCGGCCGGAGATCGTGGGCCGGAGCATGGCCCAGCTGACCCCGGATGGGCTCCTGGGCGAGCTGGACCAGGTGGTCCAGCAGGTGGGTCGGGGCCAGGTGGTCCGCGACATGCCCACCACCCGTCTGCGCAAGGGGGGCGTCGCCTTCCCGGCGAGCATCACCTACGCGCCGGTGCGGGGCAACGACGACCGCGTGCTGGCCTACTCCGCCTTGGTGCGCGACACCAGCGAGCAGAAGGAGCTCCAGGACCGCCTGGTGCATTCCCAGAAGCACGAGGCCCTCGGCCGTCTGGTGCCCACCCTCTTCCACGAGACCGCAAACCGGCTGACCCCCGTCCTTCTGGAAGCGCGTCTCATCGCCGAGTCTGCGATGGATCCGCACCAGGCGGAGCAGGCCGTGCGCCTGGTGAAGGCCGTGGATTCGGTCCAGAGCCTGCTCCAGCCCCTGCAGACCGTCCTGAACCCGCCGGCGCCCCGGCTGCTGCCCATCCAGCTGAACCAGCTGGTCCAGGAGGCCGTGGACCTGGTGGACACCAAGGCGCAGCGCATGGGCACCACGGTGGAGCTGAACCTCGAGCCGAACCTTCCCGAGATCGCTTTGGATCCGGCCCTGATGGTGCAGGCCCTCACGAACCTGCTGCTGAATGGCCTGCAGAGCATGGCCCTCAGTCCCATCAAGCGACTCCGGGTGGCCACGCGCCGGTCCGGCGACAGCCTGCAGGTGGTGGTGCAGGACAGCGGTTCCGCGATGCCCGAGGCCCGTCAGGCCAGCCTGTTCGATCCCGCCGGCGCCGCCACCACGGAAGCCCTGAACCTGCCGGTGGCTGACATCATCGCCCGCCAGCACGGGGGGAATCTGAGCGTGCGCAGCCAGGAAGGCCTGGGGAACGCGTTCCTCCTGGATCTGCCCTGCACAGCCCTGCTCGCCTCCGCCCCAGTGGGGGGGGCCGTCGACACGACCGCTCTGGAGGCCGGTGCTTCGGGAGGGGGCCGCGGCCTGCAAGGCGCCAAAGCCCTGGTGGTGGATGACGAGACCTTCCTGCTGGAGTGCCTCGTGGACGCCCTGGAGGTTTGGGGCCTGCAGGTGTCCTCCTGCACCCGCGGCGACGAGGCCATCGAGAAGCTGAACGGCGGCGAGTTCGATGTCATCGTCTCCGACATCCGCATGCCGGGGCTCTCCGGAGTCGATCTCTACGAATGGTTGAAGGAGCACCGGGCCGCCATGACCCGCCGCATCCTCTACACCACGGGGGATTCTTTCGACGCCAAGACGCGGGATTTCCTCGAAGGGAACAAGGTGCCCTTCCTGGGTAAGCCCTTCGATCTAAAGCAGCTCAAGCAAAGTCTCGAGCGCCTCCTAGAGATTCCGATCGAGGCGTGAGGTTGCCCCCTGCGGCATAATGGGGACTTCCACAGCACCAATCACCGAGGAGTCTCCGATGCAGCGAAGCTGGGTCATGGCCGTCATCGTGGCCTCGGGCCTTCTGGCCCAGACGCCACCCCCCGAACCGCCGCCTGTCCCGACGCAGGTTCCGGCCCCCGAACCCAAGCCGGCGGAAGCGAAGCCGGAGCCACCGCCGGCCCCGAAAGCGGAAGAGGCCAAGCCTGTCGAGGCCAAGCCCGCCGACGTGCGGGTGTCCGAAGCCAAGCCTTTCGACCAGCTCCGGCCCACCCAGCGCAAGTTGGCCTACACCCTGCACCGGGCGGCCCTCTCGGCCCATGAGCTGGGGTACTACCGCAGCCATCCGAAGGTGATGGAGGTCCGGGAGACGCTGGAAGCCCTCGCCGCCGCCCGTACCGACATCCCCGAGAAGGCCCAGGCAGCTCTGCCCGCCGTCGAGGCCTACCTTGAGAAGCTCCGCGCGAACCACGGCCTGTATGACGCCGACGGGAAGAAGCTCCTCCTCGAGGCTACCTGGAAGGATCTGCAGGCCGCCGCCCGTGCCGCCGCCAAGACCGGTCCCAAGGGGCTGGAAGGCCGCCTGCTCAAGCTCAAGGGCCTGCTCTTGGATTCCAAGGTGGACGCTGTCGCGCCCAGCTGGGCCGAGCCCGAGCCCGCCAAGGGCAAGAAGGCCAAGGCGGCGAAGGGCCCCAAGGCCCCCGAGGGCTTCGCGGGCCAGAAGGCCGTCACCGCCCTCTGGGTGAAGCGCATCCAGGCCTGGATCGAGAACACCCCGCAGGAAGTCGAGGTCAAGGGCGAGAAGAAGATGCGCCGGATGCCTGACCCCGTGCAGACCAAGGCCGTGAACGACCTCCTCGCCTGGCTTGAGAAGGACGACCTCGACCTGCTCCGCGATCCGGCCTTCGGCTGGCTGGACCTGCGCCGCCTGGGCGCCGCGCCCGGCTTCGGCCTGCTGGCCCGGTCCAGCGACATCAGCGCGTCCAAAGCCCCCGAGGGCGCTGCGGCGCCGCTGCCGCTGCTGCCGGTCTACGAGCCCGTCATGGGCGAGAGCAAGTTCAGCAAGGGAGATGAGAAGCGGACCGTGCTGGCTGATGTCAAGGAGGGCGCGCCAGCGGCCAGCCTCGCCGTCCAGATGGCGGCCTTCGAGAAGCAGGGGCGCAGCCGCGAGACGGACGCGAAGTAGACGTCCGGACAGTTCACGAGGAAAGCGGGGCGTTCGCCCCGCTTTCCTCGTCTTCTTCTTAGTCTTCTTCTTAGTCTTCTTCTTAGTCTTCTTCTTAGTCTTCTTCCTAGTCTTCGGCCTTGCGCTGCTTGCCTTCCGGGTCGAACTGGTAGCCCACGCTGCGGATGGTGTGCACCCAGCGGGGGTGGTGGGGATCCTGCTCCATGACGCGGCGGATGCGCACGATGAAGTTGTCCACGGTGCGGCTGGTGGGGTAGGCGTCCTCCCCCCAGACCTTGTCGAGGATATCGGTGCGGCTCACCACCTGGCCGGGGCGCTCCATGAGCAGCTTGAGGATCATGCATTCCTTCACGCCCAGCTGGAAGGCGCCGCCGGGGCCCTCGCCGCAGAAATTGTCGAAATCCACCCAGTAGGGCCCGAAAGCCTGGCGGCTGTTGAGCTCGCGGCTCTTGTACCAGGATTCCCTGCGGAGGATGGCGCGGACGCGCAGGAGCAGCTCCCGGACCTGGAAGGGCTTGCCGAGGTAGTCGTCGGCGCCGGTCTCGAAGCCGTGCACGCGGTCGTCGTCGGTGTTCTTGGCCGTGAGGAAGAGGATGGGCGTGAAGTTCTTGGCCTCGCGCACCTTCTCGCAGATGGTGAAGCCGTCCATGCCCGGCAGCATCACGTCGAGGATGACCAGGTCGTAGGTCTCCGCGAGGATCTGCCGCAGGGCCTGGTCGCCCCGGGGGATCCAGGTGCAGGCGAGGCCCTCGAGCTCGAGGTTCAGCTTGATCCCCTCGGCGAGGCTGAGCTCGTCTTCCACCAGCAGGATCTTGGGGTCGGACATGGGACACTCCGGAGCAGCCTTAGATCCTACTAGAATGAAGACATCCGGAGCGTCCATGGAAGCCTATCTGAGCATTGTCATCCCCATCTACAACGAGGAGGAGAACATCCCCGCGTTGTGGGAGCGCCTTTCCCGGGTGATGACGGAGCACTTTGCGGATCCCTCCAAACCCTGGGAGGTCATCTTCACCGATGACGGCAGCCGCGACCGCAGCCTCGCCATGCTCACCGAGATCGCCCAGGCCGAGCCCCGGGTGCGGGTGGTGGAGTTCAACCGGAACTACGGCCAGCACAGCGCCATCTTCGGAGCCTTCGCGGAGGTGACCGGCGAGGTCGTCGTCACCCTCGACGCCGACCTGCAGAACCCCCCCGAGGAGATCCCCAAGCTCGTGGCCAAGATCGAAGAGGGCTATGACGTGGTGGGCGGCTGGCGCCAGGGCCGGCAGGCCAACGACAGCTTCTTCCGCACCATGCCGAGCAAGATCGTGAACGCCGTGACCCGCAGGACCACTGGCGTGAAGCTCCACGACTACGGCTGCATGCTGCGGGCCTACCGGCGCGAGGTGGTGAACGCCATGCTGCTCTGCAAGGAGCGGTCGAGCTTCATCCCCGCCCTGGCCAACAGCTTCGCCAAGCGCATCACGGAAGTGCCCGTGGCCCACGCCGAGCGCGCCGCCGGCACCAGCAAGTACGGTCTCTGGAAGCTCATCAACCTGCAGTTCGACCTGCTCACCAGCTTCAGCCTCCTGCCCCTGCAGATGCTCAGCGTCTTCGGCGCCCTCATCGCGGGCTTCGGCTTCCTGCTGTTCCTGGGCCTGGTGGCCTACCGCTTCCTGCACCCGGAAGGCACCGCCCAGGGCGTGTTCACCCTGTTCGCCATCCTCTTCTTCTTCGTGGGCTGCCAGTTCATCGCCTTCGGGCTGCTGGGCGAGTACATCGGGCGCATCTATCAGGAAGTGCGCGACCGGCCCCGCTACATGGTGCGCAAGATCCACCAGGCGAAGTAGCGGCCTACTCCGAAGGCTCCCCGCTCCAGCCCTCCCCCTTCTCTTCCTGGGGTTTCTCCGGGACGCGGTAGCTCTCGCTGGCCCAGGCGCCGAGGTCGCGGGTCTGGCAGCGCTCTGAGCAGAAGGGCTTGTACGGATTCGCCTCCCAGGAGGTGGGGGTCCGGCAGATGGGGCAGGGGCGAAGGGTCATGGCTGCCAGCATATCTGTTTCCAGTGAGGGATTAAATCAGAAGAAAATATGAGTAATTTTTGGAAGATCTACTTGACGATCGAACCGAAGCCCCTATGATCAATAGGGTCAGGGTGGGCAAGGCCCGTCCGGACCTCAGGAGGAACGACATGGGCAAGATCATCGGCATTGACCTCGGGACCACGAACAGCTGCGTGGCCGTCATGGAGGGTGGGCAGCCCAAGGTGATCCCGAATCCTGAGGGCGCGAACACCACCCCCTCCGTGGTCGGCTTCAACCCCAAGACCAGCGAGCGCCTCGTGGGCGTGTCGGCCAAGCGCCAGGCGGTGGCCCAGCCCAAGATCACCATCTATTCCATCAAGCGGTTCATGGGCCTGCCCTACGCCGATTCGGACCGCGAGCAGAAGCTCGTGCCCTACACCGTGGAGCGCGCCGACAAGGGCGGCTGCGTCATCGATGTGCTGGGCAAGAAGCTGAGCCCCGAGGAGATCAGCGCGGCGGTCATCACTAAGATGAAGGAGGCCGCGGAGGCCTACCTGGGCGAGAAGGTCACGGAGGCCGTCATCACCGTGCCCGCCTACTTCAATGACGCCCAGCGCCAGGCCACCAAGGACGCCGGTGCCATCGCGGGCCTGGAGGTGAAGCGCATCGTCAACGAGCCCACCGCCGCGGCGCTGGCCTACGGCCTGGACAAGAAGAAGGACGGCACCATCGCGGTCTTCGACTTCGGCGGCGGCACCTTCGACATTTCCATCCTCGAAGTCTCCGAGGGCGTGGTCGAGGTGAAGTCCACCAACGGTGACACCCACCTGGGCGGCGACAACATCGACCAGGCCATCATCGACTGGCTGGCCGACGAGTTCCAGAAGACCGAGGGCATCGACCTCCGCAAGCAGGCCGACGCCATGCAGCGCCTGAAGGAGGCCGCCGAGAAGGCCAAGATCGAGCTGTCCAGCACCACCCAGACCGACATCAGCCTGCCCTACGTCACGGCGGACGCCAGCGGCCCCAAGCACATCAACCAGACCCTCAGCCGCGCCAAGTTCGAGTCCATGATCGAACCGATTCTGCAGAAGCTGAAGGGCCCCTGCGAGAACGCTGTGCGCGACGCCAAGCTGGCCCACCACGAGATCGACGAGGTGGTGATGGTCGGCGGCTCCACCCGCATCCCCAAGGTGCAGGAGATGGTGAAGCAGATCTTCGGCAAGGAGCCCAACAAGAGCGTCAACCCTGATGAGGTGGTGGCCGTGGGCGCCGCCGTGCAGGCCGGCGTGCTGGCCGGCGACGTGAAGGGCGTGCTGCTCCTCGACGTGACGCCGCTCTCCCTGGGCATCAACGCCAACGGCGGCCAGATGAGCGTCATCATCCCCAGAAACACCACCATCCCCACCAAGCGCAGCGAGGTCTACACCACCGCCGTCGACAACCAGCCCGGCGTGGACATCGAGGTGTTCCAGGGCGAGCGGCCGGTGGTCGAGGGCAACAAGCTGCTCGGCCAGTTCCACCTGGGCGACATCGCCCCGGCCCCCCGCGGCATGCCCCAGATCGAGGTGACCTTCGACATCGACGCCAACGGCATCGTGCACGTCACCGCCAAGGACAAGGGCACGGGCAAGGACGCCAGCATCACGCTGACCGGCAGCACGGGCCTCTCCAAGGATGAGATCGAAGCCAAGGTGCGCGACGCCGAGGCCCACAAGGCCGAGGACGAGTCCCGCAAGGCCATGCTCGAGGAGAAGAACCACCTCGACCAGATGGTCTACCAGGTGGAGAAGCTCCTGAAGGAGAACGGCGAGAAGCTGCCCGAGGCCGACAAGAAGGAGGCCGAGGAGGCCGTGGTCGAGGCGAAGGCCGCCCTGTCGAGCCTCGACAAGGACCGCATCAAGAAGGCCCTGGAGACCCTCACGGCCAAGAGCCACAAGCTCGCGGAGAGCCTCTACAAGCAGGAGCCCCCCGCGGATGGCGGGACCCCGGGCGCGCCGGGCGCCCAGGCGGGCGGCGAGAAGAAGGGCGACGACAACGTGATCGACGCCGAGGTCGTCAGCTAGGGTTGGTTGTTCATCCGGGGGTTCCTCGCTCCGCTTCGCTGCGCGAACACCCCCGGACCCCCGCGCAGAGGCCCGGCTCAGCCGGGCCTCTGCTTTTTCTACCCAGAATGAAATGTGAGTGCTTTAGACTAAAGCCATGTCCCACCCCGACTACTACAAGATCCTGGGCGTGCCAAAGACAGCCTCGGAAGAGGACATCAAGAAGGCGTACCGGAAGCTGGCCCGGAAGCACCACCCGGATCTGAATCCCGGCGATGCCAAGGCGGAGGCGGAGTTCAAGAAGCTGGCCGAGGCCCACGACGTGCTGTCGGACGCCGAGAAGCGGAAGAACTACGACACCTACGGCGACCCCAGCGGGCCCGGGGCCCAGCTGCCGCCGGGCTACCAGCAGGGCTCGGGCTTCTCCTTCGAGGACATCTTCGCGGGCTTCGGTGGCCGGCCCATGCGCCACGGCCCGGAGCGCGGCGAGGACCTGGTCCATGCCGTACGCCTGGGCTTCCGGGAGGCCTTCGAGGGCACCCGCCTGAACCTGCGCGTGAACCGGTCCGAGCCGTGCCTCACGTGCCGAGGTACCGGCGAGTCGAACCGGAAACAGGAGATGTGCCGGACCTGCCAGGGTAAGGGGAAGGTCGGCGGGGGGGCCGCGGGCTTCCTGTCCTTCGGCCGGACCTGCCCCGATTGCGGCGGCCGCGGCAGCAGGTCGCCCGCCTGCCCCGACTGCAACGGCGCCGGTCGCCACGCCCGCCAGGAGACGGTGACCATCGCCATCCCCGCCGGCGTGGAGGATGGCGCGCGGCTGCGGGTGGGCGGCAAGGGCGAGGCGGGGCGGCGCGGCGGCGGACCCGGGGACCTCTTCCTGCAGATCAGCATGGAGCCCGACGCGCGCTTCGAGCGCAAGGGCCCGAACCTCTATGTGCGGCTGCCCATCAGCTTCAGCGAGGCCGCCCTGGGGGCCAAGGTGGAAGTGCCGACTCCGGAGGGACAGGCCGTCATCAAGGTGCCGCCCGGGACGCAGACGGGATCCAAGCTGCGGTTGAAGGGCCAGGGCATGCCCATCCCCCGGAGCAGCCAGCGGGGCGACCTCATCGCGGAAGTGGCCGTGGTCACGCCCGCGATCCAGGACGAGCGCAGCAAGGAGCTCCTGCGGGAGCTGGCGGACCTGAACGACGCGGACGTGCGCAAACAGCGGAGTGCAAGTCATGGCTAAAGATCCGAGGATGGGCGCGTACATGATCGGCGTGGTGTCCATGCGCTACGGCGTGCATCCGCAGACCCTGCGGCTCTACGAGCGTGAGGGCCTGCTGAAGCCCAGCCGCACGGAGGGCAAGACGCGCCTCTACAGCGACGAGGACCTGGAGCGCCTGGAATTCATCCTCAACCTCACCCGCGACCTGGGCGTGAACCTGGCCGGCGTGGAGGTGGTGCTGGGGCTGCGGGACCGCCTCAACCGCATGCAGGAGGACATGGAGCGCCTGGCCCAGGCCATGGAGGCCGCGGGCCTGAAGGATGTCCCCCGCCCGGTGTCCGCCCGGGGTCTGGTGAAGCTCACGCCGCATGGACTCCGCAAGCGGTCCTGAGCGGGTCGGCGGGTCGAATCGGCGGGCGGGGTCCTGGGGAGCCGGATCGCTTGCTATGCTGATCCTTCCTCCAAGGTGTTCTGTGCCCCTCCGGCATCTCGAAGAGCGTTCGCTCGACAAATACTTCGACTCGATCC
The DNA here is from genome assembly GCA_017859995.1 of Holophagaceae bacterium. Lineage (GTDB taxonomy): Bacteria > Acidobacteriota > Holophagae > Holophagales > Holophagaceae > Geothrix. The sequence goes on along the minus strand of JAFJUR010000038.1, from coordinate 4,897 downwards.
GCCATCTGCCCCTGCTGACGGCGGAGGAGGAGCGCCTCTACGGGCGGATGTGGCAGAACGACCGCAACCCGGAAGGGCTCCGCAAGCTGGTGGAGGGCAACCTGCGCTTTGTGGTGAAGGAGGCGCGCAAGTTTGAGGGCATGGGCCTGGACCTGCTGGACCTCATCAGCGAGGGCAACCTGGGCCTCATCGAGGCCGCCAAGCGCTTCGATCCCGAGCGGCTGAACAAGTTCCTCACCTACGCCTCCTGGTGGGTGCGCCAGGCCATCTTCCACGCCCTGGCGGAGCACGGGAACAAGATCCGCCTGCCCCAGAAGGTGGCGGGCCACCTGGTGCAGCTGAACCGCGTGACCCAGAAGCTCAGCCAGTCGCTGGGCCGCGCGCCCATGCTGCGGGAGATTGCCGAGGCCGCGTCCCTCTCCGTCGAGGAGGTGGAGCGGCTGCAGCTGCTGCAGCAGACCACTTCGACGGTGTCCACCGAGCAGGGTCTCGGCGACTCGGACCTCACCGTGGGCGACAGCCTGGAGCAGGAGGTGGAGCCCTCCGCCATGCACACCCTCGACCAGGAGGCCTTCCTCGAGCAGATCGAGGCGAGCCTGGCTTCGCTGAGCGAGAAGGAGCGCACCATCATCTCGCTGCATTTCGGCATCGGCGGCGAGGATCCGCTCACCCTCGAGCAGATCGGCAAGCGCTTCAACCCGCCCATCTCGCGGGAGCGCGTGCGCCAGCTGGAGGAGCGCGCCTTCGCCCGCATCCGTGAGCGCCGCCGCGAGGTGCTGGGCGGGTTCCTGCGCGGCGGGGACGGCCCATGAAGGGACGTCCCGACTGCCCCCGTTGCCAGGGCCAGGGGCTGATCTTCGATCCCGATCCGCAGAAGCCCGTCCTCGTCTGCGGCTGCACGGCCGACGTGGCGCCGGACGCGGAGACCCTCGGCCTGCCGTCCCGCTACCGGGAGGCGGATTTCGCGCGGTTCTGGAAGTGGTGGAACAACGTGCAGGCCAGCACGGCCCGGACGCTGCTCAACCGCGTGTCCGACCTGGAAGACCTGCTGGCCCGCCCCGCCGATGAGGTGGGCGAGCTGGAGGGCCGCGACGAGCTGTCCCGTCTCCTCCAGGCGCTGCGCAAGCGGCCCGAGCACGGCATCCGCCCCGCCGGCGCCGAGGGGCTCGCCCAGTGGGCCACGGCGGGCAAGCACAAGTTCAGGCACGGCTGGGAGCTGTGGTGGATCCACGGACCCGCCCAGAGCGGGCGCAGCACCCTGGCCGCGGCGGCGCTGCGCGCCTGGGCCGAGCGCACCGGGCGGGGCGGGCGCTTCGTGTCCGTCCGCACCCTCAGCCAGGCCATCAAGGACGCGTACTACGACGTGCGCAGCTTCCAGAACCAGGCCTTCCAGAGCGTGCGCGACCTCATCGAGCCCCTGCAGGACCTGCCCCTCCTGGTGCTCGACGACTGGGACCGCATGGACACCGACATCCGGGTCGCCGCGGCCCTGGCCCAGCTCCTCGACCACCGCTACAGCGAAGAGCTGCCCACCATCCTCACCGCGGCTGGACCGCCCGAGGCCCTCGACCGCCGGGAGAACCATCCCCTGACCCGCCTCGAGGACGGCAGCCTGCTGGAGCGTCTGCGCGGCGCCGAGCGGGTGGAGATGGTGCCGGCCCTCAAGCCCTGGATCGACCGCATGGAGCGCGGCTAGTGCGCGCCCGGCGACCGGGCTGTCGCAAGGAACCCTGAGCCATGCACGCCCTGCTGCGCGGCCTGCTCCGGCTGCACCTGTCCCGCTCCCGCGGACTCTGGGTGCTGGTCGGGCTCCTCACCCTGGCGCTGGGCTGGGGCACCTTCCGCGTGGAGCGCGCCCTGGATCTCATGAGTCTGCTGCCCTCCGAGCACCCGGCGGTGCGGGCGAACCTCGAGGCGGGCGTGGGCCAGCAGGAGCTGCTGTGGCTGGTGGCCGAAGGCGGCGAAGCCGACCTGGAGGCCCGGCGAACCTGGGCCGAGGGCCTGGTGGACCGCCTGTTGACGGAGGGCAACCTGCCCCTGAACGGCCTGGCGGCCGAGGGCCGGCTGTCGGATCCTGTGCCGGTGCCCGGCCCCGGCGGCGTGAGCCCCTGGCCGGCGCTGCTGGCGGTGGGCGCCATTGCCGAGGGCGACGCCCCCGTGAGCCGCCTGACTACTGAGACCCTCTACACCCTGGCCCCCGCCTGGCTGGGCGATCGCCTGGCGCCCCTGAAGGATCCCGACGAGCTGGCGCGCCGGATGAAGGTCACCGCCAAGGCCCTGGGCTCGCCGGAGCTGCTGCCCGCCGCCCTGGCCCGCCTGGATCCCCTGGGCCTGCGCGAGCTGGCGCCCCAGAACGGCGAGGGCATGGCCAAGGCCAAGGAGCTGGGCCGCGCCTTCACCCTGCGGGTGCGGACCGGGTATTTCGAAACCAAGGATGGCCGCTTCGTCATGGTGCCGCTGGTGGCGGGGTTCCCGGCCACGGACGCCAAGGCCACCACGCGGGTCATCGCCTGGCTGGGCCGCGGCGCGGCGGGGCCGCTGCCCAGCCAGGCGAGCCTGCGCCAGGCGGAGGCCTCCCTCCAGCCGATGGCCGGCCGGGCCTTCCCGCTGCAGGTCACCGGCGCCCACGCCATCACGGCCTGGGAGTCCCACCGGCTCACCGTGGAAGTGCTGCTGAGCCTCGGCCTGAGCTTCGTCCTCATCGGCCTCGTCTACTGGCTGGGCTTCCGCACCCTGGCGGGCTACGGCTACGTGATGGTGCCCCTCCTCATGGGCATGTTCTGGGCCCTGGGCCTCACGGGCTGGGTGCTGGGCCGGGTGAACCTCATGGCCGCCGGCTTCGGCGCGGTGCTGCTGGGCGTGGGCGATGACGTGGGCATCCTCCTGTTCAGCCGGTACCGCGACGAACGGCGCGCGGGCAGGAACAAGGCCCGGGCCCTGCGCGCCGCCATGCTGGGCACGGGGCCGGGCGTCGTGGCGGGGGCGCTGGCCACGGCCCTGGCCTTCCTGGCGCTGGCCTTCGCCCCCTTCCCGGGCATCCGCGATCTCGGCCTCACCACGGGCCTGGGCCTGCTGGCCTGCCTGGTGGCCACCTTCCTGGTGTTGCCGGGCATGCTGCTCTGGCTGGACCGGGGGGACGGCACCTTCACGCCCGGACCGGCCCAACCCCTCGCGCCCCGGCGTCGCTGGGCCCCATGGGCGGCCCTGGCCCTGCTGATCGTCGCCCTCGTCGGCGCGCCCCGCACGCGCTGGGAGGAGGATCTCCGGCGTTTCCGGGCCCAGGGCAACCCCGCGCTCACCCTGCAGGAGCGGCTCACCCGGAACCTCGGCGCCAGCCTCCAGCCGCTGGCGATCCAGATCCCGCTGGAGGACCCCGACCGTCTGCCGGCGCGGTGGAACCGGCTCAGTCCGATCCTCCGGCAAGCGGGCCTTCCCATCCCCGACTGGCAGGTGCTCGATCCGGAATTGCGCCACATCCTCGGGTCGGAAACCTGGCGCCGGCAGGTGCTTGAGGCCGCCGCCAAGGCGGGATTGGATCCGGCGGGGCTCGAGGGCCCCCTGTCAGCCCTGGCCGCCGCCGCCTCGGACCCGACCCAGCCTGTGCTGGCCCTGCAGTCGCTGCTGCCGCGGGCCGCGGAGCCGCCGGCCCCGCGGCGCTGGAACCTCTGGGACGGCCTGCGCGCAGGCCGCAGGCCCCAACCCCTCAGCCCCGCCCTCACGGTGCCCATCCGCTTGGACGAAGCCACCCTGATCCGGCTGACCCCCGTGGTGGAGGAGGCCGGAGGGCGCTTCGTGGGCACCCAGCCGCTGTTCCGGGTGGTGAAGGGCATCGCCAAGGAGGCGGTGCAGCAGGCCGTGCTGCTGGCCCTGGCGGGCATCTTCGCAGTGATCGTCTTCTTCGGCCGCAACTGGCGCTTCGCGGCCTACGCGCTGGTGCCGCTGCTGGCCAGCCAGGCCGGGGCCCTGGGCGCCCTGGGCTGGGGTGGCGAGCCGCTCACCTTCCTTTCGCTCATGGCCATTCCCATCGCCCTGGGCGTGAGTGTGGACACGGCCTTCAACCTGCTGCACCGGGCCCGGGGCGAGGCGGATGCGCCCCAGCGCGTGGCGCGGGTGAACGCGGTCTGCGCGGGCACGACTCTGGCGGGGTTTGGCGGCATGGTCTTCAGCGGCTACCGCGGCCTGCGGGGCCTGGGCCTCGCCTGCCTGGGCGGCGTGGCCCTGGCCCTGCTGCTCACCCAGTGGCTGCTGCCCGTCCTCCTCGAGAAGTGGCCCCTGGAGAAGAAGTGAATCCACTGAACGACCTGCTGCAAGCCCGCCTCGCCCAAGGCCCTGTTCCCGCCTCGGAGGTGATGGCGCTGGGGCTCTACCATCCGACCGGCGGCTACTATCGCCAGGCGGAGGGCCCCTGGGGGTTCGAGGGGAAGGACTACTACACCGCCCTCGACCTGGGCCCCCTCCTCGGGCAGACCCTGGCCCTGCGGCTGGAGGCGGCCTGGGAGCGCCTGGGCCGCCCCGCGCGGTTCACGGCCCTGGAGCCCGGGGCGGGCCGGGGCTGGCTGGGCCGCGATGTGCTGAGCGCGGTGTCAGGCGCTTTCGCCGAGGCCCTGGTCTACGTGCACCGGGACGACAACCCGGCGGCCCGCAAGGCGGCCGAGGCGGCCCTGGCGCCGTACCTGGCCGCGGGCCGCGCGCGGTTCGTGTCGGAAGCGGAGCCGCTGACGCCCTTCGTGGGTGCCGTCTTCAGCAACGAGCTCTTCGACGCTCTGCCCGCCCAGCCCTGGCGTTGGGACGGGGAGCGCTGGACGCGGGAGGTGCTCACCGCCGCCGGGCCCGAATGGCAGGCGGCCGATCCCGGCGAGGCCGGCGCCTGGTTCCAGAAGCACACCGACGGCCTGGA
>JAFJUR010000037.1 GCA_017859995.1 Holophagaceae bacterium | reverse complement strand
GCGGCATGGACAAGGAGCAGGACTCGACCCCGTGGACCTTGCCGTGGCTCTGGAAATCCACGATGGCCTCGAAGGCCAGGCCGCGGTCCAGCAGGTGCAGGGTCAGGTGGGCGCCGGGCTTCAGGCCCCACTGGCCGCGCTCCACGTCCGTGAGCCCCACGATCACGCGGTCCGGCGCCTCGGCCAGCACCCGGACATCGCCCTTGAAGTGTCCGAAGACCAGCTCGACCGAGCCTTCGGCTTCCACCAGGCGTTGGAAGGCCATGCGGATGGCCTCGGGTTGTTCCTTGTTCAGGCTGTGGGCTCCCATAAATGTCCTATCGGGCGATGCGCCCGGGACTCAAGCCTTCCCCAGGATCTCCTCGACCGCGGTGTAGGGATCCAGCACGCGTTCGGCGATGTCCTGGATGGCGGCCTCCACCCGGGCGCTGCCCACCCGGGCCCGGGCCCGGCGCGCGGCGCCCTCCGCCAGCAACGAGTCGAAACGCAACCTCGCCCGTTCCATGGCCTTGCGCTGCAACCCTCCGTGCTCCCGCAGCCATCGGCCGTGCGCGCTCACCTGGCCCAGCACCTCGACCACCCCCTGGCCCTGCTGGGCGACGGTCCGCAGGATGGGAGGGTCCCAGCCCTGGGGCATGGCGAGCGATTTCATGGCCTGGAGCTCCTGCTCCACCTGGTCGGCGCCGTCGCGGTCGGCCTTGTTGATGATGAAGAGGTCGGCCACTTCCATGATGCCGGCCTTGATGGCCTGGATCTCGTCGCCCATGCCCGGCACCAGCACCACGCAGCAGGTCTGGACGCAGGCCACCACATCCACCTCGTCCTGGCCCACGCCCACGGTCTCCACGATCACCGTGTCGAAGCCCGCGGCGTCCAGCAGGTCGATGGCATCCTGGGTGGCCCTTGCCAGGCCGCCCAGGGCGCCGCGGGTGGCCATGCTCCGGATGAAGATGCCGGGGTCGGCGGCGATGCGCTGCATGCGGATGCGGTCGCCCAGGATGGCCCCGCCGCTGAAGGGCGAGGTGGGATCCACCGCGAGGATGCCCACCTTCTGGCCTTCGGCGCGCAGCGTCCGGGCCAGCTGATCCGTCAACGTGCTCTTGCCGGCGCCGGGGGATCCCGTGATGCCGATCACGGTTGCCCGGCCCAGGTGGGGCCAGAGGGAGGCCATGAGATCCCGGGCGCCGGGGTGGCCATTCTCCATCCAGGAGATGGCGCGACCCAGCGCGCGCGGCTCCCCGCGGCGCAGGGGCTCCAGGAGGTCGGGCGGGGCGGGCATGCGCCCAGGATGCCAGACCGCGGGCCGGGTCGAGGCATCCGAATGGGCCAAGGGAAGGACCGGAACTCGCCGCCCCCCTCCGGATGGGGTACCCTGATCCCTCGGCCCCGGCCGCTCTGGAAGCAACATTGATGATCAAAGGGCCCAAAGCCTCCCAAGACCCCGAATCCGGGGACGCGGTTTCCGAACCGGTCGCGAAGCGTCCCTCCGTGCTGCTGACCAAGCGGGCCCCCGTGGCGCCGCCGGACCCCAAGGCCCCCCGGGAGAAGATCTGCGCCGAGTGCGGGCTGCACTTCAAGGTGGAGTCGGGCCAGAAGTTCTACCTCTGCCCGGACTGCTACCGCCGCTCCTTCACGTACAAGCGCAAGGGCGGCAAGGATGCGGCACGCATCCTGACCCACATCACCTGCGCCGCCTGCGGGGCCCAGGAATACCTGCCCTTCATCCCCGATGATCCGGCCAAGGCCCTGTGCCGGGCCTGCTTCGCCAAGCAGCGGCCGGAACCAAAGGACCCCCCCCGGCACCCTCATCGTTAGCCCCTCCGAGGATCTTTCATGCGCCTGCCCGTTCTGACCCTGCTGCTCGCCACCTCCCTCCTGCCGGCTCAGGCCCCGGCCAAGGCCAAAGGCAAGACCGCCCCGAAGGCCGCCGCCCCCAAGCCCACCCCCGAATCCGAAGCCGCCCGCCGCACCCTGCGCGAAACCTTGGATGCCGTCGACGCCGGCTGGTTCGGCCAGCCCTACCAGGGCGTCACCTCCGTGCAGATGCAGGGCACCCTGGGCATCGCCCTGAGCGGCGCCGCGGTGAACCAGAAGGTGGACACCCTCAGCCAAGGCCAGGCCAAGGGCAACAGCCAGGGCGGCCAGGCCAACCTGCGCGTGAAGGGCACCTACTTCGCCAACGGCGACTTCAAGACCGACCTGGCGGGCGATTTTGGCACCATCCTCTACACGCGCCGAGGCACCCGGGGCTTCATCTACAGCAAGGAGCAGAACGCCTACACCACCCGCGTGGATCTGCCCCCCTCCGACGCCCCGCTCACCTACATGGCCTGGTTCCGCCAGACCCTGAACGACATCAAGGCCGTCTACGTGGATTCCCCCGTCTTCCAGGCCAGCCTTGGCCCCGAGGAATCCGTCGGCGGCAAAGCGGCCCAGCGCCTGGTGTTCAACGCCCCCACCCAGGGTTGGGATGCCAAGAAGCGCGAGCAGAGCCTGGCCCAGAGTCTGGGCTTCTGGAAGCGCGGCAAGCTGGAAGTCACCGTGGACAAGGCCAGCAAGCAGCCCCAGCGCCTCGAGTTCCGCAACGACGAGCAGGGCGTCCACACCCGGATGGAATTCAGCTACGGATCCAATGGCCGGCTGCAGTCCGTGAACATCAACAACAGCAGCCGGGGCTTCGAGGGTCCGGGCTGGCTGCGCCTGGGCTACGGCGGCGAAGGGCTCATGTCCAACGTGGCCGGTGAACTCGCCAGCCAGGACAAGCGCGTGTCCTTCGCCATGGACCTGGCCTGGTCCAAGACCCGCACCGCCGCCGAGATCGCCGCCATCCCCCCCGCCGGCGCCACCAAGCGCGGCCGCGAAGAGATGGAAACCCAGCTCCTGGTGGGCTTGGCCGCCAAGATCTTCGACCTCCAGCGCGCCGGCCTCAACCTCCGCAGCGTCGCGATCAGCGGCAAGTAAGGCTAGACTGAAACCATCGGGGCGTGGCGCAGCCTGGTAGCGCATCTGCTTTGGGAGCAGAGGGTCGGAGGTTCGAATCCTCTCGCCCCGACCAGAAAAAGGGGGCCAGACGGCCCCCTTTTTCTGGTCGGAAGCAGGCGAGCGGATTCGAACCTCCGAGTGGGATCACGGAGGCGCGACTAGATGTCGCGCCGGAGCGAGACCGGCACACGGCAAAGCCGGGTGCAGTTCGAGTCCATGATGCGTTGGGTCGGCGGGAAGTACAGAGAACGGCCAACCTCCTAGTGGGATCACGGAGGCGCGACCTCCACCTCACGCACCCTTCCGCTCACCGGGCTCGCGGAGGTGGAGCCTCTGTCGCGCCGGAGCGAGACCGGCACACGGCAAAGCCGGGTGCAGTTCGAGTCCATGATGCGTTGGGTCGGCGGGAAGGACAGAGTGCGGCCAGCCTCTGAGTGGGTCGGTGACCTGTCCCTACCCTGCCATCACCCGCTCGGCCATCACCGTCAGTCCGGCCTGAACGATGGCATCCGCCTGGGGGGCGAAGGCCTGCTCCAGCACGTAGCTGGAGGGGGCGGGGGCGTCGGGGCCGGTGAGGCGAAGGACCGGGGCCTTGAGGTGGTCGAAGGCCTTCTCTGACAGGATGGCCGCCACCTCGGCGCCCACGCCGCAGAGGCGGCTGGCTTCGTGCACCACCACGGCCCGGCCGGTCTTGCGCACGGAGGCGAGGAGGGTGGCCTCGTCCAGGGGCTTCAGGGTGCGCAAGTCGATGACCTCGGCGGAGATGCCTTGCTCCGCCAGCGTCTCGGCGGCAGCGAGGCAGGTGTGCACGGTCTTGGCGTACGAGATGAGGGTGACATCGGTGCCTTTCCGGCGGACGGCCGCCTGGCCGAGCGGAATGAGCACCTCGTCTTCGGAAACCTCGCCGGGGACGAAGGCCAGGCCCATGTCCATGAAGAAGAGCACGGGATTGTCGTCCCGGATGGCGGCCTTCATGAGGCCCTTGAAGTCCTCGGGCGTGGAGGGCATCACCACCTTCAGGCCGGGGCTGTGGACGAACCAGGCCTCGACGTTGTGGTTGTGCTGGGCGCCCACGGTCCAGCCGCCGCCGGTCATGGCGAGCACCACCATGGGGAAGGCGAACTGGCCGCCGGACATGTAGCGCAGCTTGCCCGCGCTGTTCACGATCTCGTCCATGGCGAAGCAGAGGAAGGGGGCGAAGAGCAGGTCCACCACCGGGCGCAGGCCCGTGGCGGCGGCGCCGGCGGCGGTGCCGGCGATGATCCCCTCGGCGAGGGGGGTATTGCGCACCCGCTGGGGGCCGAAGGCTTCCAGCAGGTCGGTGCGCTTGGTGGCGACGCCTTCGCCGAACATCAGCACGCGGCTGTCGCGGCGCATTTCTTCGGCCAGGGCCTGGCCGAGGGCCTCGTGGGCGGTGATCAAGGACATGGCAGCTCCTCAGGCGTAGACGTCGGCGGTGAGTTCGGAAGGATCGGGAAAGGGGGAGGCGAGGGCGAAGTCCGCGGCCGTGTCCATGGCGCCGCGGATCTCCGCGCGCAGGGCGTCGATGTCGCCCTGGGTCAGCTCGCCGCTGGCGATGAGACGCGCGGAGAGGCGGTCGATGGGATCCTTCTCCTTCCAGGCGGCGATCTCGGCGGGATCCACGTAGGACTGGTCATGGGGCTCCATGTGGCCCCGCTGCCGGTACGTCCAGGCCTCCAGCAGGAAGGGCTTGCGGGTCTCGCGGACCTGCGCGGCGGCGTGGGTGGCGGCCTTGAGCACGGATTCCACGTCGTTGCCGTCCACCGTGAGGCTGTCCATGCCGTAGGCCGCGGCCCAGGGCGAGACGTGGTCGCCCACCATGGTCTCCTTGCGGTGCACGAAGGCCTGCCACTGGTTGTTCTCGCAGACGTAGAGCACGGGGAGGTTCCACACCGCCGCCAGGTTCAGCGACTCGTGGAAGATGCCTTCGCAGGCGGCGCCGTCGCCGAAGAAGCAGACCACGATGCCCTCGCCGCCGAGCATGGTGCGGGAGAGCGCCACGCCGGGAGCCAGGGACAGCTCCCCGCCCACGATGGTGGAGGTGAGGATCACCCCGAGCTCTTTCACCGAGACGTGCAGGGTGCCGCTCTTGCCTTTGCAGTAGCCGGTGCTGCGGCCCATGACCTCGGCGAGGAGGCGGCCGGGGTCGGCGCCCCGGGCCAGCAGGTGGCCGGCGCTGCGGTGGTTGGTGAGGATCTCGTCCTCGGGGCGGAGGGCGGACACCACGCCCACGGCCGCGGCCTCCTGGCCCACGGAGGTGCAGACATGGGGGAAGGGGCCGGCTTCGCTGAAGGCGACGATCTTCTCTTCGTAGGCGCGGATGCGCAGCATGGCGGCGAGGAGGTCGGGGCCGGAGGGGACTGGGCGGGGAGGATGCATGGGTGCCTCGAAATCAGAGGTGGGTGGGAACCGGGAATCGGTCAGTGCGACGGCGCGAGGTTGGCGACCCAGCGGCGGAGGTGGGCGAGGGCCTCCTGGTCTGCCAGGGAGGAACCCAGCGGGGGCATCTGGGAGGCGGGCCGGCGCGAGGCCATCCGGTGGAGGAGGGTGCTGCGTCCGGGATCGGCGGGATCCAGCCGCAGGCTGGCGGGTTCGCCAGGGATCAGGTAGGTGCTGGGACGCCGCAGGGTGGTGCGGAGGCCGGGTTCATCGGCGGCGGCGGTCACCCGCGAGGTGTGGCGGAAATCCAGGTCGAGCCCAGGCAGGGGCCGGTCGCCGCGGTGACAGGAGGCGCAGTTCGCGGCCAAGTACCCCAGGGCGGTGCGGGTGGCGGGCCCATCCGCCAAGATGCGAGGCGGGCGGCTGAGCAGGTCGGGCCGGGCGCCACGCAGCAGGCCCCGCGCCACCAGCTCTTTCAGCGTGACCATGCCGGGCCCCAGCGGCTCGGCGTGGAGGGCGCCCGGGTCCCGGTCGGTGGAGAGCTGCAGGGCGTTGAAGCCCAACAGCTCCACCGAAGCCTGGCCGTGGCAGCTGCGGCAGTCCGTCCGCGAGGGGATGCTGTGCCGCAGCCCTGGGGCCACTTCGAGATCCGCGAGCCCCGTCTCGGGCACGAGCGTCGCGTCGGTCTGAGCCTCGTTCCAGAGGTAGCTGGCGAAGACCCAGGCCTGGGGGCCGGTCTTCCACAGAAGGCGCGTCTCCACCTTGCGGCCCTGGAACCGGAATTCCTTCCAGACCTTGGTCCCCACCGGGAGGGCCCAGCTGTCCTCGTCGCGGCCCTGGATCGCCTCGCCGGCGGGCAGGTGGATCCACCGCGACTTGGCGGCGCCGTCCGTCCACAGCGGGTACTGAGGCGCGAAGGCCAGGTGGCCGGGATCAACCTGGCCCTGGGACGCATACAGGCCGGTCTGGGACAGCCGGGCAGGCGGCTGGGAGAGGGCGCGGGCGGCGCACGGGGTCAAGCCGAGGGCCGTCGCGACCGCGACGAGGAGGCAGCGCATGGGGAATCCGGAGGTGGTGTCTGGGCTCAGTGCATGGGAATAGACGACGGGGCCGGCTCGGTGGCGGCGGGCACCCGGTTGGCGACCGCGGGGACGGTCTGGAGGTAGGCGAAGACGGCCTTCAGGTCGGACTCGGTCATGGCCTTGAGGCTCGGCACGGGCATGGGCGGGAGGATGGGGCGGCCCTGGCCCAGGTGCCGGCCGGTGCGGACCATCTGGAGGAACTGCGCCTCGGTCCAGCCGCCCAGGCCCGTCTGCTTGTCGGAGGTCAGGTTGGCGGCGTAGCTCACGCCCCAGGGGCCGGCGAAAGCCGTGGCCGAGCCGGCCATGGTCACCATCCAGGGGCCTTCAGGCAGCTTCGGGGCCGGGGGCATCTTGAGGGCCTCCGGGTGGCCCGACAGCATGCGGGTCATGTCCGGCTCGGGGCCCTTGGGGCCCATCTTGAGCGGGGTGTGGCAGTCGTTGCAGCCGCCCACCCCCACGAGGTAGGCGCCGCGCTGGATGACGGCCTTGGTGGGGGCGGCGGCCTGGGCGGCGGCCACGCCGAGCAGGGCCAGGAGGACGGGTCGGGCAAAGTGCATGGTCTACCTCATCTGGGGTCGGGGGGGTTTGAATCCCGATGAGGGTTTATCGCACCAGATGGGGTTGGTTTATGTGTTTTTTCCACCCTTAAGAAAGAATTAGCAAGGCTTTAATAAGATTTTAAGAAAAACGAGGTTCAAACCGAACCCGGGGCCATGTCCTCCATCTCCAGGGGGCAGTCCACCCGGAGGCGGAAGCGCCCCCGGCCCGTCTTCTCCAGCTGCACGCAGGCCTGCCGTTCCGCGAGGCGGCGGTGGAGGAGCACCAGGCGGGCTTCCAGGTTGTCGCTCTGGTCGGGCAGGCGGACCCGCGGGTCCGCCCGGAGCTCGCGGTTGCTGAACTGGGTGCGGCCCGAGGCCTGGTGGTCCTGCAACAGGGTCCAGAGGATGTTCCCCGCCACGCCCTTGATGAGGTAGTCGTCGCCCAGGAAGACGCTGTCGTTGGCCGCGTAGTGACGCACCCGCATGGGGGGGCCGCTGGGCCCAGGCTCCCCCTCGGCGGGGGCCACGGCCTCCTCGCCCAGTTCCAGCTCGGCGAGGAACAGCCGGAAGAGGGCGCCCACCTGGGCGGCCAGCGCCACCAGGGCATCCTCCTCCGCGTGGGAGAACCGCATGTCGGTGGGGCTCTCCACGAAGAGCACCCCCAGGGGCTCGCGGGGCCCCGGGATGGGCACGGCCAGCTGGCTGCCCGGCGCGGCCAGGCCGGGGAAGGGGATCTCGGTGTCCACCAGGCCGCCGAGCCCCTGGCGCTGGGCGCCCTCCCGCATGGCGAGGCCGTAGGCGTACTCGGAGGTCATGTGCGAAATGCGGATGGGCACCCGCTCTCGGGCGGCCACCCCGATCACGCCCTCGCCGACCTGGAGCTCGGAGCCGACGCCGGAGGTCTCGTAGCCGCGGCTGGCCACGGTGTAGAGCCGCTCCCGGGCGGGATCCAGCATCATGACCAGGGTGTGGCGGATGTCGAAGTGCTCCACCAGGCCGTCCAGCAGCGCGTCCAGCAGGGACTCGGTGTCGTGGCTCAGGGGGAGGCGCTCCATGCAGGCCCGCAGGGCGGAGAGCGGGTCCACCGCCGGGGCGGGGAGCGGCAGGGTCGTGCCGGGTACCGCCTCCACCCGATCTATGCGGTAGAGGTCCGCCCCCAGCAGGCGGAACACGCCGCTCATCCCGGTGTGTGATGCGATGCCGGCCAGCTTGGCCTTCATGGATTCGAAGAGGGGCCCTTCCGTCTCCGTGCGCTGGTACGTCAAGTGGACCCGGTACTGCTGGGCGGTCTGGGGATGGATGAGGCCGAGGGTGACCCGGGGGTTGGCCAGGATGTTCTGGCGGGTGCGGTTGAAGAACTGGTAGGAGAGCGCCAGGTGCTGGCGGTCCACGTACTGCCCCTGGGACATGTAGGCCACGTTGGGTGTGCCGTCGGCCGACCAGGTGGACACCACGCCGGGAATGGCCCCGTCGAGGCAGTCGCGGAGGGCGCGGGTGGGAATCATGGGCCCGCCGGATCTGGGGGAGCGCCGTCGAGGGCGCCGGGCAGCAGCGGCGCCCCGGCGTGGGCCCCGGGAGTCTGGTCGAAGGCGGCCTCCGGGGTGAAGGTGAGGGCCATCAGGTCGTCGTCGGGGCAGTCGAGCAGGGCCAGGACCAGCGGCGCCGTGAAGCCCAGGGGCACCAAGCGGCGGGTGAAGGCCTCCCGGTAGGCGCGGACCTCCGCCAGGTCGCCGGGGCGAAGGGGCTCCACCCGGGCGTCCCGGCCCTTCAGCTGGATGGTGCGGTGGGTGGGAGGGTCGCTGAACACGACGGCCAGAGCGCGGCTGCGCGCCGCATCCCGCAGCAGGTCCGCCGCCTGGGCTCCCGCCAGGAACACCGTGACCCGCCCCGTCGGATCCACCCGGACGCCGAAGGCCCGGCACTGGCTGGGGAGTCCCTCGGCGCTGCCGGAGCCGGTGTTGATCGACAGGCCGCCGGTCATGAAGCGGACCAGTTCCGGATCGAGGCGGAAGGGGTTGGCGGTGGGCATGGGGAGATGATTCTAGCGGGGGCCGGAGAAATTCGGATCTTGTCCCCCGGAAATCATCCCGTGGGGCGGGTGCGCTGGGCCCCGCGGACGTATGCTTGCACCGGCTCCCTGGCGCGGGAGGCGGCATGGCGATCAGTGGCATCCAGGGCGTGGCGACGGGCTGGAACGCCGTGGCGACCTCGGCGCTGCAGGCGGCGTACTACGATCCCAAGGACGCCAACCAGGACGGGATCGTGACGCCCGCCGAGGCGCTCGCCTATTCCCAGAAGCACCCCATGGCCGATGCGATCAAGCGCCTCCGGGAGGAGCTGATCTCGCCGGCCCGGGGGAGCCGGCCGGAGGACCAGCCCTACACCTGGAATGGGGAACGCTTCGGGCAGGCGGGGAACCGGAGCCAGTGGCTGGATACCTACGTTTGAAGCCTGAAGGTGCGTCCGGTGGAGGCGCCTCCAGGCCCGCTGCGGGTGGGGCGGGATGACGTGGTTCACGCTGGACTCGAACTGCGTCCGGCTGCGCCGTCCGCCGGTCTTGCTCCGACAGCGCCTTGTGCGCTGTCTCCACAAGCCCACTCGCTGGCCCGAGTCCAGCTAGGCGCTGGTGGTGGCGTGGTTCACGCTGGCCTCGAACTGCGTCCGGCTGCGCCGTCCGCCGGTCTTGCTCCGACAGCGCCTTGTGCGCTGTCTCCACAAGCCCACTCGCTGGTCCGAGTCCAGCTAGGCGCTGGTGGTGGCGGCGTTCACGCTGGACTCGAACTGCGTCCGGCTGCGCCGTCCGCTGGTCTTGCTCCGACAGCGCCTTGTGCGCTGTCTCCACAAGCCCACTCGCTGGTTCGAGTCCAGCTAGGCGCTGGTGGTGGCGTGGTTCACGCTGGCCTCGAACTGCGTCCGGCTGCGCCGTCCGCCGGTCTTTCTCCGACAGCGCCTTGTGCGCTGTCTCCGCAAGCCCACTCGCTGGCCCGAGTCCAGCTAGGCGCTGGTGCGCCTAGCTGGACTCGAACCAGCGACCTACGGCTTAGAAGGCCGTTGCTCTATCCACCTGAGCTATAGGCGCGCGAGGGATAGTCTAGCGGGTCTCAGAAGTGGATCTGCAGCTGTGCCATGGGGGCGGTGACGCGGCGGTTGGTGGCGGGGGCCGGGGCGTCGCTGTTCTGGCCGCCGAACTTGTTGTTCCAGTACTCGAAGCCGCCGCCCACGAAGACCTTGTTCTCGGCACCGAACACGGGGCTGATGTCGAAGAGCAGCGACAGGTTCGCCAGGGTCTCGGGCTTGGTCTCCACGCCGAAGCCGTCCTTGCCCTTGGCGCCGATGTAATTGGCGTAGCCCTTGAACTCGGCGCCCACCGAACCCACTTGGAAGGGAATGCCCCAGGCGGTGGAGAGCTCCCAGGTGGTCTTGTAGTCCACAGACTTGCCGACGATGCCGTTGTAGTTCTGCTCATGGCACGCGAAGACGCTCAGGTCCCAGAAGCCCTTGGGCACGGCGAGGTGGAAGGTGGGCCCGAGGACGAGGAAGCGCTTCTTGGAGGCGAAGGCGTTGTCCTTTGAGTTGAAGTCGAAGCCGCCCGTGATGGAGAGGTCGCGCACGGGGCCGAATCCCAGGTTCTTGCCTGTGAGCTTGCCGAGGCTCAGGCCCCCCCGGTAGACCACGTAGACCTCGTTCGCGCCGGTCTTGCCGTTGGCGGCCGGGTCGCCCTTGTCGGACATGAGCATGTCCACGTTGAAGAAGTTCGAGCCGTAGGCCCAGCCGCTGGCGTGCCCCAGTTGCAGGATGTTCTTGCCGACGGTACCGTCGATGCCCGGTTCGCGGAACTCGGAGCTGGTGCGGTAGCCGAGGAAGGTGTCGCTCCAATCCGCCGCGCCGAGGGGCAGGGCGACGGCCGCGAGGAGGGCCACAGCGAGAGGGGTGGCGGTGAGCTTGGTCATGGAAACTCCAGGAAGGGGGGAACTGGATCTAGGCGGACAGGAAGAGGAGCTTGAGCAGGAAGACCACGGAGAGGACGAGGATGATCGGGTTGATCTCCTTGAACCGGCCCGTGGCGGCCTTCAGCACGGTGTAGGCGATCATGCCCAGCGCGATGCCGTTCACGATGGAGAAGGTGAAGGGCATGACGATGACGGCCAGGTAGGCTGGGATCGCGTCGGTGATGTCGTCGAAGCGGATCTCCTTGATCTCCGACAGCATGAAGAAGCCGATCATCATCAGCGCCGGCGACGTGGCCTGCAGCGGCACCATCAGGAAGAGCGGCGACAGGAAGAGCGCCAGGGTCAGCCAGCCCGCCACCACCAGGGCGGTGAGCCCCGTGCGCCCGCCCTCGGCCACGCCGGAGGCGCTCTCGATGTAGGCGGTGATGGCTGTGGTGCCGAACATGGACGCGAACGTGGTGCCCACGGCGTCGGCCATGAAGGCCTTCGACGCGCCCGGGAAGCGGCCGTCCTTGTCCAGCATCTTCCCCTGGGCGCCGATGCCCATCAGCGTGCCGATGGTGTCGAACATGTCCACGAAGAGCAGGGTGAACAGAATGATGAAGATGTTCAGCATGCCGCTGAGGGACTTCGTCCAGCTCCAGTCGTACTGGAACATCTTAGGCCAGGTCGGAACCTCGAAGAGGGCGCCCTTGGGCAGGTGGGTGAAGCCGCCGCCCCAGCTCACGGGCAGCAGGCCTACCAGCGTGATGGCGAGGATGCCCAGGAGGATGGCCCCCTTCACGCGCCGGGCCACCAGCACGGCGATGAGGAAGAGCCCCACCACCGACCAGAAGGCCGGGGTGAGGTGGCCGTGATCCCAGAACTTCGCGATGAAGAGGTTGTTCACGTCATGCAGGCCGAAGAGCGCCGAGGGGTCGTTCTTGAGCACGGGAAAGACCGTGTCGGCGTCGAACTTCAGGCCCACCTGGGTGACGCCGGAATCCACGAAGCCGATGATGGCGATGAAGAGGCCGATGCCCACCGAGATCCCCTTCTTCAGCGAGAAGGGGATGGCGTCCATGAAGGCCTCCCGCACCTTCATGGCGCTGAGGAAAATGAAGACGATGCCCTCCAGCAGCAGGGCCGTGAGAGCCACCTGGATGGTGTAGCCCATGCCCCCCTGGTTGGCCGGCGCGCAGACCGTGAACGCGAAGAACGCCGAAAGCCCGATGCCTGAAGCGAAGGCGATGGGCAGGTTGGCGTAGAAGGCGCCAATCAGCGTCGAGAGGATGGCGCAGACCACGAAGGCCGTGAAGCCCATGCCCGGCGCGATGCCCGCCACCTTGAGGAAGGCATTGGGGATCAGGGAGATCACGTACGCCATGGAGATGAAGGTCGTGGTGCCCGCGAGCACCTCCGTGGCCACGGTGGTGCCCTTGGCCTTCAGGTGGAAGAACCGTTCCATGCAGGACTCCAGAGAGAGAGGGTCAGTGGGAGGCTTCGGTGTCGTTGCTGAGGCCCAGGCGGTCGAAGGCCCAGAAGAGCAGGCTGAGGAAAATGGCCACCACGGTGCCGAGGGCCATGCCCCGGAGCTCCACCGTGCCCAGCCGCACGGCCGCGCCGCTGATGCCGCTGATGAGGACGACGCTGGTGAGGACGAGGTTCCGGGCCTTGGTGTAGTCCACCTGCTTTTCCACCAGCATGCGGATGCCCGCCGCGGCGATGACGCCGAAGAGCAGCAGGCAGACACCCCCCATGACCGGCACTGGAATGGCGCGGATGGCCGCGGCGGCCTTGCCCACGAAGCTCACCAGGATGGCGATGAGCGCCGCGCCCCGGATCACCCACACGCTGTAGACCTTGGTGATGGCCATGACGCCGATGTTCTCGCCGTACGTGGTGTTGGGCGTGGCGCCGGCCAGGCCCGAGAGGATGTTCGAGAGGCCGTCGCCCAGCAGCGAGCGGTGCAGGCCGGGGTCTTTCACCAGGTCGCGGGACATGATGTTGCCCGTCACCACCAGGTGGCCGATGTGCTCCGCCAGCACCACGAGCGCCGCGGGCATGATCATCAGGATGGCCTGGGGGCTGAAGGTGGGCCGGTAGAAGGCGGGCACCTGGAACCAGGGCGCCGCCGCGATGGACGCCAAGTCCACTTTGCCGAGGATCAATGACAGCACCGTGCCGCCCACCACGCCCAGCAGCACCGGGATCACCCCCCAGAAGCCCCGCAGCAGCACCGAGCAGAGGATGGTGAGGCCCAGGGTGAAGAGCGATACCGCCATGGCGGATCCGGCCGTGAAGGGCCCGGAGACCTTGCCCGTGAGGCCCGCCATGTCCGCGGCCACCGGGGCCAGCTCCAGGCCGATGACGGCCACGATGGCGCCCATGGCCGCCGCGGGGAAGATGATGTCAATCCAACGGGTGCCCGCCACGCGGACCACCTGGCTGACGAGGACGAAGAAGAGGCCGAAGGCGATGAACCCGCCCTGGGCCGCGGCGTAGCCGCCCAGCTCCGGCCGGGCCAGAACGGCCAGCACCGGCGCGATGAAGGCGAAGCTCGATCCGAGGTAGGCGGGGATGCGGCCCTTGCAGATCCAGAGGTAGAGCAGCGTGCCCAGGCCGTTGAGCAGCAGGCTGGTGGCGGGGTTCACGTGCAGGAGGAAGGGCACCAGCACCGTGGCGCCGAACATGGCGAACAGGTGCTGGAGGCTCAAGGGGACGGTCTGCGCCAGGGGCAGGCGTTCGTCGACGTCGATGGTGCGGCGCAGCATGGGGGCCTCGGGGTCCGGTCGTCCTGGGGGGTACGGCGCGTCAGGGGGCTGCGCGGGGCAGGGTCCTTTTGGATTCTTCCAGTCTCCGAAGGCTGAAGGGGTCACATTCAGGGCTCCGGCATGAACGGTCCCGGCTTCAGGTTTGGCGCCTCTCGCAAATGCTTTGCTCCAGGATGGTTGATACGTCCGAGCGGACCGGTTGGGCCCCCGGGTCGATTGGGGGGAGGCCTTCGGCCCACCCCCACCGGAGGGGTGGCTTTCTTCGGACCGGATCTGACGGGGGGAGCCGCGTGGAACGAGTCTGAGCCATTCCGGGGGAAACCCCGTGCGCAGGAGCCTCCCATGCGATTCAAACCCTTGCTTCCGCTGGTCCGCCTCCTCGGAGCGGATTCCTGGTTCTCATCCCTGTTCTCGCTGGCCTTTCTCGCGATCTCGGCGGCCTGCGGCGGCGGTGGTGGATCTCCCGCGGTGGTCGCGCCTCCGCCGCCTCCGCCCTATGTCCGCTACGCGGCCCTCAACGGCGCGCAGGAGGTGCCGTCCAACGCGTCCGCCGCGACGGGATCGGCGGTGTTCTCCTATGACCCGACCAGCAAGGTGCTCACGGGCACCGTGACCACCACGGGCATCGTGGCCACGGCTGCCCACATCCACGAGGGCGCCCCGGGGGTTGCGGGGCCGGTGGCCATTGCGTTGACCGGCGGCGCCGGAGGCGTGTGGACCGTCCCCGCCAACACGGTGCTCACCGACGCCCAGTACGCCACGCTCCAGGCGAACGGATTCTATGTCAACGTCCACAGCGCGGGCCTGCCGGCCGGCGAGATCCGGGGGCAGATCGAGTTGCGGATCAGCTTCGCCTCCCTCACAGGCGCCCAGGAGACGCCGGCTTCCGGCAGCACGGCCACCGGGTACGCCTCCCTGGCCGTGAACCCCACCAGCGGCGCCATCTCGGGCACGGTGGTGACCACGGGCATCACTGGCACCGGCGCCCACATCCATGAAGCCGCCACTGGAACGTCGGGGCCCATCCTCATCCCCCTGACCGATGCGGGTGGCGGCGTGTGGACCGTGCCTGCGGGCAGCACCCTCACGGCGGCCCAGGTGACCAGTTGGCTGAGCGGCAACCTCTACGTGAACGTCCACACCGCGGCCTTCCCCGCCGGGGAGATCCGGGGCCAGCTGAACCTGAGCGTCCCGGTCATCCAGACCACCACCCTGAACGGCAGCAAGGAGGTCCCGGCCAACGCCTCCACCGCCACGGGCACGGCGAGCGTCGGCCTCCAGCCCTTCACCCTCGAGGTGACCGGCGGCGTGACGACCACGGGCCTCACCGGCACCGCCTCCCACATCCATGAAGCCGCCGCGGGCGTCTCGGGGCCCGTCGCCTTCGGGCTCACGGACGGCGGCACGGGCACCTGGCTGGTGCCGGCCGGCACCCGGCTGACCCCCAGCCAGTTCGACGCCTGGCGGAACGGCAACCTCTACGTGAACGTCCACACCGTGGCCTTCCCGGCTGGCGAGATCCGGGGCCAGCTGGCCCCCGGGGGCGGCACGGGCGGTGGTGGTGGCACGGGCGGCGGAGGCGGGTACTGAACCAGGTCCGCCTCCTCCAGGGCGGGCATGGTGGGTGGGCAGGCCCAGGCTCCCGCGGCGGGGACCTGGGCCTGTGTTTGCCCCGGAGATGGGCGAGGGGGGGGGGCCGATTCTGGGACCGGTCGCAGCCCGCTGCGCGGTCTGCCGATCCCATTCCGGCCCTCCCCCGGAGGGCCTCCACGGGCTCACTGTCGCCGGTTCGAGTCCGGGCGTTCCAGATTGAAAAGGCCCCCGTGCGGGGTGGTTCCGACCTCAGGACCGGCCGCAGCCCGCTGCGCGGTCTGCCGATCTTGCTCCGACAGCGCCCCGCGCTGTCTCCGCAAGCTCACTGTCGCCGGTTCGAGTCCGGGCGTTCCAGATTGAAAAGGCCCCCGTGCGGGGGCCTTTTCAATCTGGGGCGGCTGACCGGACTCGAACCGGCGACACCTGGAATCACAATCCAGTACTCTAACCAACTGAGCTACAGCCGCCGTTGGACCATCCAGACTATCCTGGTCGGCCCGGGATGGCCAGTGGGAACCTTAGGGGCGCTGCGGCCACCGAAAGGCATGCCGGGGATCCGGTGAAGCGAGGAGATCCATGAAGCGTCAGGTGAAACAGGTTCTGGGGTTGTCGGCCTTTGCGGCCGGGTGCATGGCCCTTGGGATGGGGCTCAGCCATGGATGGGTGGCGGCGGCCCAGGAGGAGAAGCCCGTGGTGGTGGACGCCAAGGGCATGGACCGGCTTCCGCCCATCGCGGAGGTGGCCGAGAAGCTCAATCCGACGGTGGTGGCCATCACGAACACCAGCTTCGTGAAGAACCGCCGGGGTGGCTTTGAGCATCCCCAGATCGGCGGCCAGGATTTCTTTGATTTCTTCTTCGGCCCCGGCGGGCCCCAGCAGCGGCGCCTGCCCCGGGGCGGGGAGGACGAGCAGCGGGCCGTCTCCGGCGGCTCGGGCGTGATCGTCAGCCCCCAGGGCGAGATCCTCACGAACTACCACGTGATCGCCAGCATGGGCGGCGCCGACAACGCTCTTGAGGTTAAGACTAACGATGGCAAGAGCTACAAGGCAACCGTGCTGGGTAAGGACAAGGAACTCGACATCGCCCTCATCAAGATCGACGCGGCCCACCTGCCCTTCGCCAAGCTGGGGGACAGCGATTCCCTCCGCATCGGCGAGTGGGTGGTGGCCATCGGCAACCCCTTCGGCCTGGAGCACACGGTCACCCAAGGCATCATCAGCGCCAAGGGCCGCAAGCTCGATACGGGCGTCAGCTCCTTCCTGCAGACCGACGCCGCCATCAACCGCGGCAACTCCGGCGGTCCCCTGCTGAACCTGAAGGGCGAGGTGGTGGGCATCAACACCGCCATCAACCCCGCCGGGCAGAACATCGGCTTCGCCGTGCCCATCAGCCAGGTGAGCCGCATCCTCAAGGACCTGCGCAGCGGCAAGCCCGTGAGCCGGGGCTACCTCGGGGTCGGTCCCACCGATCTGGATCAGGCCTACCAGGACGCCCTGGGCGCCAAAGAGGGCGTGGTGGTCAGCACCGTGGAAAAGGGTCAGGCCGGGGACAAAGCGGGCATCCAGCGCCTGGACGTCATCACGGCAGTGGACGGTCATACGGTGCGCAACCAGGACGAGCTGGTGGCCGCAGTCTCCAGTCGCCGGGCCGGGGACACCATCAAGCTCACCATTCTCCGGGATGGGAAGACCCTCACCCTCACGGCCACCCTGGGGGATCGCAAGGCCATTGATGAGCAGCGTCGCCGGGAGGCGGGCGAAGATCCCGAGGAGGAGGCCGCGCCGAAGCCCCAGAGTGACCTGAAGAGCCTCAACCTGGAAAAAACCTACGGATTTACGGTGGAGGCCTTGGACGTCAAGCACCGGCTCAAAGGGGTGGTGGTGACGTCGGTGGATCCCCGTTCGCCCGCGGCCGACCGGGGTCTTACCCAGGGCATGGTCATCACCGAAGTGGGTCGCCAACCCGTGAACAACCTGGCCGAGTTCAGCGCCCAGGTGAAGAAGGCCGGGGGCCGCACGCTGCTGCTCTTCATCCAGTCCCCCAACGGCAGCCAGAAGTTCACCCTGCCCATTTCGCCTCGCTGAGCATTCACGTCTAAAGTTGGTCCCCAAGGAGGCCCCGGAAGTACCGGGGCTTCCT
>JAFJUR010000149.1 GCA_017859995.1 Holophagaceae bacterium | reverse complement strand
CAAGGATCTCGCCGGGCAGCGCGTGGTGCTGAACATCTTCCCCAGCCTCGACACCCCCACCTGCGCCGCCAGCGTCCGCAAGTTCAACGCCCGCGCCAACGAGAAGCCCAACACGACGATCCTCTGCGTGAGCGCCGACCTGCCCTTCGCCCAGAAGCGCTTCTGCGGCGCGGAGGGCCTCGACAACGTGGTGCCCGCCTCCAGCTTCCGCAGCGCGGACTTCGGCCAGGCCTACGGCGTGACCATGGTGGACGGTCCCCTCAAGGGCCTCCTGGCCCGCGCCGTCGTGGTGCTGGACGGCGCCGGCAAGGTGCTCCACACCGAGCTCGTGCCCGAGATCGCGCAGGAGCCCGACTACAACGCCGCGCTGGCCGTGCTGTAGTCCAGACGTTGAACACCATGAGGAAGCGGCCCCGCGGGGCCGCTTCCTCATGGAATTCGGTCCATGCGGCGCAGCTCGGGCACCCTCCAGGCGGTGGTGGCCACGACGAACAGGGTCATGCAGCCCCCGAAGACCACCGAGGGCACCAGGCCCAGGAGGCGCGCCGCGAGCCCGCTTTCGAAGGCGCCGATCTCGTTGCTGGAGCCGATGAAGACCTGGTTCACGGAGGACACGCGGCCCAGCATGTGCTCGGGCGTGAGGGTCTGCAGCAGGGTGGCCCGGAGCACCACGCTGACGTTGTCCAGGGCGCCGCTGACGGCCAGCAGGAGCAGGCTGAGCGGGAAGCTGCGGCTGAGGGCGAAGGCGATGGTCGCCGCGCCGAAGCCCGCCACGCAGAGCAGCAGCGTCCGGCCGGCCCGGCGCAGGGGCGGCCGGTGGGCCAGGGTGATTCCCATGAGCACGGAGCCCACGGCCGGCGCCGCCCGCAGGAGGCCCAGGCCCTGGGGGCCCGTGTGGAGGATCTCCTTGGCGAAGACCGGCAGCACCGCCACGGCGCCACCGAAGAGCACGGCGAAGAGGTCCAGGCTGATGGCGCCCAGGAGCAGGCGCCGCGAGAACACGAAGCGCAGTCCCTCGGCCAGGCTCTCGAAGAGGGAACCAGCCCTCGGCCGCACCGGCTTGGGCACGTAGTGGATCAGCAGCAGGCCCGCCAGGCCCGCCAGCATCAGCGCCATCACGAGGAAGTGGGCGGCCACCGGTCCCCGCCACGCGTAGACCAGGCCGCCCGTGGCGGGGCCGATGACCATGCCCGTGTGGAAGACGGAGACCCGCCAGGTGGAGCCGTTGGCGTAGAGGTCCTTGGGCAGCAGGTCCGTGCCCAGGGCCACGTTGGCGGGCCGGTAGAAGGCCCGGACGATGCCCGTGAGGAAGATGATGCCGTAGATGGGCGCTACGGCCTGGGCCGCCGGGCCTGTCGCCGAGCGCCAGGTGAAGAGCCACAGCAGGGCTGAACAAAAGGCGAGGCAGAAGGTCGACACCGCGCAGAGCCGCAGCCGGTTCAGGCGATCCGCCGCGTGACCGCCGAAGAGGGCCACGGCCAGGAAGGGCAGCGCCTCGGAGAGCCCCACGAGGCCCAGGGCCAGCGGATCCCCCGTTCGGTCATAGACCTGCCAGCCCACCACCACGCCCTGCATCTGCAGGCCCAGGGTGACGAGGCCCAGCGACGCGATGAACCACCGGTAGTCGGCGTTCCGAAGCGCCGCGTAGGGATCGTGGGTTGGGCCGGGCTCGCCCATGCCGGTCTACTCGTACCTCAGGGCATCGATCACGTTCAGCTTGGCGGCCTTCACCGCGGGCAGGAAGCCAGCCGCCACGCCCACCACACCCGAGAAGCCCAGGCCGAGGGCCACCGCCCAGGATTCGGTCACGGCCGGCACCTGGAACTTCTGCAGGATGAAGACGGCGCTGTAGGCGAAGCCGATGCCGATGATGCCCCCGAGCAGGGAGAGCACCACCGCTTCGACGAGGAACTGCCAGAGGATGCTCTGCTGGGTGGCGCCGAGGGCGCGGCGGATGCCGATCTCCCGGGTGCGCTCCGTGACGCTCACCAGCATGATGTTCGAGATGCCGATGCCGCCCACCACCAGCGAGATGCTGGCCGCGACGGCGAGCAGCGCGGTGAGGATGCCCGCCTGCTGACTCTGCATCTGCACGATGTCGTCCTGCTTGCGGATCTGGAAGGGGTTGTCGTCCTTCTGCGCGACCTTCATGCGCTGGCGCAGGAGCGCCGTGACCTCAGCCTCGGCCAGCTCCGCCTTGCCCTCCTGGGCGCTCACCATGATGCGCTGGATCTTGTCCCGGCCCATGATCTTGCGCATGACGGTCGTATACGGCGCCACGATGAGGTCGTCCTGGTCGCCCCACATGCCGGCGCCCTTCTTGTCCAGCACGCCCACCACCTGGAAGGGCAGCGCGCCCACCCGCACCGTCTCGCCCACCGGCTCCTCGCCGTTGGGGAACAGGTTGTCCTTCACGGTCTGGCCGATGACGCAGACCTTGGCCATGCCGCGCACCTCGGCCTCAGTGAAGAACCGGCCATTCGCGACCTCCCAGCCGCGGATCTGGAGGAACTCCGTGTTCGTACCCTGCACCTGGGTCACGTAGTTGCTGTTCTGGTAGATGATGGGCCGGCTGGTCTGCACCTGGGGGGATGCGGCCACCACGCTGCTGGCGCCGAGCTCCTGCTGGATCAGGGGCACATCGCTCTCCAGGAGGATCTCCGCACTGCCCATGGCCGCCGGGCCGAAGCGGTTGCCGCCGCTGCCCGGGAAGATGGTGAGCATGTTGGAGCCCATGTTCTGGATCAGGGCGATGGAGGCGCGCTTCGAACCCTCGCCGATGCCGATCATGGCGATGACCGCCCCCACGCCCACGATGATGCCGAGCATGGTGAGGAAGGCGCGCATCTTGTTGCGCGTGATGGCGAAGAGGGCGAGTTTCAGGAATTCGAGGATGGCCATGAAACCTCCCGGCTAACGCCGTCCGCCCTGGCCCCCGGGAGTGGCTCCCGCCTGCGCGGCGCCGTTGGCCTGCTTGGTGTTCTCCACGCCAATGAGGATGGCCTGGCCCTCGGGAATGCTGTCGCCCAGGAGCTCGGTGTACTGCCCGTCGGTGATGCCCGCCTTCACGACGATGGCCTTGGGCTTTCCGTTTTCCAGCACCCAGACCTTGTCTTCGCGCTTCGCGACCAGGCCGCCCCGGCTGCCGGTGCCCGTCTGGGCGCTACGGGGGGGGCCGCCCATGGTCATGGGCTGGCCGAGCCGCGGGCCTTCAGCCTTCTTTTCTTCTTTGATGAAGGCTGAAGGATTGAAGCGCAGCGCGGCATTCGGCACGCGAAGCACATCCTTGCGCTGATTGGTGATGATCGTGACGTTGGCGGTCATCCCCGACCGCAGGGCGAGAGATCCCGTGAACTTCGGGCCGCCCAGCTGGCTGGCGCCACCGGGGATGCGGGCCAGCAGATTCCGGTCGCCCGCCGCGGGGGAGTTCGCGGAGGAGGCGGCGGTCATGGCCTTGGCCCGTTCGGCCTGGCGCTCCTTGAACCGCTTCAGGAAGTCGGCCTTCGTGGTGCCCGCCGGCAGGCGTTCCTTCATGCGCTCCCACGCCTTCTCGGGATCGGGAGCGCCCTCGCCGCCCGGCCCGGCGGCCTTTCCGCCTTCGCCGCCGTGGGAGCGGCCCGAGGCCCCCTTCCCGTCCTCGTCGCTGCCCGGCAGCGCCTCATTGGGAACGATCATCTCCACCACGTAGTTCACGACGTTCTGGGTCGTGATCGGCTCCTGGCGTACCAGGCTGACGGTGGCCGCGAACTGCCGGTCCGGCAGGCTGTCTACGGTGAAGAAGGCCCGTTGGCCCACCTTCACCTCGTCGATGTCCGATTCCCCGATGGAGACCTGCACCTTCATCTTCGAAAGGTCCTGCGCGATCTGGAAGAGGTTGGGAGTGCTGAAGCTGGCGGCCACGGTCTGTCCCACGTCAGCGAGGCGCGAGATGACCACGCCGTCCACCGGAGCAGTGATGTTGCAGTAGCCGAGGTTGGCCTTGGCGCGGGCCAGGGAGGCCTGGGCATTCTCCAGGTTCGTCACCGAGGTCTGGTAGGTCACCTGCTTGGCTTCCAGATCCTGGTCGGAGAGCAGCTTGTCCGCGGCGAGGCGCTTCGCTCGCTCGTACTGGCGGCGGGCGTCGTCCATGTTCGTCCGGGCCCGCTCGAGGCCGGCCTCCGCGTCCTTCAGCTGGGTCTCCCAGATGGTCGGGTCGATCTGGGCGATGAGCTGGCCCTTCTTCACGATGCTGTTGTAGTCCACGTACAGCGCCGAGATCACCCCCGACACCTGGGTGCCGACGGCCACCTGCACCACAGGGCTCACCGAGCCGGTGGCGTTGATCCGCTGGGTGATGCCGCCCCGCTCGACCTTGGCCGAGCGCCACTTGATCTCCTCGGCTGGCTTGCGGAGTGCCCACCAGCTGCCGCCGGCCACCACCACGGCGCCGATTCCGAGACCGATCCAGGTATTTCGCTTCATGGCGCCGCGCTCCACGTGTCAAGGGGCCGGGGGGAGCCCAGCCTTCAACCTTCGCATAACGATGTATGGACCGCCACTCCAGGTTCCCGGTTGAGGGGAATTTTCCCAGCTTTTAGCGGATCAGGCCGAGGCCGTCGATGAGGGCGCGCTTGGCGAAGCCGTCCCCCAGGAAGGCCTGGAGGAACCCGCCGGCGAGGACGATGGCCGCGGAAACCAGCACGGTGGCACCCGCCAGGGGGGCGTGCACGGCGGGCCGGTCGGAGGCCAGGCGCTCGGCCTCGGCGCTGGGCGCCTGGAGGAACAGGGCCACCAGGAGGCGCAGGTAGTAGTAGGCGGACACCAGGCTTGCCAGCACGCCGAGGATGGCCATGCCCACATGCCCCGTGGCGACCAGCTCGCGGAAGATCATGTACTTGCCGTAGAAGCCGCCCAGCGGGGGGATGCCCGCAAGGCTCAGCATGAAGATGGCCGCGGAAATGCCCATGGCGGGCCGCTTCCAACCCAGGCCGCGCATGTCGTCGAAGGTGGTCTTGTCGCCCACCAGTCCGAAGGCCGTCAGCAGGCCGAAGGCACCCATGTTCATGGCCAGGTAGATCACCAGGTAGAACAGCACGCCGTTGAAGGCGGCGGGGGTGCCCGCCACGAAGCCCAGCATCAGGTAGCCTGCGTGGCTGATGCTGGAATAGGCCAGCATGCGCTTCACGTTGGTCTGCACGAGGGCGGTGAGGTTGCCGGCCACCAGGGTGGCCACGGCCAGCACGGCCATGACCGCCTGCATCTTCACACCCACGCCGCCCAGGGGGGCCAGGCTGCCGGGGAAGATGCGGAGGAGGGCGATGAAGGCGACGCCCTTGGTCGCCACCGACATGAAGCCGGCGATGGGGTGTGGCGAGGCCTCATAGGCGTCCGGCGTCCACTGATGGAAGGGCACGGCTGACACCTTGAAGAGGAAGCCCAGCAGCATCAGGGCGGCCCCGACCAGCACCAGGGGATCCAGGGCCAGGCCCTGGGCCTTGAGGGTGATCGCGGCGGCAGTGAGGTCCAGCGTGCCGCTCAGACCGTAGATCAGCACGCCGCCCATCAGGAAGCAGCTGGAGGCCACGGCGCCGGTGATGAAGTACTTCATGCCGCCCTCGGCGCTTTCGGGGCGGAGCCGAACGGTGCCCACCATGGCGTAGAGGGGGATGCTGAAGAGCTCAAGGGCCAGGAACAGGATCACGAAATGCGAGGTGGAGGCGAAGAGCATCATGCCCGTCACCGAGAACAGCAGGAGGGACAGGGTCTCGCCCTTCACCCAGCCTTCCTGGTGGAAGTGGTCCCAGCTCTGCAGGATCGTCAGGGCCGTGGCCACCAGCACGAAGATGCCGGTGAACTGGGCGAGGCGGTCCATGCGCAGCTGGTAGAAGCTGGGCTGGGCGCCGGTCACCCACAGGTCGATGAGGTACCAGAAACTGGCGCCCACGGCGAGGAGGGCCGTGCCGTACATCACGGCGCGGATCCACTTCGCGGTGGCCTGGTCCTTGTCGAGGGACATCAAGGGAATCAGGCAGGCGCCGAGGGCCGTGAGAATGAGCGGCAGCAGGGCCGCCCACTGACTGGGGGTGAGGCTCATCGGTGCACCTCGTGGGCGGCGGGTTCGGCGGCGGCAGCGTCATGCCCCGCGCCTTCGGGAGAGGCCGGCGCATGGGCGGCGGGCGCCTCATGCGTCGCGGGCTTCAGCACGAAGGTGCGTGGCGCGGGGGCCTTGGCGTCCTGCAGCAGCGCCGCCACGGGCGCCTCGCTGGCGGCCACGAAGGTGCGGGGATGCACGCCCATCCAGACAATGAGAATCACCAGGGGCAGCAGCACCGCAATCTCGCGGGCGTTCAGGTCACTGTGAAGGTGGTGGGTGCCGCTGTCCTCATCCTTGTTCTCCGCGCCCCAGAAGACGCGCTTGAACATCCAGAGCATGTAGACCGCGCCCAACAGAACGCCCGAGGTGGCCAGGCAGGCGTAGAGGCGGCCCCAGCTGAAGCCGGACAGGAAGGTGCCGTTCAGGATCCAGAACTCGCCCACGAACCCGTTGGTGAGGGGCAGGCCGATGGAGCTCAGCGTCACGATGAAGAAGAACGTGGTGAAGATGGGCATCTTCACGGCCACGCCGCCGAAGTCGGCGATCATGCGGGTGTGGGCCCGGTCGTAGAGCATGCCCACCAGGATGAAGAGCGCGCCGGTGCTGATGCCGTGGTTGAGCATCTGGAGCATGGCGCCCTGGGTGCCGATCACCGTGAAGGAGGCCAGGCCGAGCATCACGAAGCCCATGTGGCTCACGGAGGAGTAGGCCACCAGTTTCTTGATGTCCCGCTGCACCATGGCCACCAGCGCACCGTAGACGATGGCGATGACGCTGAGGAGCGCGATGGGCTTGGCGTAGTGCATGGCCGCCTGGGGGAACATCGGAATCGCGAAGCGAATGAACCCGTACCCGCCCAGCTTCAGCAGCACGCCGGC
>JAFJUR010000036.1 GCA_017859995.1 Holophagaceae bacterium | reverse complement strand
CCGACTTCGCTGGCTCAGGCCTCTGATCCGACCTTCCGCTCGACCGACTTTGCCTGGAGGAATGTCCATGTCCACCGCCCCGCTCGTCGGCCTCATCATGGGTTCCCGCTCGGATTGGGAGACCATGGAGCACACGGCCGAAACGCTGAAGGAGCTCGGCATTCCCTTCGAGGCGGAGGTGGTGAGCGCGCACCGCACGCCGGACAAGCTGTTCAAATACTGCGAGAAGGCAGAGAGCCGGGGCCTGCGCGTCATCATCGCCGGCGCCGGCGGCGCCGCCCACCTGCCCGGGATGGCCGCGGCCAAGACCCTGATCCCTGTGCTCGGCGTGCCGGTGCAAAGCAAGGCCCTGAACGGCATGGATTCCCTACTTTCCATCGTCCAGATGCCCGCGGGCATCCCCGTGGGCACCCTGGCCATCGGCAAGGCCGGGGCCGTGAACGCCGCGCTCTTTGCCGCCGCCATCCTCGCCGGCACGGACCAGGCGCTGCTCATGCGCCTGAAGGCCTACCGCGAGGCCCAGGCCCAGAAGGTGCTGCTCAACGACCGGCTGCCCTAGGCCCTGGGGCGACGCCAGGCCTACTTCTGGAAGATCCCCTTGAAGAACTTCTTCAGCTTGCCGTCTTCCTGCCCGGGCTTCCGGGGCCGGAGCTTCTGAAGGCGGATGGGGTCGGGCGGCGCCTTGCGCCGGTCGGGAACCATCGTCCACGGCTGATAGCCGTCGAGCGCCAGCCGCAGGGTGTGGGGCCCCTCGCCGGGAACCTGGACCACCAGGGGCGCGCGCCCCTTGACCTGGCCGTCGAGGCTCACCTCCGCCCCGGGCGGCTCGCTCACCACGGAGACCTCGAAGGGCGCTGGCACGAGCCGGAGCGAGAGGTCACGATCCTCATCCTTCAGGCGAACTTCCAGGGGCTGGTAATCAGGCTTTTCAAGGCGCAGGAGGGTCACCTGGCCCTTGACCACCACCTGGCGGAGGGGCGTGCGGCCCAGAGGAGTGCCATCCAGGAACACCTCCGCTCCCGCGGGCCGCGATTCGATGGAGAGCTGGCGGCTCGGCTCCGACCGGAAGTACACGGCGCCGAGGGCGAGTCCCACCGCCAGCAGGCCTCCGGCCCAGTACCACCGCAGCCGGGACGCTGGAATTCCGAGCGCAGTGGTGAGCCGCAGGGTGGTTCTCGGGCGCCCCGTGGTGGCGGCCTCTAGGTGGGCGAGGTACCCCCGTCGCGTCTCCGGCTCCAGAGGCAGCGCCTCCAGCAGGGGCCGCAGGAAGGACCGGAGATCCGGAAAGCGCTGGGCGGGGTCCTTCTGGAGCGCCCGCTGGAAGACCTCCCGCACCTCCGGGGCCATGTCCTCGGGGAAGGCCGGCTCCTGGTGGACGATGCGATAGAGCACAGCCCCCACGCTGTCGCCGCCGAAGGGCAGCCGGCCGGTCAGCATCTCGAAGGCGGCGAGGGTGAAGGACCAGCGGTCGGCCGCGGCGCTGGCGTGGGCGCCGTTGAGGATGTCGGGGGCGGCGTAGGCCGGGGTTCCCAGGAAGGTGGCGGTGCTGGTGAGGCGCCCCCCGTCCGCCCGGGCGATGCCGAAGTCCATGAGCTTCATCCGACCGTCCCGGGTGACCATGAAGTTCTCGGGCTTGACGTCCCGGTGGAGGATGCCCAGGGCATGGACCGCCTCCAGCGCATCGGCGGCCTGGATCAGGAGACCCGCAGCCTGGCCGGGGTCGATGGGACCCACCTTCAGCAGGTCGGACAACCGCTCGCCGTCGACGTACTCCATGACCAGGAAGGGGCCGAGCCCCGGTTCCTCGCCCACGTCGAAGACGGTGACGGCGTTGGGATGGTTCAGGCGGGCCGAGACCTCCGCCTCCCGCTGGAAGCGCTGCAGGACTTCCGTGTCGCCGGTGCCCTCCCGCACGACCTTGATGGCCAGCGGACGCTTGAGAAGAGGATCCTCCGCCAGGTACACCGTCCCCATCGCCCCCGAACCGAGGGCGCCGAGGACCTTGTAGCGGCCGATGGTGGAGGGATCCAGGCTCATCCGTCCCTGATCATGGCAGAGGGCCCGGCGGGGCGGGGCCTGCGGGTAGACTCGATCCATGTCCGAGATCGGCTTCGCCACCCCCCGCCCCGCCCAGCTGCGCCGCTTCAAGCGCGTGTTCTACCCAGCCGGCCTCCGCATGCAGAAGGCCCTAGCCGAGTACGTGAACGGGGAGGACCGGCCGGACCAGCTGGTGATCCTGGAGCACGATCCGGTCTTCACCCTGGGGCGCAACGCCACGCCGGCAGATATCCACATGAGCGAGGACTTCCTCGCCGCCCAGGGCGTGAGCGTCCACCGCACGGACCGCGGCGGCGAGGTGACCTACCACGGCCCCGGCCAGATCGTCGCCTATCCCATCTGCAACCTCCGGGGGGGCCGCGAGGACGTGGGCCGGCTGGTGCGCGGACTGGAGGAGGCCATGATCCGCACGGCCGCTGAGTTCGGCGTGACGGCGGATCGCCTGAAGGGCGCGCCGGGCATCTGGGTGGAGACCCCCCGGGGCCTCGAGAAGCTGGGCGCCATCGGCCTGCACCTCAGCCGCTGGATCACCACCCACGGCATCGCCTTCAACGTGCGCCCGAACCTCGACCACTTCCGCTGGATCACGCCCTGCGGCTTCACGGACAAGGGCGTCTGCAGCCTGGGGTCTCTGCTCGGCGAGCAGGCTCCCAGCTGGGACGTGGCGGCGGACCACCTGCAGGCCCACCTCACCGCCTGCCTGGCCATGGCCTTCCAGCCCGTCCGCGAGCCCAGCCGAAGCGTGTCCGCCCTGACCTGGCGCCGGGGCGCCCAGGGCCCCGAGGTGCTGATGATGCTCCGCGTGCCGGCCCACGGGCTCTGGTGGCAGAGCGTCACGGGGATGATGGAGCCGGGCGAGACGCCCGAGGAGACCGCCCACCGCGAGCTCCTGGAGGAGACGGGCCTCACCGGCACGCTGCGGCCCCTGGGGCTTTCCCACAGCTTCTGGGTGGATCCTTCCATCGTCCATTTCCCCGATGCCGAACCCCGGTTCAACACGGAGACCTGCTTCTCCATGGAGGTCGCGCCCGGGGCGGAGGTGCGCCTGGAGCCCTCCGAGCACAGCGAATACCTCTGGTGCGGACTGGACGAGGCCTACGCACGCATGAAGTGGGAGGGCTCGAAGGCGGCGCTCCAGCTGCTGCGGCAGGCGCTCTCAGCCTGAGCATTCCCGGCCCAGCGGTCTGTGATTCGCGTCATGGCCCGGGGTGTCCGCTGCCCGAAGCTCCGCACCCCTTGGTAATCTGAGCCATTCTCCGGAGTGTCCATGTTCCCCCAGTTCACTGAGGACCAGTCCGCGATCCGCGAGGCCGCCCGCGATTTCGCCATGGCCGAGATCGATCCGGGGGCCGCCGCGCGGGATGCCAGCGGCGAATTCCCCAAGGCGATCCTGAAGCAGCTGGGCGAGATGGGCTTCCTGGGCATGACCGTGCCCGAGGCCTACGGCGGCGCCGGCGTGGATTTCCTCAGCTACATCCTGGCCCTCGAGCAGGTCGCTTACGCGGACGCCTCCGTGGCCGTGACCATGAGCGTGAACAACTCCGTGGCCTGCGCGCCCATCCTGGCCTTCGGAACGGAAGCCCAGAAGCAGAAGTACCTGAAGCCCCTGGCCAGCGGCGAGCTGCTGGGCGGGTTCATGCTCACCGAGCCCGACGCGGGCTCCGACGCCGCGGCGCTGAAGACCCGGGCCACCAAGGTGGACGGCGGCTGGAAGCTGAACGGCGCGAAGGCCTGGATCACCAACGGCGGCGTGGGACGCTACTTCGTCACCATGGCGCGCACCGATCCCGACAAGGGCAAGAAGGGCATCAGCGCCTTCATCCTCGACGCGGACCAGCCCGGCGTGGTCATGGGCCGCCCCGAGGAGAAGATGGGCCTGCGCTCCAGCAAGACCGTCATGGTGGCGCTCGAAGATGCCTTCGTCCCCGAGGACGCCATGCTGGGCAAGCCCGGGGACGGCCTGAAGGTGGCCTTCGGCGGGCTGGATGGCGGCCGCATCGGCATCGCCGCCCAGGCCCTCGGCATCGCCCAGCGGGCCATGGACGAGAGCGTGGCCTACGCCAAGGCCCGGATTTCCTTTGGTAAGCCCATCGGCGAGCATCAGATGATCCAGACCTACCTGGCCGAGATGGAGGCCCGGCTCCAGGCCTCCCGACTGCTCGTCTACCGGGCCGCGGCCCTGAAAGAGGCCGGGAAGATCTGCACCGTGGAGGCCGCCACCGCCAAGCTCTTCACCACCGAGAGCGCCGTCTGGCTCTGCGACCGCGCCGTGCAGATCCACGGCGGCTACGGCTATTCCCGGGAATACCTGGTGGAACGGCTCTACCGCGACGTGCGTGTGAC
This sequence comes from Holophagaceae bacterium, assembly GCA_017859995.1. GTDB lineage: Bacteria > Acidobacteriota > Holophagae > Holophagales > Holophagaceae > Geothrix. The sequence continues at coordinate 32,718 of JAFJUR010000036.1, read as the reverse complement.
CACCATCTACGAGGGCACCAGCGAGATCCAGCGCATGGTCATCGCCCGGGAACTGCTGAAATAAACCCTTTTCAACGCTCGATGAAATACCACTTGCCCTCATCATACGAGGGAGCCATGCTGCTTTGAACCGCGGTCTAAACCTTGACCCGGCTCCACCCGTAGGCACCCTGTCCCCGTGGCGGCTCTTTTCGATCTTCAAGGAGTGGTGATGACGCGTCTCCCGATCTTCCCGGCCCTGCTCGTGGCCTTCTCCCTGGTGGGCCAGGAAGCTCCCAAGGCCGATGGAACCCAGCCGGTGCTCAAGCTGACCCTCCAGTCGGCCATCGAGACCTCGCTGAAGAACAACCTGCAGGTGCAGATCGCCGCCGAGACGCGGGACTTCACCCGGGCCGGCTACACCATCGAGCAGGGCACCTTCGACTGGAACCTGACCAGCAGCCTGAGCCTGAGCAAGACCCAGGATGCCACCCGCGGCCAGAACTTCCCCGGCGGCCCGCTCACCACCTCCGAATCCACGACCTTCAGCCGGAACCTGACGGTGGGCTCCACCAAAGCCTTCGGCTGGGGCGGCAACCTGAGCCTGAACTACGCCCCCACCTACCGCTTCAGCAAGGGCACCGTGAACGGCGGCCCCGAGTCCCCCTTCACCACCAACCCCTACGACGGCAGCTTCACCGCCACCTACACCCAGAGCCTGCTGAAGAACTTCGGCCGCGATGTCACCGAGAGCCGGCTCATCGTGGCCCGGAAGAGCGCCGAGGCCGCGGACCTGGGCTTCCAGAAGGCCATCATCGACCTGGTGGCCAGCACCGAATCCCTCTACTGGGATGTGGTCTTCGCCCAGCGCAACCTCGAGAACAAGCAGCAGGCGCTGTCCCTGGCCCAGAAGCAGCTCAAGGAGAACCAGATCCGCGTGCAGGTGGGCACCCTGGCCCCCATCGAGGTGACCTCCTCCGAGGCCTCCGTGGCCCAGCGCGAGCAGGACATCATCGCCGCCGAAGCGCAGCTCCTGAACGCGAAGGATGCCCTCATCCGCGCCCTCTACCCCTCCACGGAGCGTCCTGCGGGCCTTGAGCCGGCGGACGCCCCCAGCGTCAAGCCCCTCGACATGAACGAGTCCGCCGCGGAGAAACAGGCCCTGGCCAACCGCATCGAGCTGAAGAGCGCCCGGCTGGACCTGGAATCGAAGCAGGTCCTCGAGACCGCCGCCGGCAACCGCACCCTGCCCCAGCTCGACGCCTTCGCCAGCTACAACGGCAACGCGGCCTCGCAGATCCCCTCCGAGGGCCTCACGGCCGTGAACAAGGACCTGACCAAGGGCGCCTACCCCGGCTACACCGTGGGGCTCCAGTTCGCCATGCCCATCCAGAACCGCGCCGCCAAGGGCCTCAAGGCCCAGGCCCGCGCCAACCGCCGCCAGAGCGAGCTCTCGCTGCGCGACCTGGAGCTGGGCATCACCCTGGAGGTTCGCCAGGCCTTCCGCAACGTGGACGCCTCCACCAAGGGCGTGGCCGCCGCCGAGAAGACCCGCATCTTCCGCGAGAAGGACCTCGAGGCCGAGCAGAAGAAGTTCGAGAACGGCATGAGCACGAACTTCCTCGTGCTCTCCAAGCAGAACGACCTGGACACCGCCAAGAGCAGCGAGCTGCAGTCCCAGATCACCTACGCCAAGGCCGTCACCGCCCTGGAGAAGGCGCTGGGCCACCTGCTCGAGGCCCGCAAGCTCGAGGTCAAGTAGTTCCATTCCCCTGCGAAAAACCGGGCCCCGATTCGGGGCCCGGTTTTTCGTTACCTCCGCCGCTCGGCGGTGGAGCCCGCAGGTGCTTCAGGCTTCGCCTCGGGATCCGCCGGCAGGGTGTCCAGCAGGGCCTTCCAGTCGAACCAGCCTTTCTGGCCCTTGATCCATTTCTCGAACCAGTTGAACTCGCTCACCATCTTCACCAGCTGGTAGCGGGGCTCGGTGAGGCCGTGGGGCATGCCGGGGTAGACGATGTACTCCACGGGCACGCCGAGCTGCTTGAGGGCCATGTAGAGCTCGTCGCTCTGGGGCTTGGGCACGCGCTGGTCTGCCTCGCCCACGTGGATGAGGGTGGGGGTCTTGGCGTTCTTGACGTACTTCAGCGCGGATTCCCGCACGAAGTTGTCCCAGGCCTCGTAGGGCTTGCCGCCCAGGTAGAACTCGCGGACGGTCTGGACGTCGCTCTCGGCGTACATCGAGATCCAGTTCACGGCCCCCGCCCCGGTGCTGATGGCCTTGAAGCGGTCCGTCTGGGTGAGGGTCCAGCTGGACAGGTGGCCGCCGGCGCTCCAGCCCATCATGCCGAGCTTGTCCGCATCGGCCAGGCCTTCGCGGATGAGGTGATCCACGCCGCTGATGATGTCGCCGTAGGAGAGACGCATGAAGTTGCCGCCGATCTGGCGGGTGAAGGCCTCGCCGTAGTTGCTTGAGCCCCGGTAGTTGGGCTGCAGCACCAGGTACCCGGCGGCGGCGTAGATGTGGGGGTAGGTGACGTACCGGCCCTGGAAGCCGTTCATGTCGGCGGCGGCGGGCCCCCCATGAAGCTGGACGATGAGCGGGTAGCGCTTCCCCTTCTCATAGCCCAGGGGCTTGATGAGCAGGCCCTCCACCTCCACGCCGTCCTTGGCCTTCCAGCGCACGGCCTCGGTCTCGCCCAGGGCCAGCTTCGCCACCTGGGGGTTGGCGTCGGACACCTTCACCCAGGCCGCCGTCGTTCCCACCGTGGCGGGCTTGGCCACGTAGAGGTCCATGGGCTTCCGCGGCTGGCTGAAGCTCAGCAGGAACGCCTTCGCCTCCGGGTGGTAGGCGCCGCCGAGAACGCCGGTCTCCCGGGTGAGCTGGCGCATCGCCCCGTCGGCCACCGCGAGGGAGAAGAGGTGCTGGTTCACACCCACGGCCTCGGTGAAGTAGAGCGTGTTCGAATCCTCATGCCAGCTGGCGGAGGAAACGCTCAGATCCTTCCCGGCCAGCAGGTTCCTGGCGGGTCCGCCCGCGGTGGGCACCACCCAGAGCTTGTCGCTGCGGAGCCGCTCGAAGCGCTCGGGCGCGGCATAGGCGAGCCAATGGCCGTCCGGCGAGAAGACGGAGAAGCGGGCGAACTTTTCGAACACCTGCCGCGCCTTGCCGGTCCCCAGGTCCAGCAGGTGCAGGCTGGCCGCCTCCTGGGTGATGTCGCCCGCGCGCCGCGCGGCGGGCATCGCCCGGTACGAAGCCCAGCGCCCATCCTTGGAGAGCTGGAAGGCGGTGACGGTGAAGGCCGTGCCGTCCGTCCACCGCTTCTCGGCCTTGTCCTTCAGATCCAGGGACCACAGGTGCGCCGGCGGCTGCTCGGGGTCCGCGATGCGCACGTCGAACTTCTTCTCCTTGCGCTTCTGGTCATCCTTGTCGAGACGGTCGGGACTGGTGAAGTAGATCCGCTGGCTGTCCTCGGCGAGGGCGAAATCGCGGATGGGCGTCGCATGCTTGGGCAGGGCCGTGACCGCGTAGTCGCCGGAGCTCAGCTCCACGAGGGAGAGTTGCCGGTCCTCGGGCTTGCCCGCGCTGAAGACCAGCCACTTCCCGTCGCGGCTGAAGGCGAAGGCGTGGACGCCGTCCTTGGCCTCTGTGAGCTTCCGTGCCTCGCCGCCATCCACCGACATCAGGTAGACCTGCTGGCCGCCCTCGCGGTCGCTGAGGAAGGCGACGCGGCGGCCGTCCGGGGCCCACTGGGGGGCCGTTTCGTGCTTCTCGCGCGTGAAGGTCATCTGGCGGCTGATCCCCGAGGCGGCATCCGCGACGAAGACATCTGTATAGGCCTTGCCGGATTTCCAGTGGGGCAGGCTCACGGTGTAGACCACCCGAGCCCCGTCCGGCGAGAGCTGACCAGCGCCCACGCCGCGCATCTCCATCACGTCCATGAAGGTCATGGGACGCACGGCGGGCGTCGCCGTCTGGGCCATCAGCAGCCCGGAAGCCCAGCCCGCCACCAGGACCGCCTGGACCAATCCCCCTCGGATCGAACGCATGTCTCCCCCTGCCTCGTGATGTGAGGCCTACAGCATGTCCGAGCTGGCGCGGTCAGTCCATCCTGAGGCTGAAGTCCACGGCCGGGGCGCTGTGGGTGAGGGCCCCCACGCTGAGGAAATCCACCCCCGTCTCGGCCACGGCCCGGGCCCGCTCCAGGGCGAGGTTGCCGCTGGCCTCCAGGAACAGGCGCCGGCCGCTGCGGTCCCGCAGGGCCACCGCCTCGCGCATCTGCTCCAGGCTCATGTGGTCCAGCAGCACGCCGTCCACGTCCGGCAGATCCAGGCAGGCCTTCAGCTGGCCCAGGGTTTCCACCTCGACCTCGATCTTCACCAGGTTGGGCGCGGCGGCCCGCGCGGCCTCCACCGCGGCGCGGACCCCTCCGGCCGCGGCGAGGTGGTTCTCCTTGAGCAGCACGCCATCGCCCAGGGTCAGCCGGTGGTTGACGCCGCCGCCGCAGCGCACGGCGTACTTCTCCAGCAGCTTGAGGCCCGGCGTGGTCTTGCGGGTGTCGAGGATGCGCGCGCCCGTGCCCGCCACCGCATCCGCAAAAGCCCGGGTGAGGGTGGCCGTGCCCGAGAGGCGCTGCAGCAGGTTCAGCATCACCCGCTCAGCCAGCAGGATGCCGTGGCTGGAACCCTCGATGCGCAGCACCTCGGTCCCCTTGGACACCCGCTGTCCATCGGCGGCGGAGGCCGCCACGGTCAGCGCGGGATCCACCAGCCGGAACATCTCCTGCGCCACGGGAAGTCCCGCCAGCACCAGGTCTCCCTTGGCCACCACCCGCGCCACCATGGGCCGGTCCGGCACGGCGGCCGTGGTCCAGTCCTGGGTGCCCCAGTCCTCGCGCAGGAAGGCGCGCAGCTGGTCGCGGTAGGTCTCAGGATGCGGGGGATGGAACATCGGTCACTCCGGCTCCAGCGTACAATGACCGGAAACCAGGAGCCCCCATGTCCTTCGTCCTCGTCGAGAAAGCCGACCGCATCGCCTGGGTCACCCTCAACCGGCCCGAAAAGCTCAACGCCCTGAACAACGAGGTGCTGCAGCAGTTGGAGCAGACCTTCGCCGAGCTGGAGCAGGATGCCGAGGTGGGCGTGGTGGTGGTCACCGGCGCCGGGGAGAAGGCCTTCGTGGCGGGCGCCGACATCGCGGAGCTGAAGAGCCTCGACACGGCCTCCGCCCGGGTGCAGGCCCTGCGCGGCCAGGCGGTCTTCCAGCGCATTGAATCCATGCCCAAGCCCGTGATCGCCGCGGTGAACGGCTTTGCCCTGGGCGGCGGCTGCGAACTTGCCCTGGCCTGCCACATCCGCGTCGCCAGCGAGACCGCCCGCTTCGGCCTGCCGGAAGTGAGCCTCGGCATCATTCCCGGCTACGGCGGCACCCAGCGCCTGCCCCGCCTGGTGGGCAAGGGCGTGGCCCTGGACATGATCCTCAGCGGCGAGATGACCCCCGCCGCCGATGCCCTGCGCATGGGCCTGGTGAGCCGCGTGGTGCCCCAGGCCGACCTGAAGGCCACCGCCGAGAAGCTGGCGAGGACCATCCTCTCCCGCGGGCCCCTGGCCCTGCGCAGCGCCCTGGCCGCGGTGAACGAAGGCATCGAGATGCCCCAGGACCAGGGCCTGCAGTACGAGGCCGCCCTCTTTGGCCTGCTGGCCGCCACCACCGACATGCAGGAGGGCATGGGCGCCTTCCTGGAGAAGCGCGCGGCGCAGTTCAAGGGCCTGTAGGCCATCCCTCAGCAGAAGGGCGCGGTCCGCGGGCCGCGCCCTTCTGCGTTTTCGCCAGCCGGAGCTAGCGCTTGGCGGGAACGGCCCCGATGGTGACCGCCGCGGTCTGCTCGTTGTTGTGCTGGTCCACCACCCGCACGAGGACGCGGCTGCCGCGGACGGCATCCCGGGGCACCAGCACGTCGAAGCGCTCCTCCTTCTGGTCGAAGACCCGGTCCTCCGGCACGATCTGGAGCCAGCGCTCGCCATCGGCGCTGACGGCGGCCTCCTTCAACATGCCGGTTTCGTCCCGGGCCAGGAACCGCACCCGGATGCTGTCCCCTTCGAGGGCCGCGCTCAGGTCGGAGATGGCGGGCGGGGTGTGGTCCACCAGGAATGGCGCCGTGCGCCAGGTGCTGGTGAGGACCGTGTTGAAGGCGGCCGTGGGGGCGTCCGAGGCCACCACTTCCAGCCGGTACCGCCCATCGGGCACGGGCAGGGTGTCGAAGCTGAAGAACCGCTCCTTCCAGTCCTTCTCAAGGGGGATGGGCGCGCCCCGGTCGGGCACCAGCGAGATGGAGAAGCGAAGCGTGTCGCCGTTCGGATCGTTCACGCGGAACACGAAGCTCTGGCCGCCTCGGCGGAAGCTGCGCTTCTCGGCGCCCATGTAGCCCAGGGCCGGGATGAGCTTCTGCGTCTCCAGCGGCACGCGCTCGATGCCGATGTCATCGGGCGGCGCGTTGCGGGTGATGACGAGACCTGGCGGCATGAGGTCCACCCCCTCCCAGACGGGGCTGAGGTTGCGGTGGGCCCAGTGCAGGCTCACGGTCTCCACGATGGGCGAGGCGCCGCCCCGGGTGCTGCCCAGGCGGAGCCGGAACTGGGCGAACCGGGAAGGCGGGAGGGCCGGCCGCTCGCCGCTGCGGAGCGGGGGCGTCCAGGCGCTCCAGGTGGCGTCCGGCGCCTCGGTGCTGCCGGTGCGGAACTGCAGCTCCACGCTGGTGCCCGTGGGCGTTTCCGCATCCAGGTAGGCTCGGCCCCAGTCGGCGATGGGCGCGCCCTTGAGGATGCGCGACTCCAGGGTGCCCTCCGTGGCCTGCGCCTCGGACAGCAGGTGCAGTTCAGCCGGATTCGAGCCCACCACCAGCAGGTCGCCGCCCGAGGGCAGGAAGGCGGTGGCCTGGGCCGTGCCCAGTTCCTGCACCACGGCGAAGGGCGCAAAAGAATCGGCGTCGCGCCCCTTCCCCAGCGGCAGGGAGAAGATCCGCGACCGGTTGCCCGTGGCCACCAGGAGCTGCCCCTTCCAGGCGGTCAGCGCATAGACCTGGCTCTGGGCGCTCTGCCAGAGGACTTCCGGAACCCGCTCCCTGTCCATCCGGAGCACGGCGGAACGGGCCGCGGTGGCGGTCTCCGCCTGGAGGTAGCCTTCGCGGCGTTCCAGCTGACCCGTAGCGAATTTGGGCGTGAGGCCGTTGTCGGCGCCGATGTAGAGCTGGCCGTCGGCCACGGCCAGGGCGCGCACCTCCTCGAAGGGCGTGTCCATCAGAGTCTCCAGGCGGTCGCCCTGGCGGCTGTAGCGGAGCACCAGGCCTCGGCCATGGCTGCCCAGGTACCATCCCCCCTGCCCGTCCGAGACCATCGCCGTGAAGGCCGTCTCGTCCGACAGTTCCGCCAGGCGGCGGCTGCTGCCTTCCCGGGCCTGCACCAGCGCGGCCCCCTTTTCGGAGCCGCCGGCCACGAGGACGGCATCGCCTTCCGTGGCAAGGGCCCAGACGATGCGGGCATCGATGTCGGCGAAGGGCTTCACGTCCCCGCCGGGTGTGACGCGAAAGAGCTTGCCCTCGCCGGTGGGCGCCACCACCAGATCCTGGCCGAGGCGCGCCATGGCAAAGACGATGCCGCCCTTCACCTGGGCCAGGGGCTTCATCTGCCCCGCGACGTAGTGGAACAGCTTTCCGTCGGTGCCCGCCGACAGGTAGGCGCCGCCGGAGCCATCCGGCACCGCGGCCCAGATCACGCCCTCGGGCAGCTGGCCCACGCGCCGCAGGTTGGGCGCCAGGCGGAGGCGGCCGTCCGCATCGATGCGCACGCCCCGGGTCTCTGAGCCGAGCCAGTCATTGAAGCTCGAGAAGGTGGCGGTGGGCTGGTCCGCCAGGGCGGTCACGCCCAGTGCGGCGGAAAGAACGAGACTGAACCAACGCATAGATTCCCTTCCTCGTGAATGCATCGCTACTCGATCTCCACTTCCAGCTGGCTGAGGCCCCGCACTTCCCGTTCCAGGGGCAGCACGGCCCGGCCGACGATCCGCCGCTGCAGGCGATTGTCGCTGCTCGCCCCATCGCCGCCCACCAGGCTGGCCACCGTGGGCGGGATGCCCTCGATGCGGCTCCCGCGCAGACCCGCGCCCGCCTGGGCCTGCACCAGCAGGGCATAGGCGTGGTTGTTCCGGAGGGCTCCGTTCAGGATGCGGACCACGTCGCCCAGGCTGGCGACCTCGATCACGCGCTCATCAGGATCCGCCGCCGTGAGGCTGAACCCGTCGCCCACCATGAGGGTGGCCTTGCCCTTGGCGGCGGAGGAAGGCACCTGGATGTTGAAGGTGGCCGTCTCCCGTACGCCCTGGATGTTCTGGAGGGTCACCAGCACCGGCAGCACCTCGCCGCGCTTGGCCCGGGCCTTCAGGAGGCGCACCCCCACGATGCCGGTGAGGTCCAGCCGCTCCTCGGCCTTGATGGTCAGCGAGATGCCCTCGAAGACGGGCTTCTCGAAGGGGTTCAGGCAGATGCCCTGGAGCATGGCACCCACGTACTGGGCCATGCGGGAGGCGTTCAAGTCCGCGATCACGTTCTCGATCTGGATGGCGGGGTGGCCGGCCAGCTTGATGTTGCCCTGCATGGAGAGGCTCTGGAGGCCGAGGCCGCGGACATGGGCGTCCAGGGTCTGGGCCACAGCCGTGGCGGCCAGGGCGGCGGTGGCCACGGGATGGTCCATGATCTCGAACCGGAAGTGGAGGGTGCGCTTGCCGCCCAGGTTCAGGCCGATGCGCATGGGCACCATCCGGGCTTCGGCCCCCAAGAGGCCCGCCACGCCGGAGCTGCGGTCGAGCCGCAGCGCCCCCACGGGCGCCACGGGCATGGCCAGCTTGAAGGAGTTCTGGTAGCTCGAGACCGTGGTGGCCACGGTGGCCGACCACATGGGCAGGTCCACGGGGCCCAGGTTGAACAGCTGGTGCCCGAACAGCAGGACCCGCTTGCCGGATACATAGGAGATGGTGCCGGAGGCGGCCAGGTCCAGGTCGCCCTGCATGAGGGTGATGGCCACCATGCCGCCAGGTTCCAGTGGACTGGCATCTTCGCGCCCCCCGCTGAGGGTGGGCGCGGCGGCAAAGGTCACGGGCCAGCCGGTCCAGAGCCGCTGAGCCTCGGCGCCCAGCGCGCTGCCGGCCAGGGTCATGGGCAGCGCCTGGGGATCGGCCTCTCCCATCAGGGCCCGGAAATCCAGCATCTGGCCTGCCAGCGCGGCCTTCAGCACCTTCGGCGGTTCCAGTTTGGGCAGGATGAGGGGGGTGCGGCTGGAGCTGGTCTCGGGGATGTCGCGCAGCTGATCGAGCATTTCGGCGATGGGGGTGATGCCGCCAATGGGCTCCTTCTCGAAGGCGATGCCCGTGCTCAGGGCCCCGATGAGCTTGCCGTCGATGTAGCAGGGACTGCCGCTCATGCCCGCGAGGATCCCGGTGTCGGCCAGGGGCCCCCCGGAGGCCCGGACCATGATCCGGCTGCGTCCGGGCGCCGCGTTCTTCTGGACGCCCAGCACCTCGAACTCGAAGCGCTCGATCTTGCCGCCCTGGAAGACCGTGCGGCCATAGCCCTTCATGCCGGCCCGGATGTCGGCGACCCCCATGGTGGCGGGTGCCTGGGCCGGGGCCTGGGCCGCCAGGGGCATCCCCGGCAGCAGGAAGGTCAGCAGGGCGAGGGCGGAAGCGGCCAGTTGCATGGGGTTCTCAACAAAGGAAGAAGCCTAACAGACGGCCCCCCGTGGACCCCCCTGTGACCTTGAGGTGTCCCAGGCGTGACTTTCGTTCCTTGACCCAATGGTCCCCTTCTTTCCGGGACTCCGGCCAGCTACCCTCGATCTATGGAGGAACTTCCCATGCGTTCTAGGCATTTGCCCTGCACATCCCTTGCGGCCCTGCTCGTGGCGGCGGCGCCGCTCATGTCCCAGGGTGTTTCCGCCCAGCTGGGCGGGCGCGTCCTCGATACCAAAGGCGCGCCCGTGGCCGGCGCCACGGTGGTCATCCGAAACGGTGAGACCGGTTTGACCCGCACCCTGCAGACCAGCAGCGAGGGACGCTACCTCGCCACGCTGCTGCCCGTCGGCCCCTACACCGTGACCGTGACCAAGGCCGGCTTCCAGACCGCCAGCAACGTCAAGGTGAACCTGAACCTGGGCGACGCGGCCCCCTTGACCATCAAGATGGCCCCTGAGACCGGCGCCGTGGTGGAAGTGATCGCCGCAGCCACCCAGGTGGATTCCGAGCGCGCCAGCGCGGCTGCCATCGTCTCCCCCGACAACCTCACCAACCTGCCGGTGTTCAACCGCAACTTCACCAACCTGGCCACCCTCGCGCCCCAGGTGGTGGTGGACAGCAACCGCGGCAACCTCGCCATCGCCGGCCAGCGCGGCGTGAACACTTCCATCAACATCGACGGCGGCGACAACAACGAGCCCTTCTTCGGCGGCGCCACCGGTGCGGCCGAGGGCAAGACGCCCTTCACCATCTCCATCGAAGCCATCCGCGAGTATCAGGTGGTCACCGACGGTGCCAGCGCCGAGTTCGGCCGCATGGGCGGCGGCTACGTGAACGCCATCACCAAGAACGGCACCAACGAGCTCGGCGGCAGCCTCTTCTACTACCAGCGCCCCCGCGGCTGGGTGGAAGCCGGCCCGACCCTGCGGCAGCCCAACGGCTCCACCACGACCTTCCCCGTCGGCGCCTTCGAGCAGGAGCAGTTCGGCTTCAGCATCGGCGGCCCCATCATCAAGGACAAGCTCTTCTTCTTCGTGGCCTACGACGCCCAGCGCAAGAAGTCCCCGATCAACCAGGTCTGGGGCGGCAACACGCCCGTGGCCCTCGACCCCACCGTCGCCGGCCAGGCCAACGACGCCGTGCTCCTCGCCAAGGGCGGCAACTACTCGGTTCCCGAGGACTCCGACACCTACTTCATCCGCTTCGACTGGAACCCCACCATCGACCACAACATCCAGCTGCGGGTGAACCACTCCAGCTTCAAGGGCGCCACCGGCGCCAGCACCATGGCTGCCTATGAGAACCTGGCCTCGGACGACGTGAAGACCGACGCCTACGTCCTGCAGTGGAACTGGGTGATCGGCGCGAACTGGATGAACGAGTTCCGGATCAGCCAGACCAAGGACGACATGCCCCGGTCGACCTATTCGAAGATCCCCGAAGTCAGCATCAGCAACGTCGGCTACTACGGCGCCTACCCCTTCGACCGCACCTACAACACCAAGCGCACGCAGTTCCAGGAGAACATCAGCTACGTCACCCCCACCTTCCAGGTGAAGGCCGGCATCGACTACAACGACATCAACGTGTCCGAGTTCTTCGCCGGCAGCTGGCAGGGCATCTACCAGTTCAGCTCCCTGGCCAACTTCCGGGCGGGCAACTGGTCCTACTACCGCCAGAACTTCGGCCTCAATAGCCCCGTCCAGGACGCCGGCCTGTTCGACACCAGCTACAAGCAGATGGCCGCCTTCATCCAGACCGACTGGCGCCTGACGGACACCTTCAAGCTGGGCGTTGGCGTCCGCTGGGACCGTCAGAAGAACCCCGACTTCCCGATCCTGGACATGAGCAACCGGCTCGCCTCTCCCATGCCCGTGACCGGCAAGATCCCCACGGACAGCCAGTTCTCCCCTCGCGTGTCCTTCACCTGGACGCCCGCCTTCGACCAGGGCAAGACCGTGGTCCGCGGCAGCGTGGGCCGCTACGTGAGCACCACGCCCGCCGTGTTCCTCTACCAGGCTTTCGCGGCCAACGGCATCCGCACGGGCTCCAAGGACTTCCAGCCTGGTGAAGCCGCCACCTACGGCATCCCCCGCGGCGCCACCTTCAATGCCGCCAACCCCTACTGGATCTCGGCCATGCCCACCGGCGTGACCCTCACCGGGTTCAACATCTGGTCCTTCAGCCCGGACTTCAAGAACCCCTACACCGACCGCATCAACATCGGCGCCGAGCGTCCCTTCTTCGGCGATCTCGTGCTGGGCCTCTCCGCCACCTACGCCAAGGCCAAGCAGCTCGAGCGCACCGCGGACCTGAACCTCGGCAACCCCACCCCGAACGCCTCGGGCCGCCTGATCTACCCCAGCACCATCAGCGGGAGCGGCGCCTACACGGCCGTCCGCCCCAATGCCGCCTACGGCACCATGGGCCTGTATCTGTCCGATGCCACCAGCCAGTACCACGCCTACACGGCCAGCATGAAGTACCACAAGGACGGCAGCGCCTTCGACGCCCAGCTTTACTACACCTACGCCATCAACAAGGACAGCGATTCCAACGAGCGCAACTACTCGGGCGTTGGCATCCAGGACCAGGGCAACCTGGGCGCCCAGTGGGGCTACGCTGACACCGACCGTCGGCAGGTCCTCACCGGCTACTTCAGCTTCCTCGACAAGGAAGTCACGGGGCTGCTGACCTCCGTTTCCATCCGCTACCAGACGGGCACGCCCTACACCCTGACCTACGGCACGGACGTGAACGGCGATGCGAACTCCACCAACGACCGTTACTTCCAGAACGGCGTCGACACTGGCCGCAACACCCGTCGCGCGGGCTCCACGCTCACCTTCGACCTGGGCCTGCGCCGCGACTTCCTCCTCACCAAGCGGGTCAAGATGACCCTCTCCGCCGACGTGTTCAACCTGCTCAACCGCCAGGACACCTACCTGTCCTACCGGACGCCGTCGGTCTCCAACGCGTCCACGGTGGACGCGGTGTCCCCGGCGCTCACGCAGCAGCAGACGTGGATCGGTTCTGCCCGCCAGATCCAGGTCGGCGCCCGCTTCTCGTTCTAGTCCCACCCGCAGCACGAAAAGGGCGGCGCACCAGCGCCGCCCTTTTCGTTACGCTGGAGACATGAGCATGCAGCCGGAGCGGAGTGCCACATTGGCGAGGCCAAAGCCCACAGGGTGCGGCGCGAGGAGGCTCCGAGGCCGCGAGCGGAGCGAGTGGGAGCGCGCGCCGCGCGCGTCCGGCGGAGGTGCCGCATGAAGATTCTCTGCTTGGGTGACGTGGTGGGCGAACCGGGCCGGCGGCTCGTGGAGTCCTTCGTGCCCGAACGGGGAGAACGCGGCCCACGGCCACGGCATCACCGACACCATCGCCCGGGAGTGGTTCGACCGCTACGGCGTGGATGTCATCACCACCGGCAACCACGCCTTCGACGTGAAGGGCATCGACGCCTACTTCCGCCAGGAGCCCCGGATCCTGCGCCCTGCCAACCACCCGGCCGACACCGCCGGGAACGGCTGGGTGAAGCTGCACACGACCGGCGGAGCCGAGGTGCTGGTCGTCAACCTCATGGGCCGGGTGCACATGCCCCCCTGCGACTGCCCCTTTCGCTGCGTGGACACCCTCCTGCAGAAGGAGCGGGCCGACCTGGTCATCGTGGACATGCACGCCGAGGCCACCAGCGAGGCCCAGGCCATGGGCCACCACCTGGACGGCCGCGCCGCCGCGGTGCTGGGCACCCACACCCACGTGCCCACCCTGGATGCCAAGGTGCTGCCTGGCGGCACGGCCTATGTCACGGACATCGGCATGACCGGACCGTACCAGGGCGTCATCGGCATGAAGAAGGAAGCCAGCCTGGGCCGCTTCCTGAAGGTGCAGCGGCCGAAGTACGAGGTGGCCGAGGGTGACCTGCAGCTTCACGCCGTACTGGTCACCACCGATGGCCGGAAGGCCACAGGCATCGAGCGGATCCTCCGGACGCTCTGATCATCCCTCGACCAGGCCACGAACGGCTGAAGCGCGTTCTCGGCGCACGGGGCCCCGCTCCGCACGCGGCATTCAGCCGCGTGCTCCACGACCCGTCAGCCGCCTTCAGCGGCTGAAGCGCCTCAACATCCGCATGTTCCGGCGGTAGGCGACGCCCCGGGTGAAGTTGATGGCGACCTGGCGCGGGAAGCGGGTGATGGAGCTGGCGAGGGTGATGAAGGTGCGCACCACCTGGGCCGGGCCACGGCCCTGGCGGGAGGCGTTGTCGTAGTAGACCATCAGGGCCTGGCGCATGGTGGCGCGCGGCAGGTTGAACAGGCCGTAGCTTTCGATCACGTCGTGGTTGATGCGGCGGGTGCCGTCCTGCTCGGTGACGATGAGGTCCTCGGGTCGGATCTCCTGGGTCATGGCGGCTCCTCGGGTCAACAGTCTATCGGCCCATTCAGGGGTCTGCTCAAGCCATGCCAAAACCGGCGAGGATTGGCACCATCCATCAAAAAGATCTCACCGCCAAGACACCAGGAAAACAGCAGCTCTGCCTTTGCAGTTCTTGGCGCCTTGGCGTCTTGGCGGTGATCTTTATCTCAGTCGAAGTCGAGCTATTCCGTCGAAGTCGAGCTATTCCTCCAGCTTCGGAAAAACGAACCCGGCCAGGACCGCGCCGATCAGGGGCGCCACCCAGAAGAGCCAGAGCTGGGAGAGGGCCCACCCGCCCACAAAGAGGGCCGGCCCCGTGCTGCGGGCCGGGTTCACGGAGGTGTTGGTGACGGGGATGCTGATGAGGTGGATGAGCGTCAGGCAGAGGCCGATGGCGATGGGCGCGAAGCCCGGCGCCGCCTTTTTCGCGGTGCTGCCCAGGATCACCATCAGGAAGAAGAAGGTCATCACCACTTCCGTGAGGAAGGCGGTGCCGAGGCCGTAGCGGCCCGGGGAGTGCTCCGCGTAGCCGTTGGCCGCGAAGCCGCCGATGGCCGCGCCGTTCCCCGTGGCGATGACGTAGAGGATGGCCGAGGCGGCCACGGCCCCCAGCACCTGGGCGAACCAGTAGCCCACCACGTCCTTGAAGGGGAAGCGCCCGCCCACCGCCAAGCCCAAGGTCACGGCGGGGTTGAGATGGCAGCCGGAGACGGGCCCGATGGCGAAGGCCATGGTGAGCACCGTCAGGCCGAAGGCGAGGCTGACGCCGTGCAGGCCGATGCCCACCCCGGGGAAGCCGGCGGCCAGCACCGCACTGCCGCAGCCGCCGAGCACCAACCATAGCGTTCCAAAAAATTCCGCAACAAGCCGCTTGTTCACAACCCCTCCCTTGGGAAGAACCGAGCTTTTGATGAAAGTCGCGCCCAGTCTAGCCCCCTCGGGGGCCGGATCAACCGGAATCGCTCAGCCGAGCCGCGTCCAGCCCTCCAGGAACACCTCGAAGCCGGGATCGGCCACGGCCTTCTGCCTGATCAGGGCGCGGATCTGGGCCTCCTCGGATTCCATCTGCTCCGGGGTGAGGTGTCCCGACAGGGTCATGGCCCGCAGCCACACCAGGAACGTGGTCAGCGCATCGAACTGGTTGTAGCGCACGATGCCGGCGATGTCCCCGGCCCGCCAGAGCTCGATGACGCTTTTGCCGTCGGTGCCCAGCTTTCCGGGGATGCCGCAGGCCGTGGCCAGCTCGTGCAGCGTGGAGGACGCCTTCCCCCAGGCGCCGGTGATCTCCCGGAGGTCGATGTGCTGGTTCCCGTAGCGGTCGAAGAAATCGCCCGGGGCCCACTTCTCCGCGCTACGGCCCAGGCCCGGAATCGAAAGCCGGTGGACCATGGCCCGCTGCACCAGAATGGGGAGGTCCGCATCCCGGGAGTTGAAGCCCACCAACTGGGGCTTCCGGTCACCGAGGGCCAGCAGAAAACGCCGGAGCAGCTCGCCCTCGGGCAGGGCCTCGGGCCCGTCCGGCAGCGCGAAGAGCTTGTGCTGCACCTCTCCATGCTTCACGGTGCGGATCACCGCCGCGATGGACACGATCCGGCAGAGCACGGTCTTGAGGTAGGGTCGGGGGTCCGCCTCCGTGGCGCCGCCGTGAGCCCACATGCGGGCGAGCACCTCCTCGTCGGGCATGTCCGCGGGCAGGTCCAGCACCCGCCGGCCCGTGGGGGGATCGGGCACCCACTCGGCGTCGAAGGCGTAGATCAGGGGATGGGGCGGCCGCAGCATGGGCGGACGCCTAGCGGTCCAGGGCCCACTTGCCGCCGCCGCCCACCGCGCAGGCCAGCCCCACCAGCAGTCGGAAGAGGCCGGCCAGGTTGGCGAGGGGGCCGGTGCCGTGGAGCCAGCTGTGCACCAGGGGCCACCCCAGCACGGCCACCAGGAGGCCACCCGCCAGGGGCACCCAGAGTCCCAGGAGGATCAGGGCGCCGCAGATCATCTCGCCCAGGGCCAGGCCCCAGGTGGCGGCGTGGGCCATGGTGATGGCGCCGTGGGCGCGACGGAGCACCTCGAAACCCTGCACCACGGCCATGCCGCCCACGGCGAGGCGGAGCAGGAACAGGGCCCAGTCGATGCGGGTCTTGGAAGCGGCCATGGGATCCTCGGGAATCGTCCATTGTAGTGGTGCCCGCTCGAAATAGCTGGTGCATTCAGAACCTTTGAGGGCACCACGTGGCGGGGGGTCTGGGGGCACGGCAGTGCCCCCAGAGGGGTGACAGCATGGGCGCGTCTGCGCCCATGCCCCGATGGAAGTGTGCCTCGCCAGCCACATTGAATGACCCGTGTATTTCAGGCGAGGCACAGTAGGCTGGGTGTTTTCCTCCCGGGATCTCCATGCTCCATACCCTCGCCTTCGACGCCGACGACACCCTCTGGCACAACGAGACCCACTACGCCGAGACCCAGGAGGCCTTCCGGGCCCTGCTGCGCCCCTTCCACGACGACGCCTGGATCGACGCCCGCCTCCATGACACCGAGATGCGCAACCTGGGCCGCTACGGCTACGGCATCAAGGGCTTCACCCTCTCCATGATCGAGACCGCCCTGCAGCTCACGGAACATCGCCTCGACGGCGCGGGCGTGCAGCAAGTGCTCGACCTGGGCAAGGCCATGCTGGACAAGCCCGTGGAGCCCCTGCCCGGCGTGGCCGACGTGCTGCAGGCCCTGGCCGGGGAGTACCGCCTCATGCTCATCACCAAAGGCGACCTCTTCGACCAGGAGACCAAGCTGGCGAGATCCGGGCTGGGCGTCCATTTCGCGGCGGTGGAGATCGTCTCCGAGAAGGACGAGGCCACCTACGCCGCGATCCTCCAGCGCCATGGAATCCCGGCCGCCGCCTTCGCCATGGTGGGCAATTCCGTGAAGTCGGACATTCTGCCCGTGCTGGCCCTGGGCGCCCAGGCCATCCACATTCCCTACCACCTGACCTGGGCCCATGAGGTGGTGGAAGCCCCGGCAGACTCCCCCTTCCCGGTGCTCGACTCCATCCGGGACCTGCCGGCCCTCCTCGCCAGCTGGTGACGCCCTTCTCTGGATTCCGAGGGTAAGCTTGAGGGTTGGAGGACCCCCCATGAGCATCCAGACCATCGGTGTCATCGGCGCCGGCCAGATGGGCAACGGCATCGCCCACGTCTTCGCCCAGGCAGGCTTCGACGTGCGGATGCAGGACATCAGCGAGGCCTTCGCCGCCAAGGGCGTGGCCACCATCGACAAGAACCTGCAGCGGGGCGTGGACAAGGGGAAGATGAGCGCCGAGGAGAAGGCCGCCACCCTCGCCCGCATTCGCACCACCACCAAGCTCGAGGATCTGGCCGCCTGCGACATCGTCATCGAGGCCGCCACCGAGAAGTGGGAGGTCAAGAAGCAGATCTTCGAAACGCTGGACGCCGTGTGCAAGCCGGGCGCCATCCTGGCCTCCAACACCAGTAGCATCTCCATCACCAAGCTGGCGGCGGTCACCAAGCGCCCCGAAGCCTTCATCGGCATGCACTTCATGAACCCCGTACCGGTCATGCAGCTCATCGAGGTCATCCGCGGCCTGGCCACCGGCGACGCCACCTTCGACGCCGTCATGGAACTCTCCAAGAAGCTCGGCAAGACACCCATCGCCTGCAACGACTTCCCGGGCTTCGTGAGCAACCGCGTGCTGCTCCCCATGATCAACGAGGCCATCTACGCACTGTATGAGGGCGTGGCCACGGTCGAGAGCATCGACGGGATCATGAAGCTGGGCATGAACCATCCCATGGGCCCGCTCACCCTCGCCGACTTCATCGGCCTGGACACCTGCCTATTCATCCTCAACGTGCTGCACGAGGGCCTGGGCGATCCCAAGTACCGCCCCTGCCCCCTGCTCATCAAATACGTGGATGCCGGCTGGCTCGGCAAGAAGAGCGGCCGCGGCTTCTACGACTATGCCAAGGCCTGATCCCGTCTCATCCTTCCATCCCGTGTAAGATAAACCGTTTATCTCTAGGAGGTTCGACATGGCCACGGCCAAAGTGCGCGAGATCCTGTCCTGGTACAGCTCGGAGAACCCGGGCGTGAAGGCCAACCTGGCCCGGCTGATGAATTCGGGCCGCCTGGCGGGCACCGGCAAGTTCGTGATCCTGCCCGTGGATCAGGGCTTCGAGCACGGTCCCGCCCGCAGCTTCGCCCCCAACCCGGCGGGCTACGATCCCCGCTACCACGTGGAGCTGGCCATCGAGGCCGGCTGCAACGCCTACGCCGCGCCCCTGGGCTTCATCGAGCATGTGGCCTCCGACTACGCCGGTGACATCCCCCTCATCCTCAAGCTCAACAACAGCGACTGCCTCAGCAAGGGCATCGAGCCCTGCAGCGCCATCACCGGCAGCGTGGAAGACGCCCTGCGCCTGGGCTGCGCCGCCATCGGCTACACCATCTACCCCGGCAGCGGCGCCCGCAACGAGCAGTACGAGAACCTGCGCGAGCTGATCCTCGAGGCCAAGGCCGTGGGCCTGCCCACCGTCGTGTGGTCCTACCCCCGTGGCGCGGGCCTCAGCAAGGACGGCGAGACCGCCGTGGACGTGGCGGCCTACGCGGCGCAGATCGCGGCTCAGCTGGGCGCCCACATCATCAAGGTGAAGCCGCCCAAGAAGCACCTGGAAGTGAAGGAGGCCGCCGCGGCCTTCGAGAAGAACGGCATCGTCATCGAGACGCTGGCCGACCGCGTGCGGGAAGTGGTGCGCAGCGCCTTCAACGGGCGCCGCATCGTGATCTTCAGCGGCGGCGAAGCCAAGGGCACCGAGGACGTGCTCAAGGAAGTGGCCGAGCTGGCTGCCGGCGGCGCCTTCGGCAGCATCATGGGCCGCAACGCCTTCCAGCGCCCCAAGGCCGAAGCCATTCAGCTGCTCCGCACCGTCATGGACATGTTCAAGAACGCGAAGTAGCTTCGACTGCGGTTCCATGAAAAACGGCGCCGAGGCGCCGTTTTTCATTTGGGGGGATGTTCCAGGAAGGTCAGTCCCGGGCATTTCTCCGCCGTCGTGCGCCGCTGCCAGTCGTTCTCGAACAGGATGGCGGGATTGCCCTCCGTATCTTCCACCAACTCGCCCCAAAACTTGCTGGGCTCGGGCCAGCCGCCCTGAATCCAGCGGGCCATCTGGAAGCCCCGGGGTTCCAGCAGCACCGGGCAGGCGTATTCCTCCTTGAGGCGGTGCTGGAGCACCTCGAACTGCAGGCGGCCGATGGCGCCCAGGATGGGCAGGGGCGCGCCGCCCTTGGGCCAAAACACCTGCACCACGCCCTCTTCGGCGATCTGGCCCAGGCCCTTCAGGAAGCCCTTGCGGGCGCCGGGGTCGGCGAGGCGCACGGAGGCGAACTGCTCGGGGGAGAAGCGTGGCACGGCGTGGAACTCGACGGCGCCCTGGGCGCTCAGCACGTCGCCGATGCGGAAGAGGCCCGGGTTGATGAGGCCCAGGATGTCGCCGGGATAGGCCTCGTCCACGATCTGCCGCTCGCGGCCGAAGAACATGTGGGGGTAGTTGAGCTTGATGGATTTCTTCTCGCGCACGTGCAGGGCGTCCATGCCGCGCTCGAAGCGGCCGGAGACGATGCGGGCGAAGGCCACGCGGTCGCGGTGGGCCTTGTTCATGTTGGCCTGCACCTTGAACACGAAGGCCGTGAAGGGCTGCTCGGGCGAGATGTCCCCGCCGTTCATGAGGGGGCGCGCGCCCGGGGCCGGAGCCAGGTCCAGGAATTCCTCCAGGAACTCGGCCACGCCGAAGTTGTTCACGGCCGAGCCGAAGAACATGGGCGACTGCTCGCCCCGCAGGAAGGCTTCCCGGTCGAAGGCGGGCAGCACGTGGTCCATGAGGTCCACGTCGTCCTTGAGCTGCTGCAGCTCGGCGGGGGTGAGCAACGCGGCGATCTCGGGATCGTCCAGCCCGCCCTGCCCGGCCACCCGGGCCTTGCGGCCGGCCTTGGCCCGCTCGAAGACCTGGATCTGGCCCGTGGCCCGCACGTAGACGCCCTTGAAGTCGGTGCCCGAACCGATGGGCCAGGTCATGGGCACGGCGTGGAGACCGAAGAGCTCTTCCACTTCGTCAATGAGCTCCACGGGCTCGCGGCCGGGGCGATCCAGCTTGTTGACGAAGGTGAAGATGGGCAGCCGGCGCTCCCGGGCCACGCGGAAGAGCTTCTTGGTCTGCTCCTCCACGCCCTTCGCGCAGTCCAGCAGCATCACCACGGCGTCGGCGGCCGTGAGGGCCCGGTAGGTGTCCTCGCTGAAATCCTGGTGGCCCGGGGTGTCCAGCAGGTTGATGGCCCGGCCCTGGTACTCGAACTGCATGGCGGCGGAGGTGACGCTGATGCCGCGCTCCTGCTCGATGCTCATCCAGTCCGAATGGGCCGCCGCGCCGCCCTCCCGGGCCTTCACGGAGCCGGCCCGGTCGATGGCACCACCGTAGAGCAGCAGCTTCTCGGTCAGCGTGGTCTTGCCGGCGTCCGGGTGGCTGATGATGGCGAAAGTGCGCCGCCGCTGGATTTCTTCGGAGAGGGACATGAGGTTCCAGACATGACAAGCGCGGCGGTTCGCCGCGCTTGTCCATTGTCCCCGTTTACCCCCTGGGACTCAACCTCGGGCCGCCAGGCGCCGCTGGATCTCGGCCTCGTCCACATCCTCGATGTGCGTGGCGATCCACCAGTTGTTGCCCCAGGGATCCTGCACGCCGGCGTTGCGGTCGCCATAGAACTGGTCCGAAGGCTCCAGGAGGGAGCTGCCGCCCGCCGCCAGGGCAGCGCGGTAGACCGCATCGGTGTCGGGTACGTAGAGGTAGAAGCCGGTCGGCATGGGCGTCCAGGGCTCCCGCGCCTCGGCCAGCATCACCATGGAATCCCCGATGCGAACTTCCGCGTTGGCGATGGATCCGTCGGCGCGCAACGAGCGGCTCACCACCTCCGCCTGGAAGGCCGACCGGAGAAAGGCCAGGAGCCCCTCCCCGTCGGCGACCACCAGGTAGGGGGTGACCATGCGGTAGCCCTCGGGTACGGGAGAAACGGCCATGATCCACCTCCTTCAACCGCAGGGGGCGCCTTCGCGCCCCCTGCCGTGTTGCAGCTACTTGGTGATGCCCACCTGATCGAGGATCCAGGCGATCTCGAAGGCCCGGTCCTTCAGGGCGTCATAGCGGCCCGAGGCGCCGCCGTGGCCCGCCGGATCCATCTTGATCCGGAGCAGGAGGGGATTGGAATCGGTCTTGAGGGTGCGGAGCTTGGCCACGTATTTCGCGGGTTCCCAGTACATCACCTGGCTGTCGTTGTAGCTGGTGGTGACCAGGATCGAAGGGTAGGCCTTCTTCTGGAGGTTGTCGTAGGGGCTGTAGCGCCGCATGTAGTCGAAGGCCGCCTTCTCGT
Source organism: Holophagaceae bacterium (assembly GCA_017859995.1). Classification (GTDB taxonomy): domain Bacteria; phylum Acidobacteriota; class Holophagae; order Holophagales; family Holophagaceae; genus Geothrix. Next base: position 11,120 of record JAFJUR010000036.1, on the reverse strand, counting down.
TGGGATTGCCCCATTCGAGGTACTCGCCCACGGTGAGGGGCAGGCTGGCGTCCATCATCGTGTTCATCACGTCCACGAAGGGCACGGCGCTGTGGACGGCCTTGAACAGGTCGGGCCTCAGGTTCGTGACGGCGCCCATGAGCAGGCCACCGGCGCTGCCGCCCTCGATGACCAGGCGGTCCTTGGCGGTCCACTTCTCCTTCACCAGGAATTCGGCGGAATCAATGAAATCGGTGAAGGTGTTCATCTTCGTCATGAGCATGCCGTCGTCGTGCCAGCCCTCCCCCATCTCGTTGCCCCCGCGGATGTGGGCCAGGACGTAGACCACGCCCCGGTCCAGCAGGCTGAGGCGCGGGATGTTGAAGGTCGGCGCCATCCCGATGCCGTAGGAGCCATAGGCGTAGAGGAAGACGGGCGCGGTGCCGTCCCGCTTGACGCCCTTCTTGTAGACCACCGAGAGCGGCACCTTCACGCCATCCCGGGCCGGCGCCCACAGCCGCTCGGTCACGTACTGGCTCTTGTCGTAGCCGCCGAGGACTTCCGTCTCCTTCAGCAGGGTCTGCTTGCCGGTGGCCATGTCGCAGTCGTAGACGCTGGGCGGCGTGACCATGGACTGGTAGGCGAAACGGAAGGCCTTGGAAGTGAACTCGGGCGTGCCACCGGGGAAAGCCGCGTAGACGCTCTCAGGAAAGGCCACCTCCTTCCAGGCGCCGGTCTTGAAGTCCAGGATGCGGAAACGGGAGAGCGCCTGACGCTTCTCCGCCACGACGAGGTACTTCTGGAAGGGATCCACCCGCTCGAGGAGGACATCGGCCCGGTGGGGGATGAGCGAGGTCCAGTGCCCGGGATCCGGGGTGGCCACCGGGGCGGTCACCAGGCGGAAGTTCTTCGCATCCTTGTTGGTGCGGATGTAGAAGGTGCCCTCCCGATGCTCCACGTCGTACTTGTGGCCCTTCTCCCGGGGCAGGAGGACCTTGAACGCGCCCGCCGGCTGGGCGGCGGCCAGGTAGCGGCACTCCCAGGTGTCTGTGGACTGGCACGCCACGACGATGAACTGGCGATCCTTGGTGCGAGTCACATCCATGCGGTAGAGCTCGTCCTTTTCTTCGAAGACCAGCTCGGGCTTCCCGGCCTTCAGGTCGAGCCGCCAGAGCTGGTTGGAGCGCTTGGTGACATCGTCCTCGGTCACGAAGAAGACATGGCGGTTGTCCGCGGCCCACGCCACGGAGGTGACCCGCTCGGCCAGAGGGCCGGTGACGCGGCCGGTGGCGAGGTCCTTGGTGAAGAGCTTGTACTGGCGGAACCCGGTGGTGTCGGTGCTGAAGAGGAGGGTGCGGTCGTCGTTGCTGACGGAGAAGCTGCCCACGCCCAGGTACTTCAGCCCCTTGGCCAGCTCGTTCTGATCCAGGAGGACCTGCTCGGGGGCCTTCTCGTCGTAGGCATGGCCCTTCCCTGCCTTCCGGCGACACTGGATGGGGTACTGCTTCCCCTCCTCGGTGCGGGAATAGTAGTAGTAGCCGCCCCGGCGGGTGGGGACGCTCAGGTCCGTCTGCTTGATGCGTCCCAACATCTCCTTGTAGAGGGCCTCGGAAAAGGGCTTCAGCCCCGAGGTCACCGCCTCGGTATAGGCGTTCTCGGCGTTCAGGTAGCCGACGACCTCGGGATGCCCCTTCTCCCGCAGCCAGAACCAGGGATCGTTGACCTTCTCGCCGTGCCAGATGGAGAGGTGCTCGATCTGCTTGGCAGTGGGGGGGACGGGCCCCTGGGCGGCCAGACCCATGGCGGCGCTCACCAGGGCCGCCAGGCCCGCAAGGCGGAGGGAACGGGAGGACATGGCAGGCTCCTGTGGGACATGGTGTCCAACGTACCACGAAAGAACGGGCCCCTCGGTTGAGGGGCCCGTCCGTTAAATCTTTGTCAGGTAGGGCTGGAATCCTACTTGGTTTCCATGGTGGGGATGCGCATCCCATAGAAGGAGCGCCAGATGAAGACCGTGGAGATGAGGAAGAACACCAGGGCCGCGATGTGAGCGGTGGCGGGGTTCAGCTCGATGGCCAGCTCCACGGCCAGGAGGCCGAAGAGGGTCGTGAACTTGATGACCGGGTTCATGGCCACCGAAGAGGTGTCCTTGAAGGGGTCGCCCACGGTGTCGCCCACGACGCAGGCATCGTGGAGCGCCGTGCCCTTGGCCTTCAGCTCGGTCTCCACGAGCTTCTTCGCGTTGTCCCAGGCGCCGCCGGCGTTGGCCATGAAGATGGCCTGGTAGAGGCCGAAAACGGCGATGGAGATCAGGTAGCCGATGAAGAAGTAGTGGTTCACGCAGGCGAAAGCCAGGGTGGAGAAGAAGACCGCCAGGAAGATGTTGAACATGCCCTTCTGGGCGTACTGGGTGCAGATCTCCACGACCTTCTTGGAGTCCTCCACCGAGGCCTTCTCGGCGCCCGAATCCAGGTTGATGTTCTGCTTGATGAACTCCACGGCCCGGTAGGCGCCCGTGGCCACCGCCTGGCAGGCGGCGCCGGAGAACCAGAAGATGACCGCGCCGCCGGTGATCAGGCCCAGCAGGAACAGCGGGTTGATGATGGAGAGGCCCCGGAAGACGTTCTCCACGCCGAACTTGCCGTTGAGCACCTGGATGATCGAGAAGATCAGGGTGGTGGCGCCCACGACCGCGGTGCCGATGAGCACGGGCTTGGCGGTGGCTTTGAAGGTGTTGCCGGCGCCATCGTTTTCTTCGAGGTACATCTTGCCGTTCTCGAAGTCGGGCTTGAAGCCGAAGTCCTTCTGGATCTCCGCCTCAATGCCGGGGATGGTCTCGATGGTGGAGAGCTCGTAGACGGACTGGGCGTTGTCGGTCACGGGGCCGTAGGAGTCGACCGCGATGGTGACGGGACCCATGCCCAGGAAGCCGAAGGCCACCAGGCCGAAGGCGAAGATGGGCGCCGCGGTACCGGCCATGACCAGCGCCGGGATGCCCAGGGAGACCCAGTAGGCGGCGCCCATGAGGGCGACGATGGTGAGGCCCATCCAGTAGGCGGAGAAGTAGCCCGCCACGATGCCGGAAATGATGTTGAGGGAGGCGCCGCCTTCCTTGGAGGCCGTCACCACCTCACGGACGTGACCGGAATTGGTGGAGGTGAAGGCCTTGACCAGCTCGGGGATGAGCGCGCCCGCCAGGGTGCCGCAGGTGATGATGGTGGAGAGCTTCCACCACATGCCGTCACCCAGGTTGCCGATGAGGGCCCGGGACAGCACGTAGGTCATCACGATGGAGACGATGGAGGTCAGCCACACCAGGGTGGTGAGTGGCGTCTCGAAGTCGAACTTGGAGGCCGTTCCGAACTTGGCCTTCGACCACATGCCATTGATCCAGTAGGAGACGGCGGAGGTCACGATCATGCCCACGCGCATGACGAAGATCCACACCAGCAGGGCCACCTGGACCGTGGGCTGGGGGACCGCCAGCAGGATGAAGGTGATGAGCGCGACGCCGGTGACGCCATAGGTTTCGAAGCCGTCGGCCGTGGGGCCCACGGAATCGCCCGCGTTGTCGCCCACGCAGTCGGCGATGACGCCGGGGTTGCGGGCATCGTCTTCCTTGATCTTGAAGACGATCTTCATGAGGTCGGAGCCGATGTCGGCGATCTTCGTGAAGATGCCGCCGGCGATGCGGAGGGCCGCAGCGCCGAGGGACTCGCCGATGGCGAAGCCGATGAAGCAGGGGCCGGCCGCGTCACCGGGGATGAAGAGCAGGATGCCGAGCATGAGCACCAGCTCCACCGAGATGAGCAGCATGCCGATGGACATGCCGGCCTTGAGGGGGATGTCCATGGTCGGGTAGGGCTTGCCGCTGAGGCTGGCGAAGGCCGTGCGGGAATTGGCGAAGGTGTTGATGCGGATGCCGAACCAGGCCACCGCCACTGAGCCCAGGATGCCGATGATCGAGAAGAGCAGGATGACGATCACCTGGCCCCAGCCCATGGGCGTGTGCGCCAGGAACTTGAAGTAGGCGACGATGATGACCGCGATGAAGGCCCAGAGGAGGGAGATGAACTTGATCTGCGTGACCAGGTAGGTCTTGCAGGTCTCGTAGATCAGCTCCGAGATCTCCAGCATGGACTTGTGCACGGGCAGGTCGCGGATCTGGCCGTACTGCACCAGACCGAAGGCGATGCCAAGCAGGCAGATGACCAGGCCGATGAGCAGCAGGTTGTGAAGCAGCGTCAGCCTCCCGTTCAGCAGGCGGGTTGGCGCCAGAGAGCCAAGCAGGCGTTTCAGCGTCTCCATGGGTTTCCTCCAGATGGATTCATAAAAGGGGGGCTTGGTGATGGAAAGCGGGGGGAGATCCACTGGACTGAAGATGGCCTGTGCACATGCAACACAAGCCCCACCCGGGGGCACGCCACCAAAGATCATACTTGGATCGTGTGTGACTCTACCGTACGGTGGCTGGGTGCCGCAAGACCGACGGACTGGACAACTGCCAGCCTGCTGGGAACCGATCCGCACTGTGACGGAGGTCAGCGGCAAGGGGCTTGGGATTCTTGCCCTCGAGGAAGATAATCGGTCCCATATGACCCTGCTCTATGACGCCGGTCCCCCGCCCCACCTGGGACCCCTGTTCTTTTTATTCGCCCTCTTCAAGGAGTCCACCTATGTCCGTCGCTGAACAGAGCATCGCGGGCGCGGAAGCACGCGGCCACGGCTTCATGGCGTCCTCGGTCGGCCGAAAGGTCGTGATGGCCGGAACCGGCATCATCCTCTTCGGGTTCGTCACCGTCCACATGATCGGGAACACCCAGGCCTACATGGGCGCCGAGACCTTCAACGCCTACGCCAAGTTCCTGCACTCAATGCTGCATGGCGGCGGCATCTGGATCTTCCGCGCCGTCCTGCTGGCCGCCACGGGCCTGCATATCTGGTCCGCCGTGACCCTCACGCTGGACAACCGCGCCGCCCGCCCCGTGGGCTACCGCGCCCAGCAGAACGTGGCCTCCACCTGGGCCTCGCGCACCATGCGCTGGAGCGGCGTCATCCTGGCCGCGTTCATCGTCTACCACCTGATGCACCTGACCATCGGCAACGCGCATCCCAACTTCGACCATGCCAATCCGTACGCGAACTTCGTGAACGGCTTCAAGGTGCCCGCTGCCGCAGGGTTCTACATCGTGGCCCAGCTCTGCCTCGGCCTGCACATGTGGCACGGCGTCTGGAGCGTCACCCAGACCCTCGGCCTGTCCCATCCCCGCTACGACAGCCTGCGGCGCAACTTCGCCACGGGGCTGACCGTGCTTGTGGTGGGCGTGAACATCACCTACCCCCTCGCCGTCCTCACTGGCTTCATCCGCTGATCCGAAGGAGCGCCATCCATGGAACTCAATTCCCGAATCCCAGACGGACTCAATTCCCGAATCCCAGACGGCCCGATCGAGAACAAGTGGGAGAAGCACAAGTTTGATCTCAAGCTCGTGAATCCGGCCAACAAGCGCAAGTACAAAGTCCTCGTCGTAGGTTCTGGCCTGGCCGGCGGCGCCGCCGCGGCTTCCATGGCCGAGCTCGGCTACGAGGTGGAGTGCTTCTGCTACCAGGACAGCCCCCGCCGCGCCCACTCCATCGCGGCCCAGGGCGGCATCAACGCGGCCAAGAACTACCACAACGACGGCGACAGCGTCCGCCGCCTCTTCTACGATACGGTCAAGGGCGGCGACTTCCGCGCCCGCGAGGCCAACGTGCACCGCCTGGCCGAAGTCAGCAACAACATCATCGACCAGTGCGTGGCCCAGGGCGTGCCCTTCGCCCGCGAGTACGGCGGACTGCTGGACAACCGCTCCTTCGGCGGTGCCCAGGTGAGCCGCACGTTCTACGCCCGCGGGCAAACGGGGCAGCAGCTCCTGCTCGGCGCGTACCAGGCTCTGGAGCGGCAGATCGGCCTCGGGGCCGTGAAGATGTTCCCCCGCCACGAAATGCTGGAGCTGATCGTGGTGGACGGCGTCGCCAAGGGCATCGTCACCCGGAACATGGTCACGGGTGCGGTGGAATCGCACGTCGCGGACGCGGTCTGCCTGGCCACGGGCGGCTACGGCAACGTCTTCTATCTCTCCACCAACGCCAAGGGCTGCAACGGCACCGCCATCTGGCGCGCCTACAAGAAGGGTGCGGCCTTCGCCAACCCGTGCTTCACCCAGATCCACCCCACCTGCATTCCCGTCACCGGAGATCACCAGAGCAAGCTGACGCTCATGTCCGAGTCGCTGCGTAATGACGGCCGGATCTGGGTGCCCAAGCGCAAAGAAGACTGCGGCAAGCCCGCCAGCCAGATCCCTGAAGAGGACCGCGACTACTATCTGGAGCGGAAGTACCCCTCCTACGGCAACCTGGCCCCCCGGGATATCTCCAGCCGCGCAGCCAAGCAGGCCTGCGATGAAGGCCGAGGCATCGGCGCCACAGGCCGGGGCGTCTACCTCGACTTCGAAGCCTCCATCAAGCGCCTCGGCCAGAACAAGATCGAAGAGCGCTACGGGAACCTCTTCGAGATGTACGAGCGCATCACGGATGAGAATCCCTACAAAACGCCCATGCGCATCTACCCCGCCTCGCACTACACCATGGGCGGCCTGTGGGTGGACTACAACCTGATGAGCACCATCCCCGGCCTCTTCGTGCTGGGTGAGGCGAACTTCTCCGATCACGGCGCCAACCGCCTGGGGGCCTCGGCCCTCATGCAGGGCCTGGCCGATGGCTATTTCGTCATCCCCTACACCATTGGCGGCTACCTGGCCTCCATCAAGCCCGGCAGCCGCATCAAGGTGGATGACCCGGTCGTCAAGGCCACGGAACAATCTGTCTCCGGGCAGATCAACCGCCTCTTCAGCATCCAGGGCAAGCAGACACCGGATTATTTCCACCGGGAGCTGGGCAAGGTCATGTGGGAGTACTCGGGCATGGGCCGCACCGAAGCCGGCCTCAAGAAGGCCCTGGAGCTCATCCCCCAGATCCGCGAGGAGTTCTGGCACAACCTGCGCCTCCCCGGGGCCGGCGAAGAGGTCAACCAGGCACTCGAAACGGCCGGCCGCGTCGCGGACTTCCTGGAGATCGGCGAGCTGCTCTGCCTCGATGCCCTCAATCGCAGAGAGTCTTGTGGCGCGCACTTCCGAGAGGAATGGCAGACCGGAGACGGAGAAGCCCTTCGCGACGACGAGAACTTCTGCCACGTCGCCGCATGGGAATACAAGGGTGACGGAAACGCACCGGTCCGCCATACCGAGGCCCTTTCCTTCGAGAGCCTCCACCTCGCCACTCGCAACTACAAGTGAGGATCTGAGCCATGTCCAAGCACCTCAATCTCACCCTCCACGTGTGGCGGCAGAAGAATGCGACCTGCGACGGCAAGTTCGTCGAGTACCCCGCCGAAAACATCAGCCCCGACATGTCCTTCCTGGAAATGCTGGACATCGTCAACGAAGGCCTCATCCGCAAGGGCGAGGACCCGATCACCTTCGACCATGACTGCCGCGAAGGCATCTGCGGCACCTGCAGCATGGTGATCAACGGCCGTCCCCATGGCCCGAAGGAGCGCACCACCACCTGCCAGCTGCACATGCGCAGCTTCAAGGATGGAGAGAGCATCACCCTCGAGCCCTGGCGGGCCGAGGCCTTCCCGGTGCTCAAGGACCTGATGGTGGATCGCGGCGCGCTGGATCGCATCATCGCCGCGGGAGGGTTTGTCAGCGTGCCCACGGGTTCGGCCCAGGATGCCAACGCCCTGCCCATTCCCAAGGAGAATGCCGAACTCGCCATGGATGCCGCCGCCTGCATCGGGTGCGGCGCCTGCGTGGCCGCCTGCCCCAACGCCAGCGCCATGCTCTTCCTGTCGGCGAAGGTCAGCCAGCTGTCGCTGCTGCCCCAGGGCCAGCCCGAGCGCTACACCCGCGTTCGCGACATGGTCGCCCAGATGGACGCAGAGGAGTTCGGCACCTGCACCAACCACGGCGAGTGTGAAATCGCCTGCCCCAAGGGCATCAAGATGGAGAACATCGCGCGCATGAACCGCGACTTCATCAAGGCCAGCCTCACCTACCGTCCCGCCGTCGCCGGCGGCGGCGGCGCGGGCTGATCTGCCCTGCTCCATGAAAACGCCCGGCACCCGCCGGGCGTTTTCATGCCTGTCCCAGTTCCTTCCGAGCCAACTCGGCAAGCCGTTCCGGCGTGTTGGTCCCGGGGTCCTCGATCACCGCCTCCAGGAGGCGCCGTTGCAGGTCCCCAAGCCAGGGGCCCCCGCCCCGCCCCGCCAGGACCATGAGGGCCGCGCCATCCAGGGCCAGCGCCCGCACCGACAGAGGCGGCGTCGTGGCGGCCAGGGCCTGGAGCCGAGCCATCCAGCCGCCATGCTCGGCCAGGTTCTGGTCCACATCCACACCCTTGCCCTGGAGATCCGCCAGGCGGAACGCGCCCCACCGGGCCAGGGACAGGCCGTCGTCGGCAAGTCGGCGCAGGAAGCGGCGGCAGGCGGCGTCGCCCCAGGCTTTCGTAGGATGGATGCCGTGGTGGCGGATCAGGGCGGCGACATCCTGGCGCAGCGCGTGGCTGGCCTTCAGGCGCCCGAGGATCGCCTCGGCCACCTCCAGGGAGGCCTCCTCGTGGCCGTAGAAATGCACGTCACCTTCTGGCCCGGTGATGCGGGTCGCGGGCTTGCCGGCATCGTGGAGGAGGGCGGCCCAGCGCAGGGCGGGTTCCGGGGGCGCGAACCCGGCCACCTCCAGGGTGTGGATCCACACATCGTGCCGGTGATAGCGGTTCTGCTCGCAGCCGATCAGGGACCGCAGTTCCGGCAGCCACAGGTCCAGCAGCCCTGTGCGGGCCAGCAGGTCCAGGCCGCGGGCCGGTTCCAGGCCCCGCAGCAGCTTGTCCATCTCCGTGAAGACCCGCTCCACGGAGACTTTCCGGGAAACGTCCAGCCGCCTGGGGATCGCCGCCAGGGTGGCGGCCTCCACCTCGAAACCCAGCTGGGCAGCAAACCGGCAGGCGCGGAGGGGCCGCAGGCCGTCCTCGCCGAAGCGAAGCATGGGATCCCCCACGGCCCGGATGACCTTCGCCGCCAGATCCACCTGGCCGCCGAAGGGATCCACCAGGGCTCCGCCGCCCACCGGGAGCGCCATGGCGTTGATGGTGAAGTCCCGGCGCGACAGGTCCTCCAGGAGGTCCACGCCGAGCCGCACCGACTCGGGGCGCCGGCCGTCCAAGTAGTCGCCATCGCTGCGGAAGGTGGTGATCTCGACGGGGCGGTCCTCCAGGATCACGGTCACCGTGCCGTGCTGGAGTCCCGTGGGGATGACCTTCAGACCCGCGGTCCGCGCCCGGTCCATCACGGCCTGGGGCAGCAGCCGCGTGGCCAGGTCCCAGTCGGCATGGGGCCGGCCCAGCAGTTCATCCCGGACGGCGCCCCCCACCACCGCCAGCTCCGCGTCGGGCCCCAGGGCCTCCCGCAGACGGAGCAGGGGCGCCCAGGTCAATCCGGCGTCCCGGCGAGCCGGGCGAGGGCCTCGCCTTCCACCCGGCAGGTGAGCCAGGGGTGCATGACCTTCGCGCCGTGGGCCTCGTAGAACGCGATGGCGGGCGTGTTCCAGTCCAGCACCTGCCAGACGAAGCGGGTCCAGCCCTCCTTCACGGCCAGGGCCGCCAGGTGCTGCAGCAGGGCCTTGCCGATGCCGTGGCCGCGGAAGGAAGGACGCACGAAGAGGTCCTCGAGGTAGATGCCGGGCTTGCCTTCCCAGGTGCTGAAGTTGAGGAACCAGAGGGCGAAGCCCGCGGCCTGGCCATCCCACTCGGCCATGGTGACCTTCACCAGCGGATGGTCGGAGAAGGCGTAGCGCTGGAGGTCGGCCTCGGTGGCGACGGCGGCCTCCGGCTCCCGTTCGTACTCCGCGAGCTCGCGGATGTACTGCAGGATCAACGGGGCGTCGGCGGGAACGGCGGGTCGGAGGGTCAGCATGGGACTATGCTAACCCGATGGACCGCGAGACCGCCCTCCGCCTCTACGAGGCCATGCTGCTCACCCGTCTCACGGAGGAGCGGCTGGTGAAGCTCTTCCGCCAGGGCAAGACCCTCGGCAGCGTCTACCGCAGCCTCGGCCAGGAGGCCACCGCCTGCGCGACGGCCATGGCCCTGGGCCCGGACGACGTCATCGCGCCCTTGATCCGAAACCTGGGTTCCATGCTGGTCCGGGGCGTCACGCCGGAGGAGATCTTCCTGCAGTACCTCGGCCGGGCCACCAGCCCCAGCGGAGGACGGGAGCACAACAACCACTTCGGCAGCGTGGCGCGGGGCATCATCGCGCCGACCTCCATGCTCGGCGCGCTCATTCCCGTGATGGCGGGCGTGGCCCTCTCCTTCCGCCAGCGGGGCGAGCGCCGGGTGGCCATGACCTGGATCGGCGACGGGGGCAGCTCCACCGGCGCCTTCTACGAAGGGCTCAACTTCGCCGTGGTCCAGAAGCTGCCCCTCATCGTGGTGGGGGAATCCAACGGTTTCGCCTTCTCCACGCCACCGGACCGGCAGATGGCCGGCCGCATGTCGATGCGGTCCCAGGGGGCCTTCACCCTCACCGTGGACGGCAACGACGGGGCGGCCGTGTTCGAGGCCGCGGCCCAGGGTCGCCAGCGCTGCCTCGAGGGCAAGGGGCCCGTCTTCATCGTCTGCGAAACCTTCCGCATGAAGGGCCACGCCGAGCACGATGATCAGCGTTATGTGGATCTCGAGCTCATCGCCCAGTGGGCCGCCAGGGATCCCCTGCCCCGCCTCGAGGCTTGGATGGCCCAGCGGGGCTGGTCCGTACCTTCTGACCTCGGCCGCCGCCTGGAAGCGGACCTCTCGGCCGCCGCGGAGGCGGCCCTCGAAGCTCCCTGGCCCGAACCCCATAAACTCTCGAACGGGGTTTATGCCTCTGAATAACCAGGATTAAACCGGCTCAAACACCCCCCGATAAGGTCCGGAATGGGGTGACCTATGAACCTTGGAAAATTCCTGGACAACCTTCGGATGAGGGGGAAATTCAACCTGCTCCTTACCATCCAGACGATGGCCCTGCTCCTGGTGGGCGCGCTTGGATGGCTCTCGGTGAACGA
>JAFJUR010000035.1 GCA_017859995.1 Holophagaceae bacterium | reverse complement strand
GCTGGGTCATGCGCTCGCGGAGGCGGGCGCGCTGCGGGAGCTGCTCCAGGTAGGCGAAGGTGACCTTGTTCTGGGCCTCGACCCAGGCCTTGGTCTCGGCGCTGTTGTCATCCTCCAGCCAGCGGTAGGGGTCGGCGACTTTCGTGCCGAAGAAATCTTCCACGACATCGGCCTTCCGCGTGGGCGGGTAGGCGATGGGGGATTGGGCGGCGAGGGCGGTGGTGATGGCGAGGGCCATGGACAGGATCCTCATGCAGGGGCCTCCAAGCGGGCTGCCATCTTCCCACCTCCTGGGAGCCAAGCCTAGCCGTGCAAGCCTGCCCGCTTGGTGGTAGGGTGCGGGCAGCCCTGGAGGTCTCATTTGGTCCCGCCATCCAGCAAGAAGGTCTTCGTTCTGGATACGAATGTCCTCCTGCACGATCCGAATTCCATCCTGCATTTCCAGGAACACGATGTCGTCCTCCCCATCGTGGTGATCGAGGAAGTGGATCACTTCAAGAAGGATCAGACCGAGGTTGGCCGCAATGCCCGGGCCGTGTCGCGCATGCTGGACAAGCTGCGGGCCAGCGGCACCCTGAGCCGCGGCGTGCCGCTGGGCGGCGGGGGCACCCTGAAAGTGGATGTGGCCGCCCACAGCCTGGACCTGGGCATCCTCTCCGCCGACAAGCACAAGGCCGACAACCAGATCCTGGCCTGCGCCCGGGAACTGCTGCATACCTGCAAGGAGCGGGTGGTGCTGGTCACCAAGGACACCAACCTGCGCATCAAGGCCGACGCCATCGGCGTGCAGGCCGAAGACTACACCACCGACCGGGTGGAGATGGATGAGCTCTACACAGGCCACAAGTCCTGGGAGGTGGATCCCGCCCAGGTGGACCTGCTCTACGACGGCGGCCTGGCGCCGGACGCCAGCCTCGACCTGCAGCCCAACCAGTTCCTCACCCTGGTCGACCAGACCAATCCCAACCACACGGCCCTGGCCCGGTACATGGCCGGCGAGAAGCTGCTGCGCCCCATGCGCCGACTGGAATCCTACCCCTGGGGCATCAAGCCCCGGAACCGCGAGCAGCAGTTCGCCATGGAGCTGCTGCTGGACCCCGCGGTACAGGTGGTCACCCTGCTGGGCAAGGCCGGCACCGGCAAGACCCTGCTGGCCATCGCCGCCGGCCTGCAGCAGGTGGTGGACGACGAAGCCTACGACAAGATCCTCGTGAGCCGGCCGGTCATGCCCATGGGCCGCGACCTGGGCTACCTGCCCGGCGACATCAGCGAGAAGCTGCGCCCCTACATGCAGCCCATCTACGACAACCTGGAATTCATCGTGGGCGCCAACACGGAGGCCCGGAAGCGCACCACCATGACCGCCGGCCAGCTGGAGGAGGCGGGCTACCTCAGCGTCGAGCCCCTCACCTACATCCGCGGCCGCAGCATCCCCAAGCAGTACCTGGTGGTGGACGAGGCCCAGAACCTCACGCCCCACGAGGTGAAGACCATCCTCACCCGCGCCGGGGAGGGCACCAAGGTGATCTTCACGGGTGACCCCCACCAGATCGACAACCCGTACGTGGACGCCAGCACCAACGGCCTGAGCTTCCTGGCGGAGCACTTCAAGCACCTGGAGATCTCGGGCCACGTGACGCTGCAGAAGGGCGAGCGCAGCAAGCTGGCCGAACTCGCCAGCAACCTGTTGTAGGAGATCGATCATGGCCGACTCGTCCTGGGACAATGGTGGACATGGGGTGCCGGTGAAGCCCGGCCTGCCGCTCTGGGGCAAGATCGCCCTGGGCTGCGGGGTCGCGTTCCTGGTGGTGCTGGTGACCTGCGTGGGCGGCATCGCCTACGTGGCCAACAAAGCCAAGAAGGACCCCGAGGGATTCAAGAACAAGGTGGTGGGTTTCGCCCTTGAGAAGGTGCGCCCCGACTGGGATGACTTCCGCAGCGTGGTGGAGCAGCTGCGCACGCCCGAGGGAAGCCGGGCCCTCTATGCCGCCAATCCCGACCTGGCCCGGACCTGGGCCACGGAGGCCGCCTTCCTGGAGGCCGCCGAGGGCTGGCGCAAGGACCTGGCCCCGACCCCTGACCTGTCGGCGGACCTCATGGATCACCAGGGCCTCCACATCAACCACAACTTCGGCGGCAAGGTGACCGTGGGCTGGAATCCGAGGGGCGGCCGGGCGGTGTACGTCACCTTCGAGCACGCCCGCAAAACCGGAGACAAGGCGCCGCGCCGGGTGGTCGAACTCGAGGTTCGCTAGTCCCCGGCGGAAGACGCCCTGCCAATCCGCATTGAGCCTGCGCGGTTTTTCCGCCAAGATTCAGGCATGACCGCAGCTTCCGGACCCGTATCTGACGCCCTAGCCCTGCTCACGAAGGGCACCGTGACCTGCCACAAGGTGGACCAGCTGGAGGCGAGGCTGAAGGAGGGCCGGCCTCTGCGCATCAAGGCGGGCTTCGATCCCACGGCGCCGGACCTGCACCTGGGCCATGGCGTGCTCATCCGCAAGATGGCGCAGTTCCAGAAGCTGGGCCACGAGGTCACCTTCCTCATCGGCGACTTCACCGGACTCATCGGCGACCCCACGGGCAAGAAGGCCACGCGCCCGCCCCTCTCGCGCGAGGAGGTGCTGGCCAACGCCGAGACCTACAAAACCCAGGTCTTCAAGATCCTCGACCCGGAGAAAACGAAGATCCGCTTCAACAGCGAGTGGTTCGGCGGCTTGGCCGGCGAGGGCTGGATCCGCCTGGCTTCGCGCTTCACCGTGGCCCAGATGCTCGAGCGCAACGATTTCGCCAAGCGCATGGACGCCCGGGAGCCCATCGCCCTGCACGAGCTGCTCTACCCCCTGGTGCAGGCCTATGACTCCGTGGCCCTCCAGGCGGACGTGGAGCTCGGCGGCAACGACCAGCTCTTCAACCTCATGCAGGGCCGCACGCTGCAGGAGGCCTCGGGCCAGAAGCCCCAGGTGGTGCTCACCGTCCCGCTGCTGCTGGGCCTCGACGGCGTGGAGAAGATGTCCAAGTCCCTGGGCAACTACATCGGCTTCATGGAAGACCCCGACACCCAGTTCGGCAAGGCCATGAGCGTGAGCGACGCCCTCATGTGGGACTGGTACCTGCTGCTCACGGATCTGCTGCCCGCCGAGATCGAGGCCCTGAAGCAGGGCCACCCCATGGATGCCAAGAAGACCCTCGCCCGGCAGATCGTCTCGGATTTCCACGGATCCGCCGCGGGCCGCGAGGCCGAGGAGCGCTGGGTGCGGCGCTTCTCCGAGCGCAGCCAGGTGGAGGCGCCGGAAGTGGCCATGGCCGCCACGGGCGGTGAAGTCCCCCTCACCCGCCTGCTGGTGGAGCGGGGCCTCGCGGCCAGCCGCAAGGAGGCGGAGCGGCTCATGGGCCAGGGCGCCGTGAGCCTGGACGGCCAGAAGGTCACGGACGCGGCCCTCCGGCTGGAGCTGCGCCCCGGTCAGTCTCTCCTGATGAAGGTCGGCAAACTCAAGCTCGAGCGGTGGGTGATCACATGAGCCTTCTGGTCCTCAAAGATCTCTTCGCCCGGCACCGCGCCCGGGCCACTGGCCTGTGGCGCCTGGGCCAGGAGCCCGGCCGCACCATCTTCATGGAATCCGGCGATGTGGTCTTCGCCGTCAGCACCCACCCGCTGGACCGCCTCACCCACCTGCTGGTGGAGCGCGGGAAGATCACCCAGGCCCAGCTGGACTACGCCATGGCCAACCTCAACCCGGCCATGTCCATCGGCAAGAACCTCATCGAGATGGGCTTCATCACCCAGCGCGACCTGCTGGACGTGGCCCGGGCCCAGGTGGAGCGGGTGGTCTGGGCAAGCCTCGCCTCCCTGGAGGGGACCCCCACTTTCGAGGCCAAGGACCTGGACGCCACCACGGTGCGCCTGCCCTTCGACACCGCCGCCATGCTGCTGGCCGGCGTCCTGGGCCTGAAAGACCGCGAGCGGGTCCTGGAGGAGCTCGGCCCCTTGAACCAGGTGGTCGTCCTGGAGGGCCGCCGGCACCAGGACCTGGCCCTGCCCCCGGACCTCATGAAGCTGCCCATCCTGCTGGACGGCAGCCGCACCCTGCTGGAACTCAGCCGCGAGGCGGGGGTGGAGCCCTTCCGGCTCGGGGCCTTCGTCCTCTTCCTGCGGGAGATGGGCTGGGCCCGGCTCCACGAACTGCCCCCCCTCGACCGGCACGCCCTCGAACTGGCCCTGGACACCCCGGAGGCCGTCCTCAGCCAGACCCTGCCCGACCCGGCTCCCGCCCCCCAGACCCCGCTGTTCGCCGAGATCCACGCCAGCCAGCTGCCCACCACCAACCTGGACCACCTCTCCGAGGCCCTGGATCAGCTGGGGGCCGATGACGAAGTGGAGCTGGAAGACCCCTTCCCTCCCGAGCCGGAACCCCTGGTCGCCGGGGAGCCCGCCCTCCCCATCCACCACCAGGCAACCGAGGGCAGCACCGAGCGCCTGGAGCCGCCGACCGCCCCGGAATCCCCCGCCTCCACCTCCCGGCGGCCGGCCATCCTGCTGAGCCTGCTGATCATGCTCGCCCTCGGGTGGTTCGGGCTGTCCCGCTATCGGCGGTCCCCCACCCCGAAGGCCAAGCCGGCCCAGGAGGCGACCAAGCCTGCCACGGAAGCCACGCCCCCCGGGGCCCCCAAGGTCGACCCCCCCGTGACGCCCAAAGCGGAGACCACCACTCCCGCCCCGGAGCCGACCAAGGCCGAGCCCGCCAAGCCCGAACCGAGCAAGCCCGAGCCCGCCAGGGCTCCCGAACCGGCCCCGGTGAAGGCAGCCCCTGCGAAACCGGAAGTGACCGCGGTTCCTTCCAAGGCCGATCGTTTGCAGGCCATCACCCAGGGCAACTGGAAGCTCGCCTTGGCCCAGGGGGCGGCCCAGCGGAAGGCCCTCCAGGGCCGCTGGTCCCTGCGGCTGGAGATCGCCTGCCAGGGCAGCACCGTGCAGCACGCGGCCGACCTCATGAAGGCCCAGGACCCCGATCTTTTCCTGGTGCCGATGGCCATGCGCGATGGCCGCACGTGCTACCAGGTTTTCGTGGGGTCCTTCGGATCGGAGGCGGCGGCCAAGGCCGCGGCCAAGCGCCTGCCCGCCCCCTTCCTCGCCGAGGGCAACCGGCCCAAACCCTTCCGGGTGGCCCAGATCCCGGACCGGCAGTAGCCCAACTAAACGCACGAATCGCAGGCTATATCCTTATTTTAATGAGTGCTCCTTTACAAACGATCTAAGCTCGGGCATACTTTATATGTATACGAGCTGGTCCATTAAATATGGCCCAATGATCTTTGCGGAGCCCGATGTTGTCCCCCTTCCACCCCACCAATTGGAGTCAGGCGTGCGTGTCATGGATCCACGAGATCCATGTCGCCTTCGACCCTCCGACGCCGGTGGAGCCCAGCAGGGGCGGCCTTCTCCGACTGATGCGCTGGGGCACCCCCCGGGTGGCGACCCTGGTGATCCTCAGCTTCACCCTCCACTGCACCCGTCCCCCCGCGGACATTCCCGTGCGCCGCTCAGCCCGGGATGGGGCCCTGCGCACCGACGGGCAGCCTTACGTGGAAGAGGGTCTGGCGAGCTGGTACGGCGGCGATGGTGATGGATTTGCCGGACGGCCTACCGCCAGCGGGGAAATATTCGATCCCGAGCAGTTCACCTGCGCCCACCGCACCCTCCCCCTGGGCAGCTTCGTGGAGGTGGAGAACCTCGACAACCGGAAGCGGGCCGTGCTCCGGGTGAACGACCGCGGCCCCTTCATCAAGGGTCGTGTGCTCGACCTCTCCAAGCGCGGTGCCCAGGAGCTGGGCTTCATGGGCCAGGGCACCACCCGCATCCGCCTCCGTTCCGTGGACGCCATGGGCCTGCCGACGGCCCTCGATCCCAGCGTGGACAAGGCCGACCCCTTTGTCGTGCAGGTGGCCGCTCTTTCCGATCCCAAGAACATCGAGTCACTTACGCGCGAACTTGAAAACACCTTCGGCGTGGTGACCCTCCAGACCGCCTCCACCCGCGGTGGCCAGACCGTGAAGCGCGTCCGCGTGGGCAGCTACACCACCCGCCAGGATGCGGAGCAGGCCGCCGAACAGATCGCCAAGCTCCTGAAGGACCGCGGTGTCGAACCCTTCATCACCCGCCAGCGCTGATCCCCTGCGCCCCTTCCTGGTCATCCCGGCCGGGGGGCGGGGCCTGCGCATGGGAGGAGGGCTGCCCAAGCAGTTCCGGGACTGGGACGGGCGCCCCCTGCTCCAGGTGACCGTGGAGGCCTTCCTCGCCCCCGACATGCCGCGCCTCGCGGGTATCGCCCTGGCCGTGCCCGAATCGCACCTGGAGGAGGTCCGGTCCTGGGTCTTCCCGGTCCCCTGCACCGTGATGTCCGGGGGCGCCACCCGGCAGGAGTCCGTCTGGGCCGCCCTGCGCACCCTCCCCGACCAGCCCATGGCCCCGGTGATGATCCACGATGCCGTGCGCCCCTTTCCTCCGGCCACGCCCCTCTGGGAGGCCCTGGAGGCCCTCAAGCGCTTCGACGGGGTGCTGCTGGGCGAGCCCTCCACGGACACCCTGAAGCGCGTGGATGCCCTGGGACGGGTGCTGCGCACCGAGCCCCGGGAGGAGTTCTTCCGGGCCCAGACCCCCCAGATCGCCCGGCTGGGCACCTGGCTCCAGGCCTTCCGCGCCGCCGAGGAGGCCCGGTTCTCGGGCACGGACGACGTGGCGCTCCTCGAACGCCTCGGCCTGGCCGTGAAGCTGATCCCCAGCCCGAGCTCCAACCTGAAGGTCACCACGCCGGAGGACTGGGAGCGGGCCCGCACCCGCTGAACCCGGGACCGACCACAGGGTGTGGTGGCCGTGGCCACACATCCACAGGCGATGAAACAATATAAATATTATTATAATTTATCTTAATAAATGGCACGACATTGGCATGTTCCCTGGCGAGGTCGAACCATGCCCCGCGCCACCGCCCCCCAGACCCTGAGCCGCGAGATCACCATCTCGGGCCACGGCCTGCATGGGAACCGGCCCTGCTCGGTGCGCCTGGTGCCCGTGGCCTCGGCGACGGGACTCCTGTTCGTCCACACCCCCACCGGCACCGTGATCCCCGCCAAGGCCGACCTGGCCGGCGACCTGGTCCTGTCCACCACCCTGGTGAAGGACGGCGTCCGGCTCCAGACCATCGAGCACCTGCTGTCCGCCCTGTCCGGCCTGGAGGTCGAGCACCTCCGCATCGAGGTGGACGCCGAGGAACTCCCCATCCTCGACGGCAGCGCCGCCCCCTGGGTGGACGCCATCCTCGAAGCCGGCATCCAGACGCTCGAAGGCCGCCGCCGCTTCATGAAAATCACCCGCCCCGTGGAAGTCCGGAACGGCGACCGCTGGATCCGCGTCCTCCCCTTCGACGGCCTGCGCCTCCGCTACGTCATCGACTTCCCCATCCCCGCCCTGGGCCGCCAGAGCCGCGAACTCAGCCTCACGCCGGACAAGTACCGCCGCGAACTGGGCGCCGCCCGCACCTTCTGCCTGGCCCAGGAGATCGACCAGATGCGCGCCCGGGGCCTGGCCCTCGGCGGCAGCCTCGACAACGCCGTGGTCTTCGGCGCCGATGGGCCCCTCAACGACTCGCTGCGCTTCGAGGACGAGGCCGTGCGCCACAAGATGCTCGACCTGGTGGGCGACCTGGCCCTGCTGGGCGCGCCCCTGCTGGGCCTGGTGGAAGCCCATGCCGCCGGCCACGCCATGCACGTCGCCCTCGCGCAGGCGATCCTCGCGGATCCCGGCTGCTGGGAATGGACCGAGGAAGGCGAGCCCGCCAACGTGCAGTTCTTCTTCCATCCGCTCGTGGCGCTGCCCGCCTGACGCCCGCGGGCATGTCGGCGGCCGGTGGCTTGAGGGTCGTCAACCTTTTTGATTGCGGCAGGCCGGTGGATGCTGGCAGGCTGGTCCCTTCACCTTAGGGGTGCACAGGTGTTACTTCATCTCGATCACTGACCTGACCAACCGGGCCGACCAGCCCGGGCAGGCGCCCGACCAGGCGCGGAACCTGGTGGCCGAGTGGGTTCGAGGGGGAGCGGCGGAGGAAGACACGCGCAGGACGGTGTCGGCCATCCTGGCGGAGGTGCGCGCCGATGGCTGGGCCGCGGTGCGCCGCTGGACCGAACGGCTGGACGGCGTGGCGCTGGACCCCTCGCCCAGGCGCATCCCCGCCTCGGCCCTGGAAGCCGCCCGGGCCCAGCTCGACCGCGACCGGCCCGAGCTCATGGCCGCCCTGCGGGAAATGATCGCGCGCATCCGCCGCTTCGCGGAGGGCCAGCGGGGTTGCCTCCAGGACCTGGACCTGGCCTTGCCCGGCGGCGGCTCCGTGGGCGAGCGGTGGTGCCCCCTGGGCGCCGCCGGCGTCTACATCCCCGGTGGCCGCGCCTTCTACCCCTCCACCCTGGCCATGACGGTCATCCCCGCGCAGGTGGCAGGCGTGGCCCGCATCGTAGGCGTGACGCCCCCGAAGGCCCAGCCCACCCTGCCCGGCGCCTGGGGCGTGGATCCGCTGGTGCTGGCCTGCGCCGCGGAGCTGCGACTGGAGGAACTCTATCCCTGCGGCGGCGCCCAGGCCCTCGGCTGGCTGGCCCACGGCGAGCCGGCGGTGGACCTCATCGCCGGCCCGGGCAACCGCTTCGTGGCCGAGGCCAAGCGCCAGCTCATCGGCACCTGCGGCATCGACGCCCTCGCCGGCCCCACCGAAGTGCTGGTGATCGCCGATGCGGGCGCCGACCCCACCTGGCTCGCCGAGGACCTCCTGGCCCAGGCCGAGCACGACCCCGACGCCGCCGCCGTGCTGGTGAGCGCCGACCGCCCCCTGCTCGAGGCCGTGGGCCGCGAGCTCCAGACGCGCGCGGAGGCCTCGCCCCGGCGGGCCGTGCTGGCGCAGAGCCTGTCCGCCCACGGCCGCCTGGTGCTGGCCCGCCGGGACCAGGCCATCGCCCTGGCCCAGGCCTGGGCGCCCGAACACCTCGAACTCGCGGTGGCCGACCCGGAGACCTGGCTGCCGTTCCTGACCACCGCCGGCGCGGTCTTCATCGGCAGTCCCAGCGCCGAGGCCTTCGGCGACTACGGCGCCGGGCCCAACCACGTGCTGCCCACCGGGCGCAGCGCCCGGTACACCAGCCCCCTGGGCGTGGCCACCTTCCTCAAGCGCCAGAGCCTGCTCCGGCTGGCCCCCGCGGATGCCGCCGCCCTGGCGCCGGGCGTGGCCCGGCTGGCCGAGGCCGAGGGCCTGCCGCACCACGGGCGCAGCGCGATCCTGCGCGGTGATGCGGAAACCGCCCTGCGCGGCCAAGTCGACGCCGCCCCGCGCGGCCATCATCACCCCTAGGAAGCGCTTTCCGTCCAGCGCTCCGCGTCGCTTCTCCTCCCAGGAAGCCTGGTTTTCTCCTACCCTCATCTCGAGCCCATCCATGTCTCTCCTCCGTCCTGACCTTGCTGACCTGCCGGCCTACCAGCGACCCCCCGAGCCGCCCGGCGGCGTTCGCCTCCACATGAACGAGGCCGCCGCCGACTGGCCCGAGGCGCCCCGGAACGCCTTGCTGGCGCGGCTTCGCGAGCTGCCCTTCCACCTCTACCCCGAGCGGCAGGGCGACCTCACCGAGCGCCTCCGGAAGCGCCTCGGGGCGCCAGAGGGCGGCCTGCTGCTCGGTCCCTCCAGCGGCGCGCTGCTGGATCTGGTGGCCATGGCGGGCCTCAGCGCCGGCGACCGGGTGGCCATTCCCGATCCGGGCTTCAGCCTCTATCCCCTCCTGGTGCGGCGCCACGGCGGCCGGGTGCGGCTCGTGCCCCAGGGCACGGGCTTCCCGCTGGAGCCGTGGTTCCAGGCCCTCGACTGCCGCCAGGTCTGGCTGACCCTGCCCAACAATCCCACCGGCGCCTGGCTCGCGCCGGAGGCGATCGAACCACTGCTCGAGGCGGCCGCCGCCCGGGTGGATCCGCCCCTGGTCGTGCTGGACGAGGCCTACGCCGAGTTCGCGCCCGCCACCCACCGCCTGGCCGTGGAGCGGTACCCGAACGTCCTCCTGCTCCGCACCTTCAGCAAGGCCCTGGCCTCGGCCGCCTGGCGCCTGGGCTATCTGGTGGGCGACCCGGTGCTGATCGCGAAGCTCGCCACCCTGCAGCTGCCCTATTCCGTGCCCGCCGCCAGCCTCGAGGCCCTGGACGTGGCCCTGGATTTCGCCGCCGAGTTCGAGGCCGCGGTGCGGGCCCTGCCCGGCCGCCGGGACCGGCTGTCCGCCGCCCTGCCCGGGCACCGGGCCGCCCCCAGCGCGGGCAACTTCCTGCACCTCGCGCCGGATCCTTCCGAAACCCTCGAGGCCGCCGGCCTGAAGGTCCGCCGCCTGCCGGGCGCCGACGCGGCCCGCGTCACCGTGGGCACCGAGGCCGACTCGGCCCGGGTCGCCAAGGCGCTCGGTGGGGCCCTGCCCGCGCTGGGCCCGCGGCCGAGGCGACGCCTGCTGGTGCTGGACATCGACGGCGTGCTCATCGACGCCGACCGCAGCTTCATGGAGGCGGTCGCCCGCGCCCTGGCGGACCTGCGCCCGGGCCTGGCCTGGTCCGACGGCGCCTTCCGCGCCTTCAAGCGGCTGGGCGGGTTCAACAACGATTTCCGCCTCACCGCGGGCGCCCTGGCCCTGGCCGAGGCCTTCGGCGACGGGGACCTCCAGCCCGTCCTCGAGGGAGCCGCCGACACCGGTTTCCCGCAGCTGGAGGCGCGCATCCAGGCCCTGGAGCCCGCCGCCCAGGTGGTGGTGCAGAAGCACTACGCCGACACCATCCAGCTGGAGCGCCCCCTCGTCACGCTGGAGGAACTCCAGGCCACGGGCCGGGATTTGGCGATTCTCACCGGGCGTCCCCCGGAGGAACTCAGCTTGGCCTGGCGAGTGCTCGGCTTCCAGCTGCCCGCGGTCTGCGACGCCGCGCCCCACCTCCGCAAGCCCGAGCCCGCGGGCCTGCTGCAGCTGGCGGACGCCTTCCGGGCAGAGGAGATCCTCTTCGCGGGCGACACGGTGGATGACGCCCGTTGCCTGAGGGCGGCCGCCGCCCTGCGCCCCGAGCTGGCCTGGCGCTTCGCGGCCCTGGGGCCGGACCGCGCCCGCTTCGCCGCGACAGGCGATGTCCAATCCGCGAGCCTGCGCGACCTTCTGCCGATGCTGAACCAGGAGCTGCCATGAGGAACGCCACCCTCCACCGCGCCACCCGCGAAACGGACGTGAAGCTGACCCTCCGCCTGGATGGCGGCGAGGTCCGCATCAGCACGGGCCTGGGCTACTTCGACCACATGCTGATGCAGCTGGCGAAGCACGGCGGCTTCGGCCTCGAGGTGGAGGCCCGGGGCGACCTCCCCGTGGACAGCCACCACCTGGTGGAGGACGTGGGGCTCTGCCTGGGCGACACGCTGAAGGAGGCCCTGGGCGACCGGGCCGGCCTCGCGCGCTTCGGCCACGCCTACGTCCCCCTCGACGAGGCCCTGGCGCGGGTGGTGGTGGATCTCTCCGGCCGGCCGTGGTGCGAGTTCCACGCCGAGCTTCCGCTCATCATCCTCGGCGACGGCTTCCAGGTGGAGATGGTCCGCGAGTTCTTCATCGCCCTGGCCACCCGCGGAGGCATGGCCCTGCACGCCGATCTGCTGCGGGGCGTGAACACCCACCACAAGGTGGAGGCCCTCTTCAAGGCCCTGGCCCGCGCCCTCCGCCAAGCCACCCGGGTCGAAGGCGGCGGCGTGCCGTCCACGAAGGGGACCCTGTCCGCATGAACGCGCCGGAGCCCATCACCCTCATCGACTACGACGCCGGCAACCTGGCCTCGCTGGAAGGGGCCCTCGACCGCCTGGGCCTCACCTACCAGCGCGCCGCGACCCCGGACCAGGCCGCTTTGCGGGGGCCTGTGGTGCTGCCCGGCGTGGGGCACTTCGAGGCCGCCCAGAAATCCCTCCGTGAACGGGGCTGGTGGCGCGTGATCCCCAGCCTGGTGGCGGAGGGCCGGCCGGTGCTCGGCATCTGCCTGGGCCTCCAGCTCCTCGCGGAGGGAAGCGAGGAGGCCCCGCGCGCCTCGGGCCTGGGCCTCATCCCCGGCATCGTGCGCCGCCTCGGCCCCGGCGTGAAGGTGCCCCACATGGGCTGGAGCCAGGTCCGGCAGTACAACCCGCACCCCGCGCTGCCCGATCCCCACGGCGGCTGGCTCTACTTCGTGCACAGCTACGCGCTGGAGCCCTCGGTGGAGACCATTTACGTGGCCGACCACGGCCGGCCCTTCGCCGCCATCGAGGCGCGGGGCACCGTGATGGGCTTCCAGCCCCACCCCGAGAAATCCGGCCGGGCGGGCCTGCTCCTGCTCCAGTCCGCCCTCTCCTGGATGGGCGCCACCGCGCCGCAGCCGGAGGTGCCATGCAACTGATCCCGAGCCTCGACCTCCTGCAGGGACGCCTGGTGCGCCTCCGGCACGGCGACCCGGCGCAGGCCACCTTCTACGACATGACCCCCGAGGACTGGGTCGGACAGCTGGCGGAGGCCGGCGCCCGGCGCATCCACCTGGTGGACCTGGACGGCGCCTTCGGAAACCCCAGGCAGGGCCTGTTCACCGCGTTGCCGTCGCGGTACCCCGAGATCCGCTTCCAGCTGGGCGGCGGCCTGCGCGACCGCGCCGCCATCGAGGAAACCCTGGATCTGGGCTTCGAGGCGGTGGTCGGAACCTTGGCCGTGGAGCGCCCCTCCGCCCTCAAGGGGCTGCCGGGGCACCGCCTCATCATGGCCCTCGACCTCCAGGGCGACCGCATCGTCACCCGGGGCTGGCAGGCCCCCAGCGCCTGCGCCTCGACCGATGTCTTCGAGGCCCTGCTCACCCTCGGCTTCGACCGGGCCCTGGTGACGGACGTGAGCCGCGACGGCACCCTGGAAGGGCCGGGCCATGAGGCCGCCGCGTGGGTCGCGAAGGAGGGCTTCCACGTGCAGGCCTCCGGCGGCGTCAAGGCGCTGTCGGATCTGCCGCCGCTCTCCACCATCCCCGGCGTGGTGGGCGCCATCAGCGGCAAGGCGCTCATGGAGGGGTTCATCCCCCTGGACGACCCCCGGACCCGGGCCGCGCTGGCCGGGGAGGCCTGATGCCCGCCAAGCGCATCATCCCCTGCCTCGACGTGAAGAACGGCCGCGTCGTGAAGGGCGTGCAGTTCAAGGACCTGCGCGACCTCGGCAACCCCGCGGACCTGGCCCGCCGCTACGACGCGGAAGGCGCGGACGAGCTGGTGTTCCTCGACATCTCGGCCTCGATCGAGAACCGCGGCACCCGGGAGGCCTGGGTGTGCGAGGTGGCCCGCGAACTGAGCATTCCCTTCACGGTGGGCGGGGGCGTGTCCAGCGTGGCCGATGCCCGCAGCCTGCTCCGCTCCGGCGCGGACAAGGTGGCCGTGAACACCGCCGCGGCGCTGCGGCCCGCGCTGGTCTCCGAACTGGCCGACGCCTTCGGCCGCCAGTGCGTGGTGGCCGCCGTGGACGTGAAGCGCGATCCCGCCCTGGGCTGGCGCGTGTATCTGAAGGGCGGCACGCAGCCCACCGAGCGCCCGGCCCTGGACTGGCTCTGGGAGCTGAACGAGCTGGGCGCCGGCGAGATCCTCCTCACGTCCATGGACCGCGACGGCACCGGCGAGGGTTTCGACCTGCCGCTGCTCGAGAAGGCCGCGGAGCTTCCGATCCCGCTCATCGCCTCGGGCGGCGCGGGCCGCGAGATCCACTTCCTGGAGGCGCTGGAGCACGGCGCCGACGCGGTCCTCGCCGCCACGCTCTTCCACGAGGGCATCCTTCCCATTCCCCGACTGAAGGCCTACCTGGCCCAGAACGACCTCTCCGTACGGATCTGACATGGACCTTGACACCCTCCGCTTCGACGCCGACGGGCTCATTCCCGGCCTGGTGCAAAGCCGCACCGGCGAACTCCGCATGGTGGCCTGGCTCAACCGCGAGGCCCTCCGTCGCACCCTCGACACGGGCTTCGTCACCTTCTGGAGCCGCTCTCGGCAATCCCTCTGGGTGAAGGGCGAGACCAGCGGAAACCGCCTGCGCCTCCTCCAGATCCGTCCCGACTGCGATCGCGACGCCCTGCTCATCCTCGTCGACCCGGAAGGCCCCAGCTGCCACCGCGGGACGGAGAGCTGCTTCGACGCCGGTCCGGGCGACGCTCCCGGCGCCCCTTGGCCCGCCACCCTCCCCTGGCTGGGCCGGCTGGAGGCCCTGCTCCAGGCGCGGAAGGCCGCCGCCGATCCGGCGGGCAGCTACACCCAGAAGCTCTTCGCCCAGGGCGTGGACCGCATCGCCAAGAAGGTGGTGGAGGAAGCCGGGGAGGTGATCCTCGCCGCCAAGAACGAGGACCGCGAGGCCTTCCTCGGCGAGGCCGCGGACCTGCTCTTCCACCTGGACCTGCTGCTCATCGAGCGGGGCGCGAGCCTGCTGGACGTGGTGGGGGTGCTTCATGACCGCCACGCAGAGCGCCATGATCGCCAGGCGGAGCGCCAGGATCGCCACGCGGAGCGTCCGGGAGGGCCCGCCTGATGCCGGTCCGCACCCCCCACTTCCCCGACCTCCTCTTCGGCTCCGCCGCCCGGCTGCGCCGCTGGGAAGCCGCTCTCATGGGGCTGCTGGCGGAGCAGGGCTACCGCGAGCTGCACCCATCCCTCGTGCTGCGGGAGGCCGTCCCCGAGGGCGCCCTGCGCTTTTTCGACGGGGATGACCTCGTGGCCCTGCGCTGGGACTTCACGGTGGCCCTGGCCGGCCTGCTGGCCAGGAGCTTCCCCGCCCCGCCGCCCCGGGTGGCCTACGCCGGCGCGGTGTTCCGCCGCCCCGTGCAGCCCTGGGAAGCGGTCGAGCGCTTCGAGGTCGGCTGCGAGCGCATTCAGCAGGAGGGGGAATCCTCCACGGAGGCCGACGTGGAACTGGCGCGGCTGCTCATGGCGATCCCCGGCGTCCTCGGCCTCAAGAGCGCCATCCTCCACCTCGGCAACGCGGCCCTGGTGCGCCGTCCCCTGGAGGTGGAAGGCATCTTCGGCGACCTGGCCGAGGCGACGGTGGCGGCCCTCTCCCGGCGCTCGCCCCACCGGGTGCGGGAGGCCCTCGACGGCCATCCTTCCGCCGCGCGGCTGACGGCCCACGCCGAGGCGCTGCTGGCCGAACTGGACGGGCCCAGCACCCTCGCGGCCCTCGACACAAGCCCCTACGCCGACCTGCTGGAAGACGAACGCCACCACATGGACCGCGCGCTGAAGGCGCTGCTGCCCATCCTCCCGCCCAACCTGGAGCTGCGGGTGGACCTCGCCGACGTGGCGGGCCTCGGCTTCTACACCGGACCCACCCTGCGCCTCTGGGCCCCCGGAGCCCAGCAGGAGCTGGCCGCCGGGGGCCGCTACGACCAGCTGTTCCCGGGGCTGGGCCGTCCCTGGCAGGCGGCGGGTTTCTGCGTGCGCCTCTCGCGCCTCCTCGACCTGGCCGACACCCGGCCCGACCTCTTCGAGGCGCCCTGATGACCACGCCGATCCTCATCGCCTTCCCCAAGGGCCGACTCGGTGACGAGCTCGTGCCGAAGCTCGCCGACACGCCGCTGGCGCTGGACCCCGTGGCCCTGAAGTCGCGGGTGCTCCGCATCCCCACGGCCACGCCGGGCGTCTCGGCGCTGTTGCTCAAGGGCGCGGACCTGCCCCGCTACGTGGCGGCCGGCGTGGCCTCGCTGGGCATCGTCGGCTCCGACACGCTGGACGAGATGGACATGGACCTCCTTGAGCTGGCCGACCTCGGCTTCGGCGCCTGCCGCCTGTCCCTCTGCGCCCTTGCGGGAGTCACGCTGGACGCCCTGCGCGCCAGGCCGCACCTGCGCCTCGCCACCAAGTTCCCGAAAGCCACCGAAGCCTGGCTCACCCGCGAAGGCCTCACCGCCGAGCTGGTGCCCCTCAGCAGCAGCGCCGAACTGGCCCCGCTGCTGGGCCTCGCCGACGCCATCGTGGACCTGGTCCAGACCGGCGGCACCCTCAAGGCCCACGGCCTGGTGGAAACCGCCGTGCTGGGCCGCTCCTCGGCGCGGCTCGTCGCAGCGCGGGGCGCCTACCTCAGCGAGCCGGCCCGCCTGCGCCCCCTCGCCCAGGCCCTGATCACGGCCCTGCGCGGCGCCTAGCCATCCTGCCATCCTGGAGAGACCCATGACCGCGGAGACGCCCCACCCCGCCGAGGGCCGCCGGCTCGGCCCCATCGACCGGGCCGACTTCATCACCGTGCGGCTGCCCTTCGTGGCCCCCTTCGGCACGAGCATCCACACCTGGAGCGTGAAGGAGGCGCTGCTGCTCCGCCTCGAGTCCGGCGGCGTGGTGGGCTGGGGCGAGTGCGTGGCGGATCCCGATCCCTTCTACGCATCCGAGACCACCACCTCGGCCGCCCACATCCTGCGGGCGTTCCTGCTGCCTTGCCTGGCGGCGGACCAGAGCCTCGGGGAACTCCTGCATCGGATCCGCCCCGTGCGCGGCAACCGGATGGCCAAGGCCACCCTGGAGAACGCCCTGCTGGACCTCCTGGCCAAGCGGGAGGAGATCCCCCTCCACGCGCTGCTGGGTTTCCCGGCCCGGCCCATCCCCTCCGGCATCAGCCTCGGCATCCAGGAAGCCATCCCAGCGCTGCTGGAGGGCGTCGAGGAGGCAGTGGCCAAGGGCTACCACCGCGTGAAGATGAAGATCATGAAGGGGAAGGATGTGGCCTGGGTGGCCGCCGTGCGGGAGCGCTTCCCGAACCTTCCCCTCATGGCCGACGCCAACGGCGACTACCGGCTGGAGGACGCGGAGCATCTGCTGAAGCTGGACGCCTTCAACCTGATGATGATCGAGCAGCCGCTCTCGTACACCGACATCGCCCAGCACGCCCACCTGCAGCGGCGCATGGCCACGCCCCTATGCCTGGACGAATCCATCCACGACCTCGATGACGCCCTTTCCGCCGTCGAGCTGGGCGCCTGCCGGATCATCAACATCAAGCAGGGCCGCGTGGGTGGCCTGCTGGAATCGCTCCGCATCGCCTCGGCCTGCGCGGAGCGCGGCATTCACGTATGGTCCGGCGGCATGGACGAGACCGGCATCGGTCGCGCCTTCAACATCCACCTGCAGACGGCCCCCGACTTCACTCTGCCCGGCGACACCTCCGAGACCTCCCGCTACTTCAAGGAGGACATCGTGGCGCCCCCGGTCACCCTCGACGCGCGGGGCTTCATCGCCGTGCCCCCGGGCCCCGGCATCGGCGTCACGGTGCGGGAGGACCTCCTCGAGAAGGCCACCCTGCACCGCGAACGGGTGATCTAGGCCGGAACCTCGCCGTAGATGTTGTCCCGCTGCCAGGGCTCGAAGCCGGCGGCGCGGATCATGCGGGTCATCTCGTCCTTGTTCACGCTGTAGCAGGTGCCCGCGGCGCTGACGACGTTCTCCTCGAGCATGAGGCTGCCCATGTCGTCGCAGCCGTAGTGCAGGGCCAGCTGGCCGGTCTTGCGGCCCATGGTGACCCAGGAACTCTGGATGTGCGCGAAGTTGTCGAGGAAGATGCGCGCCACGGCGATGGTGCGGAGGTACTCCACGTCGGTGGGCTTGGGCACCTTGCCTTCCCAGGGCGTGTGGCCGCTCTGGAAGGGCCAGGCGGCGAACGCCGTGTA
>JAFJUR010000034.1 GCA_017859995.1 Holophagaceae bacterium | reverse complement strand
GATCAGGTGGGTGGCCGTCCAGAGCGCCTCCTCCCAGTCCTCGGCGTGGAGGAAGCGGAGGTGGAGGTTCCGCACCAGGCGGATGAGGGTCTCCCGGCCAGTGGCAGGCCGGAGCATGTCCCGGTGGAAGGCCACCCGGCCCGCCGTGGCGGAGGTCACCAGCTCTGCGCCCCCCTCCTCGCCCACGGCCCGTCCCCCATGGAAGGGGTCGAAGCAGAGCAGGCCGACATCCGTGCGGAGGGCCGCGATGTAGTGCCCAGGCAGGCTCACGCCCACCGCGTCGAAGCCCATGCGGCGGGCGAGATCCACCCAGAGGATGGAGAGCGTGATGGGCAGGCCCTTCCGGCGGGCAAGGACGGCGGGCAGCAGGGCATTGAGCGGATCGTCGTAGGTCTCGCGGTCGCCCTCGAAGCCCAGTTCCTCGAAGAGGAGATGGTTCAGGGCGTCGATGGCCTTGTGGGTGTTCCAGGGCAGGGGCATCCGCCCGGCCAGCTGGTACGCCCAGTCATTGAGCTGCATGGAGACCAGCACGGGGTCGGGGTCGTCGAGGGCGGGGGCCACCGCGTGGACCGCGCCTTCGGCCAACTCCCGGCACTCGGGATCTTCGCGGAGATAGTCGAGCAGGGACATCAGCCGCGCCGGCGCAGGATCGCCCGGGTCACGAGGGCCAGCACCACCAGGCCCATCGCCCAGCCGGCCCAGCGCTGCCAGCTGCTGGTCGCCGCCTGGACCTTCCGGGCCTCCTCCGCCTTCTTGGCGTTCTCCTCGATGGAGAGCTTGGAGCGTACCTCTTTTGCGTCCTTCACCGCCTTCTCGGCGGATTCTCTGGAGGCCTGCAGCTCCTTCGCGGCGGCCTCCTGTTCTTCCTGCACGCCGAGGACGGCCACCTTTTTCTGAGCCTGGCCCTTGGGGAGGAACCCCGCGGGTACCGCGGAACCTTCGTCCTCGCTGGATACGGGCCCCTGGCCGGCGTCGAGGGATTCGGTCAGGGCCTGGATGTCCTCGCGGAGGCCCTGCAGCACCTGGTTCTGGCGGTGCAGCTGGGCCCCCTGGATCCAGAGGAGCCCCAACTGGAGGGCCAGGAAGGCGGGAATGGTCCATCGGAGGGAAGAACGGCGCATCAGGCCTCCCTCCCCAGGATAAACAGGGTCCGGTCGTCGCGGTTCTGGGTATCGAAGGTGGCCACGTCGTTGAAGACGGCCTCGCAGGCGGCCCGGGGGCTGCCGGTGCCCCAGAGGCGCCGCAGCTGGGCGTCGAGGCGGCCCAGGCCGTAGAGCTCACCCTCGCGGTTCATGGCCTCGGACAGGCCGTCGCTGTAGAGGACCATCCAGCCCTTCGGCGGGAGCACGCCCTCCACCACCTGCCAGTCGCCTGGGCCCGCGGGCCGCAGGCCCAGGCCGCGGCCATGGGGGATGACCTCGCTGGAGCCCTGCTCGGTGTGCCCCTGCAGCATGAGGGCGCCGGGGTGGCCGGCCCGGGCCAGCCGGTAGTTCCCGGCGTCATCCCACTCCAGCAGGATGAGAGTGAGGAAGCCCCGGTGGCCCAGCAGCTGCCGCAGGGTCTGATCCAGCGAGCAGAGCATCTGCTCGAGGCTCTGGTCCTCCCGCTGGGCCGCCTGTTCGAGGAGCGCGGTGGCCTGGGCCATGTAGAGGGCCGCGGCGAGGCCCTTGCCGCAGACATCGCCCACGGCGGCCAGCCAGGTGCCGCCGGGGCGGCGCTTCACGAACAGCAGGTCGCCGCCGGTCTCCAGCGCGGGCTCAAGCCGCAGGGCCACCTGGAAGCCGGGGATGGGGGGCACGTGCGAAGTGACCAGGCCTTCCTGGATGCGGCGGGCCGTTTCGAGCTCTTGGCTGAGGCGCTCCTGGGCGAGCAGGCGCTGGTGCATCACGGCCGTCTCCAGCACCTGGCCGGCCGCCAGGGCTGCCTCGCGCAGCAGCTCGCGGTCCTCGCGCCCGTAGTTCAGTTCCGAGTACTTGCCGCCCAGCAGCACCACGCTGTGGGGATCGTCGCCGGCCAAAATGAGCAGGAGGAGCTGGGCCTCCAGGGCATCCAGGTGGGCCCGCACGGTGCCGCCCTGGTCGCGCACCCAGTCGGCCTCCTCGCTGCCCAGGCCCAATACCAGTTCACGGTTGTCGCGGGCCAGGCGGAGCAGGCCCTGGGGCAGCCGGAGGGGCTGGGGGGGGAAGTGGACCCGCCGCTCGTCGCGGTCAGAGGCTTCCGCCGCCGGCAGCATCACCTGGCGCTCCTCGATGGGCAGGATCTCCAGGAACTGGGGCCGGAAGGCCTCGCCCAGCGACCGCCGCAGCGACTTGAGCAGCGATTCCTCGCTGAAGCGCTTGCGGGGTTCCCGCACGGCGCTGAGCACGATATCCCGGGTGCTGGCGAAATCCCGCCGGAAGCCGCGGCGGATGCCTTTCAGGATGCGGCGCAACGTCCATCCGAGGGGCAGGGCCAGCAGGCCGATCAGGGCCCCCGCCCAACCCGGCGGGATGGAAGACAGGTGCGAGAAGGCCCAGGCCAGGCCGCCCAGATAGGCGGCCACGGTGAGGGCCAGGATGGCCATGTAGCTCACCCAGCGCAGCAGCACCTTGCGGACGTCGAAGAGGCCGTGGCGGAAGATCGCGTAGGCGAAGCTGAGGGGCAGCAGCGGCGCCGGCAGCATGAAGATGAAGGTCTGCCGGCCGAACAGGAGGCTGCTGCCGTATTTCCGCTGCAGGAGGGTCCAGGCCAGCAGGTCGAGGC
Organism: Holophagaceae bacterium; assembly: GCA_017859995.1. Lineage (GTDB taxonomy): Bacteria > Acidobacteriota > Holophagae > Holophagales > Holophagaceae > Geothrix. The sequence goes on along the minus strand of JAFJUR010000034.1, from coordinate 15,041 downwards.
AGAGGGCCGCGGCCACGATGAGCGAGGGGAACAGGGCCTTGCGGAGGCGCTCCTGCGCACGGAACGTGCCCGCCACGAAGAAGCCCAGTCCGGTCAGGGCGGCGGCGACGTAGAGGGGGATGATGATGAAGCCGAGACCGTTGAGCGCGGCCCGCAGCAGACCATCCGGAGGCGTGCCCGCCGGGGTCCGCAGCACGCCGTCGCCGGCCAGCGCCCAGAACCGGATCAGCACCTGCAGCAGGGCCAGCAGGGCGAAGGTGCCGTAGAGAGCCTGGAGGAAGTGGCGGTTCTTTCGCCATTCAGAAGGGTGGGGGAAGCGCAGGAAGAAGTGAACCCAGAGGGGGGGCAGCAGGGCCGAGGCCACGCCCGCCATGAGCGTGACGACGATCCCCACCGCGAGGGGCGGGTTGCCGGGGAGCCGCGCGCCGGACATCAGCAGGGCCGCGCCCGCCAGGTAGAAGAAGTGCCGCGAGGATTTGCGCTCCGGGGCCGACATCACCACCAGGAGGCTGATGGCCCACGCGATGATGCCGTTGGCGAGCAGCGCCAGCTGCACCAGGTCCAGGGGCTTCACGAGCCGGATGGGCACGAGGATCTGGCGACCCTGGCGCTTCACGGTGTAGATCAGGATGGTGCCTTCCGACTTGCTGTTGATGAAGCGCTGAGCCTTCGCCGTGCCCTCCAGGGTGGGCTCGTAGGCCCGGCCCTGGATCTTCACCAGCTCGTCCCCCTCCAACAGGCCGGCTTCCTCCGCCACGCCATCGGGGAGGATCTCGCGGATGACGATCTTGCCCTTCTCCACCACCCAGGAGCACTGGTCGTCCGACGCCGCGTACACCCACTGGTTCAGACCGAAGGAACCCAGGGCCAGCGTCAGGCAGGCGAAGCTGATCCAGATCAGTCGCCAGCGGATGCGTTTCAGGTAGGGATTCATGGAACCTTTGTGAAAGAATGCCCGGATGGAGCGGAATGCGCGGAACGACAGGGCCTGCTGGGTGCTGGTGGGGGGACGGCGGCGGCTGGGCCGGGCCCTGGCAGAAGATCTTGCCCGGGATCACGACCTGGTGCTGACCAGTTCTGGACCCTGGGAGGAGGAACCTTGGGTGGACGGGTTGGCGACGACGGCACGGATCCGGACGCTTCAGTGGGATGCGGAGAGCCCGGAGCTGGTTTCCCGCATGATGGCAGATCTAGACATGTTGGCGTCAGATGGATGGTTGATTTCCGGGGCCGTTATCTTGGCCGGGACCTTCCCCGATAGCCCATTTGGATCCTGGACGTCTGACGAACTGGCAAACACCTGGCGGGTGAACCTGGGATTTCCCTTCCTCTGCGCGCAGGCCTTGGCTCCCCGGCTGGCTGAAGGATCCTGCCTCCAGCTCCTCCTGGACACCTCCCTTCACCACCCCTGGCTCCAGCGGCTGCCCTACAGCGCCGCCAAGGCCGGGCTCGCCACCCTGGTGCCCGGCCTCGCGCAGCTGCTGGCGCCGAACGTGCGGGTGGTGGGACACGCGCTGGGAACGCTCCTCCCGGCGGAGGGCAGCGATGCGGCCTTCCTGGCAGGGCGCACCCTGCTGAAGAGGATCGGCGAACCCGCCGATTTGTGCCGCGCAGTGCGCTACGCCGCCGACAGCCCCTTCCTCACCGGCGAGATCCTCACCCTGGACGGCGGGCGGCGCTGGGTGGACCGATGAAGTTCAAGGTCAACGAAGTGTTCCATTCGATCCAGGGCGAGGGGGCTCGGATCGGGCGGCCCTGCCTCTTCATCCGCCTCACCGGCTGTCCCTTGCGCTGCGTGTACTGCGACACGGAGTACGCCTTCTACGAGGGCGCGATGCGGGAACTGGACGACCTCCTCGCGGAAGTTGAGCGCCGCCTCGGACCGCCGCGGAAGGGGCCGGGCGCGCCCTTCGTGGAACTCACCGGCGGCGAGCCCCTGGCCCATCCCCATGCGCCCGACCTGCTGCGCGCCCTGCTGGGCCTCGGCCACGAGGTGGCGCTGGAGACCGCCGGCAGCCACGACCTGGCCCCGGTGCCCCGGGAAGTGATCAAGATCGTGGACCGCAAGACCCCCGGCAGCGGCGAGGCCCACCGCTGGCTGGAATCCAACCTGGACCACATGGTGTTCGGCCAGGACGAGCTGAAGTTCGTGCTCTGCGACCCGGCTGACTACGCCTGGGCCAAGGCCTGGTGCGCCGAACGCCATGTGTGGGACCGCCTGGAGGTGCTCTTCAGCCCCGTCTGGGGCAGCCTCGACCCTGCCTGGCTCGCCGAGCAGGTCGTGGCTGATGGCCTGCCCGTGCGGGTGCAGCTGCAGCTGCACAAGGTGATCTGGGGGGCGGAGAAGAAGGGCGTCTGAGGCCCCCGAGGGGTTGCCATCTCATGGGCCCCGGGGGCAGACAGGGCCAGCATTGCTTGGTTAAAAACGGGATACGCTGGGGATTATCCCAGGTGATGGCTGGCCCGCGCAGATTGAAGTCTGGGAATTCATGGCGATTCTTGGGACGCCGATACTGAGTCTCGATGTTGGCTTGGAGGCTGGCATGTATCAGTCGGTGCTGGACAGGATCAGCGTGCGGGCGAAACTCGGGCTGCTGGCTGGCAGCCTGATGGTGGCAGCACTGACCCTCGGGGCCGCGGGCTTCTACGTGGCCCATCGCCTCACGAACCAGGCGGAGGAACTGGCCGCGACCATGCTGAAGCTGGCCAAGGCGGGCGACCTGGCGCGGGAGGCCCAGAACGATTTCAAGACGGAGGTCCAGGAGTGGAAGAACATTCTCATCCGGGGTTATGACCCGACGCAGCTTTCGAAGTACCGGACTTCCTTCGACACATCTGAGAAGGAGGTGGAGGCGGATCTGGCCAGGCTGAAGGTCGCGATGACCGGCCTGGAAATGCCGACCGAGCACGTGGACAAGACGCTCCAGGAATTGCAGGCCCTCGGCGCGAGATACCGCGCAGCCCTCGGCACCTGGAATGCGCGGGATCCCCTCGCCTACCGATCCGTCGACGACCAGCTGAAGGGCATCGACCGGCCCATGAACGAAGCCATCAAGGCCCTCGCCGACACGACGTTCAAGGAGGCCAAGCGCATCGAGATGCGCGAAAAGGAGGAGATGGCGGCCGTGGTGCGTTACGGGGCGATCCTCAAGACCACGATCCTCGTGGTGAGCATCTCCTTCGGCACACTCATCTCTCTGGCGGTGATGGGTCGCATCCTGCGTTCCCTGAAGGAGGTGACGGAAGGCATGGAGCGCATGGTGGTGGGCGATTTCACCCGGGGCGTCGAAGTCCGCTCCTCGGATGAGCTGGGGCAGATGGGCAAGGATTTCAACGCCATGCTGGCGCGGTTCCAGACGCTCTTCGCCCAGCTGAGGGACGCCAGCAACCGGGTGGCTTCTGGGTCCACGGAACTCAGCGCCACGGCGGGCGAGGTGGCCAAGGCCTCGGGAGAGATCGCTCAGTTCGCCGAAAACCAGCGGCTTGCTTCAGAGCTCACCGCCGCGGCCATGTCCCAGTTCGCGGCGTCGATCCAGCAGGTCGCAGGGAACGTGCGTGGCAGCCACGCCCGCACGGAGACCATGGTGAAGGCCGCCGAGGAGGGCGCCAGGCAGGGCGAAGCGACGGTGGCAGCCATGCAGGCCATTCGCCAGGCCACCCAGGAGATGGTGAAGGCGGTCCGGATCATCCAGGACCTCGCCCGCCAGACGAACCTGCTGGCCCTCAACGCGGCCATCGAGTCGGCCAAGGCAGGGGAACACGGCAAGGGCTTCGCCGTGGTGGCCGAGGAGGTCCGCAAGCTCGCAGAACACAGTGCCGGCGCAGCCAAGCAGATCGGAGACCTGATCCAGCAGACTGACGAGGCGATGCAAGAAGGCATCCGGACTGTGGAGGCCACGGACCTCACCATCCGCTCCATCCAGGAGAACATCGCCGCGGTGGTGGCCTCCGCCCGTGAAATCGGCGCCGCCACGGAAGAGCAGGGACGCACATCCGATGAGGTGGCGAGGCAGGTGGAGGAATCGGCCCAGTCCACCGAGCGCAGCGCCGCGGCTTCCACCGAATTGGCCCACACGGTCGAGGAGGTGAACCACACGGCGGCGTTCCTCGCGAGCATCGCCGAGGAGCTCTCCGGTTCACTGGCCCAGTTCAAGACGAGCTGAAGGAGCGTCCCCCGAATCCAGGTTGAAAAGTCACACAGGGGTCACCTGGGTGGACCCGGGGCGTCGAACCGCCGGTCGATAAGGGCTGCAGGAGGCTCCCATGTCGCGCCGTTCCCCTGCCTTCCGTCATGCCGCCGCCTGGTTCCCCGGCGCGGTGGTGCTGGCCGTCCTGGCTTCGCCTCCCCTTGCCGCGGGCGAGGTGCCCGTGGAAGAGGCCGCCAAGTACCTCCTGATCCTGGCCACCAGCGCCGGGTCTGAAGGTCGGGTGGCCTGCAAAGAACTGGACATGGTCATGCAGCTGAAGAAGCAGGCCATCTCTGTGGATGCCAAGGCCCGCGTGGCCTGGGCCTTCACGCCGGAGCAGACCGGCTTCTACGCGGCGGAGGGCAAGCTGGTGGTGTGCAACCGCCGCAAGCTGCTCGGGGCGGGCGGCGCCATCGCCTTCGAGCGCATCAACGGCCGGCTGACCATCTTCGTCCACCAGGCGAATCTGAGCCGCAGCGATGCCAAGCTCCCGGAAGCCTTCCTCAGGAACGCGGTGAAGCTGTGACCCGCTGCGGCCCTGGGTCCGGTTATCGAGCGCCCTTCCAGCTCGTCAGCTCTTTCTCCAGGTTCTCGGTGTAGTCCTTGGGCGCCTTGCCCCGGGAGAGGTCGATGGCCTTCTGGAGGTGGGCCTGGGCTTCGGGCAGGCGCTTCGCGTCCTTCAGGATGCGGGCGGCGGTTTCGTGGTTCCAGAAACTCTCGCCGGCCTTCAGGCTCTTTTCAATCCAGGCCAGTGCCTTCTCAGGCTCGATGCCCTGGGCCTGGCAGTAGGCGGCGGCCTGGTACCAGGGCACCCAGTCCGTGTCGGGGGCCTGCTTCAGCTTGCCCTCCACGTGGGCCCAGTAGAGAGCCTTGGTGTCAAAGGTCACGGAGAAGCTGGCCCGGAGTTTCTCCCAGCCCAGCTCCACCACCGCGCCGTCGATGCCCGTGGGCATCACCCGGTAGTCGAGGTATTCGAGGAAGGGGCCGGCCTGGGGGGTGACCTCCCAGCGCATGACGTCCTCCTCCTGCTTGTAGTCGTAGGCGCCCCACTGCTTGGCCTTCTTGTTGAGGATCAGCGTCCAGGCCTTCTCTCCGGGGAGGACGAAGAAGCCGTAGCTGCCCGCGGGCACATCCTTGCCGGCCACCTTGGCGGGGTGGCTGAGGGTGATCACGGTGGCGTTGTTGGCGCCGGCCCGCCACACCTGGCCGAAGGGCACCAGGTCGCCCCAGATCTTCCGGCCTTTCACGGCAGGCCGGGCGAAGGCGATCTCGATCTTGCTGAGGCCGATTTCCTGGGAGAGCGTGGTCGCCGGGCTCACGCGCAGGGGCGTGAGGCGCACGGGGGCCGGCTTGTCGGCGGGCTTGTCCTGGGCGGCGAGAGACGCTGCGAAGGGCAGGGCGAGCAGGGCGGGGAGCAGCAGGCTACGCATGGGGGTCTCCAGGGTGGGGGGAATCGAGGGTATCACCGGTTCTGGGGGCGAGCAGGAAGCGGCCGGGCTGGCGGTTGAAGGCCTTGAGGATGCCCCACCAGAGGCTGCGGCGGGCGCGTCCGCCGAGGTCCCGGGCCCGCAGGGCGGTCCACAGGGCGAGGGCGAAGGAGACGGTGAAGTTCATGACGCCGATGAGGGCGATGCCCAGCAGGCCCCAGAGGACATCGCGCCAGGGCAGGGCGCCACCCAGAGCAGCATCTTGGGCCCAGAGGCTGGCCGATCCCAGGGCCAGGGAAGCGGCCTGCAGCGTCACGTGGCGCACCTCGAGGTGGATACCCGCGAAGGCGAAGGCCATGGGCACGAAGACCAGCAGGCCGCCCAGGGCCACGTAGCCGATGAAGCCGGAGATGTGACGGTGGACGAAGCGGCCCAGGGCTTCGGCCCGGGCCCCGCCCGCCAGGGAGCGGATGCGATGGCTCTGCGCGAGCGCCTCGGGCAGGCGGCGGTAGGCGCTCCAGTTGGCGGCCCATCCGGCGGCCAGGCTGGACAGCCACAACAGGACGCCCGTCACGGCCGCGAAGAACAGCGTCCAGCCATGGAAGGGATGGTTGCCGTGCAGGGCGTGCGCCGCGGACTCCGGGCCCAGGGGACCGTGCCCGGTCTGCCAGATCCAGAGCGCCGAGATGGCCAGCGACGTGGGGATCGTGGCGCAGACGTTGCCCACGGTGGCGATGACCTGGGTGCGCGTGATGGCCGCCACCAGGTCCACCTCCCTAGCCTGGTCCTCGCCCGATTCCAGGGCCCGGGCCAGGGCCGCGGCGGTCATGGCGGGCTGCTTGGACGCCAGGCTGAAGCCCAGCAGCTGCATGAGGAAGAAACTCGCGGTGTAGTTGGTGGCGAGGGAGGCGCCCAGCAGCAGCGGCGCGAGGGGAAGGGCGGCGAAGCCGTATTTGAAGAGGGCGGTGCCGGCGGTGAGCACGCCGCCGCCCGCCGCGGACCGGGCCATGGCCCACCACTCGCGGCGGTTCCGGGCAATGTAGTGCTCGCCGGTGTCGCCGGTGTGCTCCACCACCTTGCGGGCCAGCCGCTTCACGGTGGTGCGCAGCAGGGTCAGGAGGCCGTGCTGGGAGGCGCTCCCGCGCACCAGCTCGCCCGCGAAGGCCGCGCCGTCGCCTTCGCCCGAGAGGAACGCCAGCAGCTGGGCGATGCGCTCCAGCTGGGCGTCCAGCAGCTCGAGGCGGAACACCAGGTCGGAGGAGACGCCCTGCTCCTCCAGGCGGTCGTGGGCCTGGGCCAAGGCCCGGGCGCACGCGGCGTGGCAGTGTTCCCAGGCCCGCCGCAGATCTGGATCCTGGGGCCGTTCGGCCCGGTCGCGCACGGCGCGGGTCAGGGTGAAGAATGGGGAATCCGCGTCGCTGCCCTCCGGATCGAGGGCGAGCAGGTCCCGGGACAATCCCACCGCCGCGGCCCGGTGGGCGAGGAGGGAGGCCGCGTGCGCCCAGGCCTCCGGGGGCGGGCTGAGGAGGCGGCCCCAGGAGGTCCGCGCCTCCCTGGGCAGGCTCTCGAGCCAGAGGGCGTCCTCCTCACCCAGGTCGAGCCGGTCCAGGAGCGCATACAGGTCGCCTTCGGGATCCAGCCGGGGGATGAGGCGGTCCACCACGCGGAGGAACCCTTCCCCGAGCAGGGTGGTGCGATCGGGCAGCCCCGTCTCCGACAGCAGACGGATGGCCGAGGTGTGGTTCCAGGCTTCGGACAACCGCTCCTCGAGCCCGCGCGCGACGAGGGCCTCCTGAAGGAGACGGAGGCGGGCGGTGCGCGGCGCCTCCCGCAGGCGGGAACCCCGGGGCGAGGCCTCCAGCAGCCAGCGGAGCAGGGGCTCGAGCTTGGGGCCATCGCTCAGCAGCTCATCCAGCCTGGGGTCGGACAGGGACATCGGGACTCCGGGGGGGAGTCCCCAGTGTGGCAGAACCTCAGGAGGCCGCGCCGAAGCGCCGGGCGCCGCGCTGCGTCCGGTCGAGGAAATGCTGAACCGCCATCGGATCGACCGTGGCCGGGATGCCGGACCAGGTCTGCGAGGGCCGCAGCATGGCCAGCATGTCCTCGGGGCAGCCCACCTGCTCGTAGAGCCGCTCCACGCGGCGGGCCAGCTGCCGCGGCGTGCTCTCGGCGGCCAGGGTCTCGCGCAGCAGCGCCTCCCGCCAGCGGTCCTGGGCGCTCGACCAGCGGGTGCTGCCGGGCCGGGGCGTCTTGCCCACCGCCTCGGCGCAGGCGGCCCAGAGGTGCGCCTCGAAGGTGGCGAGGGCCGGCCCCGCCAGGTCCCGCAGGCGCTGGACGGCGGGGCCGTCCCCCGGGGCTTCCGCCTGGATGTCGGTCATGGCGAGGAAGCCGAAGTCGTAGCCGGTGACGAGGTCATCCCAGCCCAGGGGGCCGAGGTGGGTGCGGAAGGCGTCGAGGGGCGTCATGGGGAGCCTCAGGCGAGGAGGTGGAGGGCGAGGTGGACGGCGACCCGGGCGCTGCCCTCGGCCCCGTCGAGGGTGGGGGCCAGCTCCATGAGGTCGGCGCCCACCCAGGGCTCGGGCCACAGCCGCGCGGCGTGGATCAGCCGCAGGGTCTCGGCTAGGCTCAGGCCGCCGGGCACGGGCTCGGCCACGGCGGGCACGAGGATGGGATCCAGGGCGTCCAGGTCCAGGCTCAGATACGCCGGGCCCCGGCCCACGGAGGCCAGATCCTCCTTGAGCTGCAGGGCGAGGAGGGGGTCGCGCAGGTCCGCGGGCGTCCACATGCGCACGCCCGCGGCCTGCAGGAAGGCCAACTCCTCGTCGTCATGCCGGGGGGCGCGCAGGCCCGCCTGCACCACGCGATCGGGGTCCACCAGGCCCTCCTCGAGGGCCTGGCGCAGCCAGGTGCCATGGTGCACCTCGGTCCCCCAGGCGGCGCCGTGTGCGGCGTCGGGATGAGCATCGATGTGCAGGAGGCCCAGGGGGCCGTGCTGCCGGAAGAGGGCCCGCAGGGCGCCGAGGGTGAGCGAGTGGTCGCCGCCCAGCAACAGGGTGCGGCAGCCGGTCATGGCCCAGGCGCCGACGGTGGCCTGGACGGTCTCCAGAGCTTCCTGCAGGGAGAAAGGCAGGGTGGGGATGTTGCCGCCATCCAGCCAGCCGTGGGCCGCGGCCGGGCCCAGCAGGGGCCGGCCCTCCCGCAGGCGCTCAGGCATGGGATGGGCGCCCAGGCCCATGGAGGCGGTGCGCAGGGCCCAGGGGCCCAGGCGGGCGCCGGGGCGGTTGATGACGCCCGCATCGCACGGCACGCCCAGCACCACCCCGGTGGCGGGGCGGGGGTCCACCGAGAGGGGCAGGCCAAGGAAGGGCGTGAGGCCCGTGCGAAGACCCTGCATGAGGACATCAGCGGACATCGGAGCTCCGGGGCAGAAGGGCGGCGCGGAAGGCGGCGATCCAGGCGGCGGCATCGGGGAAGTCGCGGGGATCCAGGGGGGCCTCCGCCGTCACGGTGACGGGGGTGCGGGTGGCGAGGAGCTCGCGGAGATGGGGCAGCAGGGATTCCCGCCCGGTCCAGGGATAGTGGGCGGCGGGGCTGGCGATCCGCAGGGGCTGGGCGGGCCGGCTCAGCTCGAAGGCCGCGCGGAGGCCGCCCTCATAGAAGGCCGCCAGGCGCCCGCCTCGGGTGGTGGTGCCCTCGGGGAAGAGCAGCATGGGGCGGCCCTCCCGCAGCGAGGCGGTGTACGCCGCCAGGGCCGCGGCGCGGCTGGTGGCGTCCTCCCGGTCCACGAACTGGATGCCGGACTTCCGGGCCCACCGGCCGATGAGCGGATACCCCGCCACCTCCCCCTTCGCGATGGTGCCCATGGGGCGCAGGCTCATGCACACGAGGGGATCCACCCAGCTCAGGTGGTTGGCCACCCAGAGGGGGATGTCGGTGCGGGGCTGGCCGTGCACCGACAGCTCGATGCCCAGGGCCGGCAGCAGGCGCTTCGACCAGCGGTGCAGGCCCGGCTGGGGTTCCGCGCCGGCCGCAAGGCGCGGCAGGAGGGCGAAGGTGGGCCAGAGGACGCCGGCCCAACTGCCGGTCCCGCCCATCAGGACACCAGCTTGAGGCGGGTGTAGCGGGCCCGGACACGCTCCAGGTCGTCGCGGGTGATGGCGGACCAGAGGCGGGTGTCGCCGGGCGCGTAGAAGTCGTGGACCTCCTCCACCACCCGGGCGCCCAAGGCGTTGTGGACGCTGCGGGCGTCGACGTTGCCGGGCTCCACCAGGAAGCGGCACTCCTCCACCGGCTCGCTGAGGAGCTTGGAGACCATGGCGCGGATGAGCAGGTAGTTCACCCGGCCCTTCTGGTAGTCGGGGTGCACGGCGAGGGTGGCGCAGTAGACCGTGGTGCCCTGGACGAAGTTGAGCACGTAGCCCGCGGGGCGGTCGCCGTCGAAGGCCAGGAAGCACCAGTCGCGGTAGAGCTCGGTGCAGAGGCGCAGGTAGTGGGGGCAGAGCTCCCCGGTGCCGTCGCCGGACCAGATCTCGGCCTCCAGGCGGCGCAGGTGCGCGAAGTCCGAGCTGGTCAGCGGCCGGACGGTGTAGCGGGCGCCTTCCGGATGGGGTGCGAGGGTTTCGATCGTCATGGTCGTACCTCCCTGGGGTTGCGTCCAGGATCGGCTTCGGTGATGACGGCGGCGTGGCGGAGGCGCCAACTTCGCGGGAAAACGGCGATACCAAGCGGTGACGGGCGTCCACAGCGCAGGGACACCAAGACTCGGATCTTGCCGTGACGGTCGGATGTCCGAACCGTCACATATCGGGAACAAATGCTCAGAAGTAGGGGGCCACCAGCTTGAGGAACCCTGCCGCCAGCAACGCACTGATCGGGATGGTCAGGATCCAGGCCACCACGATGTTTCCGGCCACGCCCCAGCGGACGGCGCTGGAATTGGTGGTCGCGCCCACGCCCATGATGGCGCCCGTGATGCTGTGGGTGGTACTCACCGGAATGCCGAAGTGGGCTGTGGTGAAGAGGACGGCGGCGGCGGCGGTTTCCGCGGCGAAACCGTGGATGGGCCGCAGCTTCACGATCTTGGAGCCCATGGTCTTGATGATCTTCCAGCCGCCCGAGGCGGTGCCCGCGGCCATGAAGCAGGCGCTGCCGATCTTCACCCAGAGGGGCACCACCACCTTCATCTTGGCGTCGAGGGGCAGGTGGAAGTGGTAGGCGATCAGGGCGAGGCAGATGATCCCCATGGCCTTCTGCGCATCATTCTGACCGTGGGTGAAAGACATCGCCGCCGCGCTGACCAGCTGCGCCTTGCGGAACACGACGTTGACCCTGTGCCCTGAGAAATGCCTGACGGCCCAGAGAATGATCAGGATGAGGACCATTCCGACCAGGAAGCCCATGGCCGGAGAGATGATGATAAAGGCCCCGATCTCCTTGAGTTTCTTCATGTGAAGGGCATCGAACCCCGCATGGGCAACCACGGCGCCGGCCAGGCCGCCAAGCAGGGTGTGGCTGGTGCTGGAGGGGATGCCGAACCACCAGGTGAGCAGGTCCCAGGTGATGGCGGCCATGAGCGCCGCGGCGATGACGGCCGGAACCACGTGCTGGCTCTCGGCGATGCCCTTGGCGATGGTTGTGGCGACCGAGGTCCCGGCCAGTGCCCCGGCAAAGTTCAGGGTGGCGGACATGACCAGGGCGTACTTGGCGGGAAGCACGCCGGTGCTCACCACCGTGGCGATGGAGTTGGCGGTGTCATGGAAGCCATTGATGTAGTCGATGCCCCACGCCAGCAGGACCAGAACCGCAAGGGACGGGATGAGGAATACTTCGATCATGAATGCCTCAGGCGTTCTTCATGACCGTGGAGCCGATCACCTTGGCCACCAGCTCGATCTTGTCGGTGGCATCCTCGATCTGCTCGAGCAGTTCCTTCCACTTGATGAGTTCGATGGGATCTTTTGGATCCTCGAAGATCTGGGCCAGGCCCGCGTGATAAATGGAATCCGCCTTGTTCTCCAGGATGTGCACCCGCTGGATGCGGTCCCGGATCATCTTCTGGTTCGACATGTTCCGCAGGGAGCGGATCAGATGCAGGATCTCGCCGGAACCTTCGACGATGATCGAGCTCATTTCGGTGACCGCCGGCATGACGTGGCCGATCCGGTAGAGGATGAGCCGCTCGCAGACCGCGTGGATCTTGTCCACCACGTCGTCGAGGGCGTGGGCCAGCTCCATGATGTCTTCGCGCTCGATGGGGGTCACGAAGGTGTGGTTCAGCCGGTCCATGATCTCGCGGGTGATGTCGTCCCCGATGTGCTCGAGGTCCTTCATCTGGCGGCGCAACTCGGCGAACCGGACGGGGTCCCCGGTGCGGATCTCCAGGTCGAAGAGCTGGGAGGCCTGGTATGCGTTGCCGGCGGCGGATTCGAGCAGGTCGAAGAAGACCATCTCCCGGGGTTTCAGCCAGCGCATCAGTGCATTCAAGGACATTGGGGACTCCCGCGATCAACCTTCAACTGTACCGGGTCCGTCGGGGTTACAGGAGCGTAAATTCGCCAAAGGGCGCTGTGCGGGGCTCTCCGCGCGGTGTAAGGTCTGGGGACATGGACCAACCTGCATCCCAGCGCGGAGACGGATCGGGGCTTCCGGCCTTCCTTGGCCGCGCGCTGATCAGCCTGGGCTCCCTGCTGTTCCTGGGTTTCGGCCTCGGCATGAGCGTCCACAAGGGCGCCTCCCTCCCCTGGACGCTCGGGCTGCTCGCCACCCTCGTCCTGGTGGTGATCCTCATGGCCCGGTGGCAGCTGCGGCCCCTGGCCGAGCCCCTGGGCCAGCTCATGAGCGGCAACCGGCCGCGCGCCATCGAGGACCTTCCCGACGCCTGGACAGCCCTGGAGCGGGAGAACCTCGACCTCAAGGAACGGGCGGCCCGGGAGGACCGCCTGCTGCCGGGGATCATGGCCCGGCTGGAGGAGGGGGTGCTCCTGTTCGGTTCCGCTGGGGCCCTGGAGCAGTACAACCCCGCCGCCCAGCGGCATCTGGGCCTGGGGGCGCCCCTGGTCAAGGGCATGCCCATGGGCGAGGTTTTCCGGGATGCCGACAGTGTCGAGGCCATCCAGAAGGCCTATCTGGGGCGGGGCGTGGAGTGGCGTGTCCCCAGGGGCGGCCGGACCCTGCGCGTGAGGGCCATCCCCTTCGCCCCGCTGGGGGCGGTCAGCGGCGTGCTCCTCACCCTGGACGACATCACCAGCCAGGAAGCCCTGGAGACCACCCGGCAGAAATTCATCTCCAACGTGAGCCATGAGCTCAAGACGCCCGTGACCGCGATCCGCATCGCCGCCGAGAACCTCCAGGACGAGGACCTGTCGGAATCCGCCCGGATGAGCGCCCAGTCCCTGCTCCGTTCCGTGGACCGGCTCACGCTCCTCCTCGGCGACCTTTCGGAACTGAGCCGCATCGAGAGCGGCGCCCTGCACCTGGTGCCCGAGCGCCTGCACCTCGAGCGGTTCCTGGACACCCTCGTGAGGGACCTGCGGGATCACCACGCGGCCAAAGGGGTGGGGCTGGAGCGCGAGGTGATGGCGCCCCCGGACACCTGGATCCAGGCAGATCCCCTGCGGCTCAACCAGGTGCTCGAGAACCTTGTGTCCAACGCCATGAAGTTCAGTCCGCCGGACAGCACGGTGGTCCTGTCCGTCCAGGTCACGCCGCAGGGACAGACCTGGGAGGTGCGCGACCAGGGGCCGGGCATTCCGGAGGCGGAACAGGGGCGCATCTTCGAGCGCTTCTACCGGGCCCAGGCCGCCAAGGCCAAGCCTGGAACCGGGCTGGGCCTGGCCATCGTGAAGCACCTCTGCCGGCTCATGGGGGGCGAGGTCACCGTGGAGAGCCGGCCCGGGCAGGGAACGACCTTCCGGGTGATGCTGCCGAACCCGGCTTCTGACCAGCCCGAGGGCGGTCAGGAACCGGCGGGGCCGCCCAGCCGGTAGCCGACGCCCACCACGGTCTCGATGAGCTCCGCGGCGGCCTCGCCGATCTTCGCCCGCACCCGGCGGACATGGGCGTCGATGGTGCGGCTCTCGCCCAGGTATTCCAGGCCCCAGACCTGCTGCAGGATCTTCTCCCGGGTGAGCACGCGCCGGGGGTTGGCCAGGAAGTAGGTGAGCAGTTCGAATTCGCGGCGGGTGAGTTCGACCAGCTGGCCGTCCACCCGGGCGGTGTGCATGTCGAGGTCCACCGTGATGGGCCCGAAGGCCAGCTGCGTGGGCTGCTCGCGGCCTTCGAAGGGGGTGGCCCGGCGGAGGATGGCCCGCAGCCGCGCCGCCAGTTCCCGCACCGAGAAAGGCTTGGAGATGTAGTCGTCCGCGCCCAGCTCCAGGCCCAGTACCCGGTCGATCTCCTCGCTGCGGGCCGTGACGAGGAGCACGGGCAGCGCCCGCAGGGTCGCGTGGGCGCGGATGGCCCGCAGGACATCCAGCCCGTCCATGTCGGGCAGGCTGAGGTCCAGCAGGGCCGCGTCGAGCTTCGGGCCCGGGGCGTTCAGGGCCAGGAGCGCCTCCCGCCCGGTTCCCACGGGCACGAGCTGGAAACCCTCCCGGAGGAGGTGCTGCTCCAGACCCAGGCGGATCTCGACATCGTCTTCGAGGATGAGGATGCGTGGCATGGAGACCTCTTTCCTATTCTGACGGGATGTTCGGATCGGGCGGCGCGTTCTGGAGGTAGGGGTGCTTGGCGCTGCGCCCTTCCAGGATGAACAGCACCTCCTCGGCGATGTTCGTGGCCTGGTCGGCGATGCGCTCCCAGTTCTTGATCACGAGGATGAGGTGGCTGGCCCGCTCGATGCACAAGGGATCCGTCATCATCAGGCGGAGCAGCTCCCGGTAGATGCGGCCGTACAGCTCATCCACGGAATCGTCCGCGGCGATGACCGTGCGGGCCAGGCCCGCGTCGCTGCCGATGAAGGAATCCACCGCCCAGCGCACCATGCCCCGGGTCTCCTGGCCCATGCGCTCCAGCAGACCGCCGGAGAGGATCGGCGGGTGGACGTAGGTGGCGCGGCGGGCGATGTTGCAGCAGTGGTCGCCGATGCGCTCGATCTCAGGCACGATCTTGAGGCTGGAGGCGATGAGGCGCAGGTCGCCTGCCGCGGGCGAGCGGAGCGCGAGCAGGTCCACGCAGAGGCGGTCGAGCTTCAGTTCCCACTCGTCCATCCGGCGGTCCAGGGCCATCACCTGGTCGGCCTTGGCCTTGGAGCGCTCCACGAGCGCCTGGTTCGTGAGGTCGATCATCTCCTCGGCGATGCCCGCCATGGCCAGGATGCCATCCCGGAGATCCTTCAGTTCCTGGTCGAATTGGCGCATCAGCCGAACCTCCCCGTGATGTAGTCCTCGGTCATGCGGTGTCCGGGATTGGTGAACAGCTGCTCGGTGAG
>JAFJUR010000033.1 GCA_017859995.1 Holophagaceae bacterium | reverse complement strand
GGCCCCTGCGGGCCGGCGGGCCAGGCGCTTGTCGAGCTCGGCCTGGTCGAGGGCCTCGCCGCGCCGGATCATGTGGCGGCTTTCGCGGTAGAGCTCCAGGGCCTGCTTGAGGCGTTCGAACTCGAAGGGCTTGATGAGGTAGTCCACCGCCCCCAGCTTCAGGGCCCGGTCGATGGTCGCGGTGTCCCGGGCGGCCGTCACGAAGATCACGTCCACATCCAGGCCCAGCTTCCGGATCTCGCCCATCAGCTCGATGCCGCTCTGCCCGGGCATGAAGATGTCCAGCAGCAGCAGGTCGACCGGACGTTCCCGGAGCAGGTCCAGCGCCTCCGGCGCGGTGCGCAGGGAGGCCACGGTGTCGAAGCCCTCCACCCGGCTCAGGTACATCCGATTGAGCTCGGCGACCATCGGATCGTCCTCGACCAGCAGCACCCGGATCATGCGTCCTCCCCTGGGAACAACCGGATCGACGCGGTGAACGCCGCGCCCCCCCCGGCCCGGTTTTCTCCCTTGAGATGCCCACCCCTCGCCTCGACGGTGCGAGCCGCCTGCCAGAGCCCGAGGCCGCGCTTCTCCCCCTTGGTGGAGAAACCGCGGACGAAGGCCTGGGCCAATACGTCCTCGGGGAGGCCGGGGCCCGTGTCCGCGACGGACAGGTGCAGCAGCTCCCCCTCCGGCCGCAGGGACACCCGGATCTCCCGCCGGAGACCGTCCCCGATCGCCTCGACCGCGTTCTCCAGCAGGTTGCCCAGGACGGTGACGAGGTCGTGGGACACGGCGTCGTCGGCGCAGGGCGGCAGCGAGGCATCCTGGTCCAGCTGCATGAGGATGTTCTGCTCCCGCGCCGAGGAGAACCGGGCGAGCAGGAATCCGGCCACGACGGGATCCTTGATGCGCTGCACCACGAAGCCCACCTCGTCGTCCAGCCGCCCGGCCACCCCGGTGATGAAGGTCTTGAGGCGCTCGTGCTCGCCGAGCCGGACGAGGCCGAGGATCACGTGGAGCTTGTTCATGAACTCGTGGGTCTGGGCCCGCAGCGCGTCCGCGTAGAAGCGGACGCCGGTGAGCTGTTCCGCCAGCCGGTTCACCTCGGACTTGTCCCGGAATGTGGCCAGGGCCCCGGCGATGCGGCCGTCCACCAGCACAGGCACGCGGTTCGTCAGGATGGGGAGGCCCAGGATGTCGCCCTCCTGGTCGTACTCCGCCTGGCCCGTCTCGATGACGGTTCTGAGCCGGGAGCTCGGCAGAACCTCCTCCACGGGGCGGCCCACCAGCTCGCCGTGGCTCCCGGCCAGGGCGAACAGCCGGAGGGCCTCTTCGTTGACGATGGTGACATTCAGGTCCTGGTCCACGCCGAGGACGCCTTCGCGCACCGAGTGGAGCATGGCCTCCCGCTGCTGCAGCAGGGTCGAGATCTCCTGGGGCTCCATGCCCAGGAGGATCCGCTTGATGCGGCCGGCCAGGTACATCGCGCCGAGGATGCCCGCCGCGAAGCCGAGGAGCCCGCCGAAGAGGATGCGCTTCTGCACGCTCACAATGGCGCGGTCCACGCCCGACAGCAGGAGGCCCACGGCCACGGCGCCCACCTGCCGGTCCCCCTCCCGCACGGGCGTGAAGGCGCGCAGGGAGACCCCGAGCGTCCCCTCGGCCACGGAGAGATACGAGAGCCCCCGGTACACGTTCGCGTCATCGCCGCCGGCGAACCGTGCGCCGATCTGGCCCGGGTTCGGGTGGGAGAGGCGGCGGCCGTCCATGTCCATCACCACGACGTAATCCACGCCCGCTTCCCGGCGGATCCGCTCTGCCAGCTCCTGCACCTGGGCTTGGGGACGCCGGCCCGCCAGGCCCTCGCGCACCCCCTCGCTCTCGGCCACGATGCGCGAAAGCAGCACCACCTTGTCGCCCAGGGCCTCCCGGGCCTGCTGCTCCATCTTCCAGTCCACCAGCACGCCGGTCACGAGCAGGGCGAGGCCCAGGATCAAGCTGACCAGGAGGGTGATCCTGGTCCTGAGCTGGAGAACAGGTCGCAGTCGGGACATGGCTACGTCCATCCTAGGGCCGATGATTCTGGAAAAACCAAGGCGGCCCCCCGGGCTTCTGACGCGGTGATCCGGGGCGCGGAGGCACACCCGGTTGACACAGTGTCAACAACCTGCATGAAAAGCTCCCTAGAAGTCCCCAATTTAGTGCTTCCCATCACCTCTTGAAGCCTATGGCTCGCCCTGTCCCCCACCTGGGGCTAGAGTCATGTCGTCCCGTTTCCGGCCCCCGAACATGCCACGACCGCCCCGGGACAGGGCGCCGGGGCACACCCTTGCAGACCACTCACCACCCGGGCCCACGCCCCTCTTTCTCAACACTCCTTCCTGGAGGAACCATGAGCCAGTACGTCAATGAAGTCCTTGAGGGCCTCAAGAAGAAGGCCCCCTGGGAGAGCCTGTTCATCCAGGCGGCCACCGAGATCCTGCACTCCCTGGCTCCGGTGCTCGAGAAGGAGCCCAAGTACAAGAAGAACGCCATCCTCGAGCGCATCGTCGAGCCCGAGCGTGCCATCTCCTTCCGCGTGCCCTGGGTGGACGACAAGGGCCAGATCCGCATCCACAACGGCTGGCGCGTGCAGTTCAACAGCGCCATCGGGCCCTACAAGGGCGGCATCCGCTTCCACCCGAACGTCACCCTCGACACCCTGAAGTTCCTGGGCTTCGAGCAGATCTTCAAGAACAGCCTCACCGGCCTGCCCATGGGCGGCGGCAAGGGCGGCTCCAACTTCGACCCCAACGGCAAGTCCGACGCCGAAGTGATGCGCTTCTGCCAGTCCTTCATGATGGAGCTGTTCCGCCACATCGGCCCTGACACCGACGTGCCCGCGGGCGACATCGGCGTAGGCGGCCGCGAAGTGGGCTACATGTTCGGGATGTACAAGAAGCTCGCCAACGAGTTCACCGGCGTGCTCACCGGCAAGGGCCAGTACTGGGGCGGCAGCCTCGTGCGCCCCGAAGCCACGGGCTACGGCGTGGTCTACTTCGCCGAAGAGGCGCTGAAGACCAAGGGCGACAGCATCCAGGGCAAGAAGGTCGCGGTCTCCGGCTTCGGCAACGTGGCCTGGGGCGCGGTGACCAAGGCCACCCAGCTGGGCGCCAAGGTCGTCACCATCTCCGGCCCCGACGGCTACATCTACGACGCCGACGGCATCAGCGGCGAGAAGATCGCCTACATGGAGGAGATGCTCCGCATCGACCGCATGTCCGTGGCCCCCTACGCCCAGAAGTTCAAGACCGCCCAGTTCCACGCGGGCAAGCGCCCCTGGGAGCAGAAGGTGGACGTGGCCCTGCCCTGCGCCATCCAGAACGAGCTGAACCTGGACGAGGCCAAGGCTCTGCTGGCCAACGGCTGCAAGGCCGTGGTCGAAGGCGCCAACATGCCCAGCACCCTGGACGCCGTGGAGTTCTTCCAGGCCAACACGGACAAGATCATCTTCTCCCCCGGCAAGGCCTCCAACGCCGGCGGCGTGGCCACCTCGGGCCTCGAGATGAGCCAGAACTCCATGCGCCTGGGCTGGACCGCCGAGGAAGTGGACGCCCGCCTGCACCAGATCATGATCAACATCCACAAGTCCTGCGTGGACGCCGCCGCCCGCTTCGGCACCCCCGGCAACTACGTGAACGGCGCGAACATCGCCGGCTTCATCAAGGTGGCCGATTCCATGATCGACCAGGGCCTCGTCTAGGGCCTAGCCCGACGCCATACAGAAAAGGGGGCCGCGAGGCCCCCTTTTCCGTATGGACCGGTACACTGCCCCGATGGCGAGGCCCCCACGATGATCAGCCGCGAGTTCAACGAGATCTTCCGGAAGTACGCCTCCGACAAGGAGATCTTCCATGACCTGATGCCGCTGCGCACTCGGGAGATCCTGCTGGTGGCCCCGGCCTTCGACGCCTTCACGCTGGAGCAGGACGGCCTCCTCACGGAGATCCTCTTCGACGGCTACTACCAGCTGAACATGAGCAACCCGCCCCGGGTGACCAACGTATCCACCGTGGACGAGGCCATCGAGAAGTGCGCCAACCGCCACTTCGACATGATCATCGTCATGAGCCGCCTGGGCCAGGGTGGCCACCTCGAGCTGTCCAAGGCCCTGCACAAGGCCGCGCCGCGCATCCCCATCTACCTGCTGCTCAACGACAACGTCGAGGTCGGCGCCATGGATCGGCGCCGGCAGGAACTGCAGAAGCACTACGACCAGATCTTCGTGTGGAACGGCAATCCCGAAATATTCATGGCCATGGTGAAGTTCATGGAGGACCGGGCCAACGTCCAGAACGACACGGCGGTGGGCCTCACCCGCGTGATCCTGCTGGTGGAGGACAGCATCCGCTACTACTCGCGGTACCTGCCCATCCTCTACAGCGAGATCCTCAAGCAGACCACGCGCCTGGCCAAGGACCAGAGCATGGACGGCATGACCCGCACCCTCTCCATGCGGGTCCGCCCCAAAGTGATCCTGGCCACCACGTACGAAGAGGCCATCGCCTTCGTCAACCAGTACCAGGACTACCTGCTCTGCGTGATCACCGACCGCAAGTACCCGAAGGACGGCGCCCTCGACCGCGAGGCGGGCATCAAGCTCATCAAGGCCGTGAAGGACCGCAACCCCTACCTGCCCACCCTGCTGCAGTCCTCCGATCCCTTCAAGGAATCCTGGGCCACCGCCATCAACAGCGGCTTCCTGAACAAGAACTCCTACACCCTCGGCGCCGAGCTCTCCGCCTTCTTCTACGACAGCCTGGGATTCGGCGACTTCATCTTCCGCGACGAGCACGGCGCCGAGATCTCCCGGGCCACGGACATGGAAGACCTCCAGGCCAAGCTGCGCACCGTGCCGGTGGAGTCCCTCGTCTACCACGCCTCCCGGAACCACTTCTCGGCCTGGATCATGGCCCGCGGCGAGGTGCAGGTGGCCAAGGTACTGGCCAAGTTCCGCATCTCGGACTACCGCGATCCCGAGGAGATGCGCACCTTCCTGATCCACGTGGGCGACTACGTGCAGCGCATGAAGACCCTCGGCAAGGTGGTGCCCCTGCTGGAGACGACTCCCAAGGACGAGCCCAACATCCTGCGCCTGGCCCCGGGCTCCATGGGCGGGAAGGGCCGCGGCGTCGCCTTCACCCACTCCCTGCTCTCCCGGCTGGACCTGGACAACCTCCTGCCCGAGGCCAACATCCGGATCCCCCGCTCGGCCATCATCGGCACCGCGGAGTTCACGTCGTTCATCAACCGGCACGGCCTGCGCCAGATGCTCCAGGACGACGTGGACGACGACACCATCAAGCAGCGCTTCCTTCTGGGGGCGCTCTCGCCGGAGCTCATGGCCAAGCTGCGGATGTTCCTCACCAAGCACGCGAAGGTGCCCCTCGCCGTGCGCTCCTCGGGTCTGCTGGAGGACAGCCTCTCCCACCCCTTCGCCGGGCTCTACAACACCTTCTTCCTGCCCAACAACGACCCCGATCCGGCCGTGCGGGAGGCCCAGCTCACCGAGGCCATCAAGCTGGTCTACGCCTCCGTGTACTCGAAAGCGTCGCGGGCCTACTTCCAGGCCATCGACTACAAGATCGAGGAAGAGCAGATGGCCATCCTCATCCAGGAGGTCTCCGGCAGCCGCTTCGGCGACCGGTTCTACCCGCACCTCTCCGGCGTCGCCCAGTCCTTCAACTACTACCCCGTGGCCTACACCCAGCCGCAGGACGGCATCGCCAACATCGCCGTGGGTCTGGGCAAATACGTGGTGGAGGGCGGCAAGGCCTACCGCTTCGCCCCGCCCTATCCCGAGATGGACATGCTGCCCCCCAAGGAGCAGCTGCGCACCACCCAGAAGCTGTTCTACGCCCTGGACATGAGCCGCACCTCGGTGGATCTCTACAGCGGCGAGGACGCGACCCTGCTCGCCCTCGACATCCAGCAGGCCGAGAAGGACGGGGCCCTGCAGCACTGCGCCTCGGTGTGGGACAACAACGACGACCGCATCCGCGACGGCCTGGACCATCCCGGCCCGCGCATCGTGAACTTCCGGAACATCCTCAAGTACGACCAGTTCCCCCTGGCCCGCATCCTCCAGCACCTGCTCGAGCTCATCCGCGAGGCCATGGAGACGCCGGTGGAGATCGAGTTCGCCGTGAACCTGGAGAAGGATCCGCAGAACGGGAAGCCCACCTTCACGCTCCTGCAGATCAAGCACCAGCTGCTGGACAACGGCGAGGTGAACCTGTCGGCGGCGGACCTCGACCCCGCCGAGGTGTTCCTGTTCTCCGAGCGCTGCGTGGGCAACGGCACCGTGGAGGGCCTGCGCGACATCGTCTGGGTGGACCCGGAAGGCTTCGACAAGTTCGAGACCCTCGCCCTGGCCTCGCAGCTCGAACAACTCAACGACCGGTTCCGGCATGAGGGCGGCAAATACGTGCTGCTGGGCCCCGGCCGCTGGGGCAGCCACGACCGGCACCTGGGCATCCCCATCACCTGGCCCATGATCTCCTGCGCCCAGGTCATCGTCGAATACGCCATGGAGAACTTCCAGGCCGACGCCTCGCTGGGATCCCACTTCTTCCACAACGTGACGTCCCTGAACATCGGCTACTTCACGGTGCCCTACCCCCGGGGCTCGAGCCGCCTGGACTGGGACTGGCTGCGCCAGCAGCCCGAGGTGTGGCGGTCCGGCTGCCTGGTGCACAGCCGCCTGGCCGAGCCCGCGCACATCGTCATGGACGGCCGGCGCAGCGCCTCGGCCATCTTCAAGCGGGTTCCGCCCCCAGCCCCGGCGGAGCCTGAGGCGGAACCCTTCAGCTAAGGTCAGCTACTTGGCGCGGGTGTATTCCATCTCCATGACCTTCACGAAGGCGCCGTCCTTGCCCTTGGTGTACATCGCCATCTGCCGGTGGTCCTTGTCGGTCAAGGTGTGAACTTCCTTGTAGGTCGCGGGCTTGCCGGTCTCGTCGTAGCCCTCGAAGAAGAGGGTCTGCTCCCGGCAGTCCTTGGTGCAGGTCCCCTTCGTCACCGCCATCCAGGTCCCCGAGTTGTCCACCCAGGTCCCCACGTGGGCGTTCTGCATCGTGTCGTAGCCGAACAGGCCGTGGCCCTCGAAGGCCGAGCCCATCATCTCGGCGCGGAACTCGGACTTGAGCCAGAGGCCGCCGGCCACCACGGTGTTGGTCTCGGTGCCCTTCGACACCATGGGCGGCTTGGCGGGGTCCATGTACATCCGGGCCACGGCGGTCCAGGTGCCCGCCTGGTCCTTCAGGGCGTGGTGGTGGGCGGTGGGCTTGGGGAAGGGGCTGTCCTGGGCCGACAGGGCCAGGACGCAGCCGAGGGAGAGCAGCAGTTCGCGCATGGGGAACCTCCAGGCGTCCATCCTAGGCTCCGGGGCAGGCGATGCCAGGGCCCGATCCGCTAAAGTGGAAGCAGGAGGGACCTTTGATCCAGCATCCCGGGAATGTGTTCGTGGTCTCCGCGCCGTCGGGCGCGGGCAAGTCCACCCTCGCCCAACGGCTGGTGCGCAGCGTGCCGGACCTGAGCTTCTCCACGTCCTTCACCACCCGGCAGCCCCGCCCCGGCGAGGTGGACGGGCGCGACTACTTCTTCGTGGACGACGCCCGCTTCGACGCTATGGTCGCCGAGGGCGGCCTGGTGGAATGGGTGCAGGTCTACGGCCACCGCTATGGCACGGGCCGGGATTGGCTGACGGGCGTCCTGGCCAGCGGGCGGGACGTGCTCCTGGACATCGAGACCACCGGCGCATTGAACCTGCGCAAGGCCATCCCCGATGCCCGCATGATCTTCATCCTCCCCCCTTCGGCCGCCGCCCTCGAGCAGCGCTTGCGGGACCGGGGCAAGGACTCCGACGAGCAGATCCGCGTCCGCATGCAGTACGCACGTCACGAACTCGAGCTTTATCATGCCTATGACTACCTGATCTTGAATGACGACCTTGAACTCGCCTACAAGCAGCTCGAGGGGGTTGTCCAGGCCACCCGGGCGAGCCGGGCGCGCATGGAGCCGGTGGCCCGGAAGATCCTCGAAGGCTTCTGAAAACGGCGCATCGCCCCGGGCAGGGGCCGGGCGTATCCTGGAGGGACGTTCCCCGGGAGCCTCATGGCCCGTTTCATCAAGCGCAACTGGATGTGGATGGTCCTGGCCGCCACGGTGGCCGTGGCCGGTCCCCTGCTGGCCCGGTCCAATGGCGAGAGCGCGCGGCAGCGCAGCCTGGACACCCTGACCGAGGTCATGGACCTGGTGCAGAAGCAGACGCCGGAGCCCCCGGCCCCTCGGCAGCTCACCCACGCCACCATCCAGGGCATGCTGCATACCCTCGACCCCCACTCGAACTACATGGACGAGAGCGAATTCCGGCTGCTCCGGGAAGAGCAGAAGGGCTCCTTCTTCGGCATCGGCGCCATCATCCAGCAGCACGACCAGGGCATCGCCATCATCAGCCCCATGAAGGGCGGTCCCGCCGAGCGGCTTGGCGTGCGCTCCGGCGACATCATCAAGGAGATTGACGGCACCAGCACCGAGGGCATGAGCTCCAACGCCGCGCTCCAGAAGCTCCGCGGCGAAAAAGGCACCCTCGTCGAGATCGCCGTGCAGCGCGCCGGCATCGCGGAGCTGCTGCGCTTCTCCATCCCCCGCGCCGAAGTGCCCACCAACAGCGTCTACTACAGCTTCATGCTGAACCCCACCACGGGCTTCATCCTCATCAAGGATTTCGGCGAGACCACATCTGAAGAGTTCGAGAAGGCCGTGGCCACCCTGAAGAAGCAGGGCATGAAGCAGCTCATCCTCGACCTGCGCGGCAACGGCGGTGGGGTGCTCGACGCGGCCATCGGCATCTGCCGGCAGCTGCTGGGCCCCGACCAGCTCATCGTCAGCCAAAAGGGCCGCGACGGCCGGGACGAGAGCCAGACCCGCACCAGCAAGGGCGCGCAGCTGGATCCGTTCCCCCTCGTCGTCCTCATCAACCGCGGCTCGGCCAGCGCCAGCGAGATCGTCACCGGCGCCGTGCAGGACCACGACCGCGGCCTGGTGGTGGGCCAGACCAGCTGGGGCAAGGGCCTCGTGCAGAGCGTGCTCACCATCAACCGCTCCCGGGGACTCGCCCTCACCACCGCCCGCTACTACACGCCCTCGGGCCGCAGTATCCAGCGCGACTACACCCACGGCCTGGACGACTACTACAACCCCGAGGACGAGAAGGACGCCAAGCCCCAGGGCCCCGCCTTCAAGACGGACCTGGGCCGCACGGTCTACGGCGGGGGCGGCATCAACCCCGATGTCTCCATGCCCACGGTCCGCCTCAACGAGTTCAT
This sequence comes from Holophagaceae bacterium, assembly GCA_017859995.1. Classification (GTDB taxonomy): domain Bacteria; phylum Acidobacteriota; class Holophagae; order Holophagales; family Holophagaceae; genus Geothrix. Next base: position 9,018 of record JAFJUR010000033.1, on the reverse strand, counting down.
GGTCAACATCCGGTTCCGCCACCAGGGTTTCTTCCGCTTCGCGGTCCACGAGAAGGAGCGGTTCGGCGTGAAGCCCGGCCAGCACGCCGATGACGTGGTGATGTCGCGCTTCCGCACCTGGGCGCTGGAGCAGAAGCTGCCGATCTCGGACCAGGAGTGGGAGGCCAACCTGCCCGCCATGCAGGAGCAGATCTCCATCGAGCTGCAGAACGTGGCCTTCGGCATCGAGGCCGGGTTCAAGATCCAGTGCGAGAAGGATCCCGTCATCCTCAAGGCGCTGGACGTCATGCCCGAAGCCGAGAGCCTCCTCCAGAAGAAGCAGCTCCTGCAGCGGGGCGCCCCCACGACGGCCGCCGCCGCCCTCTGATCGAGGTTCCCATGGACGTCACGCTGCCCGAGCATGTCGAGGCCCTGCGCCAGGAAGTGCGCAGGTTCGCGGAGAAGGAGATCCGGCCCCACGTGATGGCCTGGGACGAGGCCAAGACCTTCCCCATGGACGTGGTGAAGCAGCTGGGCGAGATGGGCATGATGGGCGTCATCTTTCCCGAGGAATACGGCGGCGCCGGCATGGGCTACCTGGAATATGCCGTGGTGGTGGAGGAACTGTCCCGGGTGGACGGCTCCGTGGGCATCACCGTGGCGGCCCACAACAGCCTCTGCAGCAACCACATCTTCGCCATGGGCAGCGAGGCCCAGAAGCAGAAGTACCTGAAGCCCCTCGCCAGCGGCCAGGCTCTCGGGGCCTGGGGCCTCACGGAGCCTGGATCGGGCAGCGACGCAGGCTCGCTGCGCACCGCCGCGAAGAAGGAAGGCTCGCACTACGTCTTGAATGGCACCAAGACCTTCATCACCCATGGCACCGTGGGCGACATCTTCGTGGTCATGGCCCGCACCCGTCCGCCCCAGGCTGGCCACAGCAGCGCCGACGGCATCAGCGCCTTCGTGCTGGAGAAGGGCATGAACGGCTTTCGGGCCGGCAAGCAGGAGAACAAGCTGGGTCTCCGGGCCAGCGATACCTCCGAGCTGATCCTCGAGGACGTGAAGGTGCCCGAGGCGAACCTGCTGGGCGAGGACGGCGTGGGCTTCAAACAGGCCATGAAGACGCTGGATGGCGGCCGCATCAGCATCGGGGCCCTGGGCCTCGGCATGGCCCAAGGCGCCTTCGAGGAGGCGGCCCGCTACAGCAAGATCCGCCACACCTTCGGCAAGCCGCTGGCCGACCACCAGGGCATCCAGTTCAAGCTGGCCGACATGGGCACCGAGATCGAGGCCGCCCGCCTGCTGATTTACCGCGCCGCGGGGCTGAAAGACCAGGGCCTGCCCTACGCCAAGGCCGCCAGCATGGCCAAGCTCTACAGCTCCGAGGTGGCCTGCCGCGTGGCCGACCAGGCCGTGCAGATCCTCGGCGGCTACGGCTACATCAAGGACTACCCGGTGGAGAAGTATTACCGGGACGTGAAGCTCTGCACCATCGGCGAAGGCACCAGCGAGATCCAACGAACCGTGATCGCGCGGTACCTGCTCTCGGAATACTAGAGGTGCCTCGGGCCTTCCTGCGGGCGGAGTGGCGGGATCTCCTGCTCGTCACCTTCCAGGTCGACTCCGACGTGCTGCGCCCCCTACTTCCTCCAGGTGTCGAGCCCGAGCCGTTCGCGGGGAATTTCTACCTCTCACTGGTCGGATTTCAGTTCCTGAAGACCCGCATCCTGGGCCTGCCGGCGCCTTTTCACGGCGCCTTCCCGGAGGTCAACCTTCGCACCTACGTGACCGCCCGCGTGAACGGGCAGAAGCGATCCGGCGTGGTCTTCCTCCGGGAGCTGGTGCCGCGTTCCCTGGTGACCCTCATCGCACGGTGGGGATATGGAGAGCCCTACCAGACCGTGCCGCTGTCGCACCCTCGGCAATCCGCGACTGCCGCAGAGCCGGCGTCCTCCATGTTTCGGTGGACAGAGTGTGGGGAGATTCGCGGATTTGAGGCGACACCGTGTTCAGCGTCTCTCGACGCTTCCGGGCTGGACACCTTCCTCGTCAATCATCTGTGGGGGTTCGCGAACCGGTTCGGAACCACTCTGGCCTACGAGGTCAGCCGCCCTCCTTGGCAGCTCAGCAGAGCCGAACACTTCAAGTGGATCGGCGGACCCAGCGCCGCCTTTCCTCCGTCCGTCCTGAACGTGCTGTCCACGGAACCCGCCTCTCTCCTCCATACCGAGGGTTCCCCCATTTCCGTTGGCTTCCCCAAGCGGGTTGAATCATGAGCGGCGCGCTCCGGGGCTGGATCCTCTATGACCAATCCTGCGGATTCTGTGCCCGGTGGGTTCCGTTCTGGGGACCATGGCTGAAACGCCAAGGCTATGGTTTCCGCCCGCTCCAGGATCCCTGGGTGGCCCAGCAGACCGGTCTTCAATCAGAAGATCTGCTGCAGGACATCCGATTGATCACACAGGATGGCCAGATTGTCTGTGGGGCCGATGTCTACCGGCAGGTCCTGGCGTCAAGCCGTTGGACCCGACCCATCGCCTTGCTGACACGACTGCCGCTGCTGAAACAAACCTTCGACGGCGGCTACCGACTGTTCGCAAGGCATCGGTACCGCGTAAGCGAGGCCTGTGGTTGGACCCCGCCTGGAGGCCATGTGCGTTAGCATAGAGGCCTCTTGTCATGAGGCATTTCATGCGCCGCAACACTTCACTCCTCATCGGCTTCTCCATTCTGGTGGCCTCCACCGGTCTGTTCGCCTCGCGCCCGCTGCAGGTGGATGACCTCTTCAAGGTGAAGAAGGTCTCCGATCCGCAACTCAGCACCACGGGCGCCCTGGCCTACCAGGTGGGCACGGTGGACTTCGCCGCCAACAAGACCATCAATCACCTCTGGCTCAAGCCCGCCAGTGGCGCTGCCAAGGAGCTGGATCTCGGCGCCGGCAGCCAGTCCAGGCCCCGCTTCAGCCCCGACGGCAAGCGGCTGGCCTACCAGGCGGGTGGCCAGGTGTGGGTGGTGGACCTCGGCACCCACGAGAAGCGCCAGCTCACCAAGCTGAGCGGCGGCGCCGAAGGCCAGACCTGGAGCCCCGACGGCAAGTGGATCGCCTTCCTCAGCACCACCGTGCCCAGCGGCGTGGATGCGGAGAACGCCGCCTACCTGAAGGCCAAGGGCGAATCCAAGGTTTCGGGCCGCCTCTACACCACGCTCACCTACCGCCACTGGAACGAATGGAAGGATGCCAAGCAGGTGAGCCACCTCTTCGTGGTGCCGGCCGATGGCAGCGCCGCGCCCCGGGACCTCACCGCGGGCTTCACCACCGATGTGCCCAACTACGCCGGCGTCTCGGCCGGGGATGGCTACGCCTGGGCGCCGGACAGCAAGGCCCTGGCCTTCGAATCGGCCCCTGAGCAGACCAAGGCCACCAGCACCAACGGTGAGATCTATGAAGTGGCCCTCGCCGGCGGCCCTGCGAAGAAGCTCAGCGACAACCCCGCCATGGACAACACCCCCCGCTACTCGCCAGACGGCAAGTACCTGGCCTGGCGCGCCCAGCGTCGCCCCGGCTTCGAGGCCGACACGTGGGAACTCTGGGTCATGGACCGCGCCACGAACCAGATCGTGCGCACCACCCAGGCCTTCGACCAGAGCTTCGGCGACTACCAGTGGCAGGGCGCCGACCTCGTCGGCACCAGCGACCGTCAGGCTCACACGGACCTCTTCCGCTGGGATGGCAAGGCCGTCCAGCGCCTCAGCACCGACCTCCATGTGGAGGGCTTCGCCCTCGGCAAGGACCAGGCGGTGGTGGCCTGCACCAGCCTCACCACGCCGCCGGACCTCTACACCCTCGACCTCAAGACCGGCAAGGCTGCCCGCGCCACCAGCCACAACGAGGCGCTGGCCGCGGAGCTGGGCCTGAACAAAGGTGAAGACCTCTGGGTGGACACGGTGCCCGTGGATGGCAAGCCCACCAAGGCCCACGCCTTTCTCGTGAAGCCCGTGGGCTACGACCCCGCCAAGACCTACCCCGTGGCCTTCGTCATTCACGGCGGGCCCCAGGGTGCCTGGGCCGATGCCTGGCATCCCCGGTGGAACGCCCAGGCCTGGGCCAGCCGCGGCTTCATCACCGTGCTGCCCAACCCCCGCGGCTCCACGGGCTTCGGTCAGGCCTACTGCGATGCCATCAGCGGCGACTGGAACGGCGCGGTCATGACCGACCTCATGAACACCCTGGACGCGGCCCTGAAGGCCGTGCCCAATGCCGATCCCAAGCGTGTGGTGGCGGCCGGTGGCAGCTATGGCGGCTACGCGGTGAACTGGATCGCCGGGCACTACCCGGAGCGCTTCGCCGGCTTCGTGACCCACGCCAGCATCTTCAACACCGAATCCATGCAGCTGGGCACCGAGGAGCTGTGGTTCCCGCACTGGGAGTTCAAGGGCTGGCCCTGGGAAAGCGCCGAGACCAAGGCCCGCTGGCAGTCCCAGAGCCCCAGCAGCGCCATCGCCCGGATGACCAAACCCATGCTCGTCATCCACGGCGAGCTGGACTACCGCGTGCCCGTCACTGAGGCCTTCCAGCTCTACAACACCCTGCAGGTGCGCGGCGTCCCCAGCCAGCTGCTCTACTTCCCCGACGAGGCCCACTTCGTCGCCAAGCCCCAGAACAGCAAGCTCTGGTACGAGACCGTGCTGGGGTGGTGCGAGAAGTGGACGAAGTAATTAACTGCATTTGAACCACCAAGGCACCAAGAACGGCTTTTGCTTTTCTTGGTGCCTTGGTGCCTTGGTGGTGATCAGTTGATCAGTTCCTGGGGATCACTCCGCGACAGGTTCCTGGATCGGAGAGCGCGCGCCAGGGTTCCAGCACGAAGGGACGGCTGAAGGCGCGGGGGTGGGGCAGCTCCAGGCTCAGCGTGGGGCCCAGGGCCCTCAGATCCTCGGGCGAATCCCAGGTCCAGCTGCCAGGCGCACCATCCGCGGTGATGAGGTCGAGGTCGAGCGTCCGTGGCGCGTTCCGGCCCGCCGAACGGTCCCGCCCCGCCGCCAGCTCCAGGCGGAGGAGGGCTTCCAGCAGACGACAGGGATCGGCCTCCTCCGTCACCAGGACGGCCACGGTGTTCAGGTAGGCGGGACCGCGGCCCGACTCGTCCGGCGTCTCCATCACCAGCGGCGACGGCACCACGGCACCCAATGTGCGCAGCGCCGCGAGACCCGCATCCAGGTGCGCCCGGCGATCCCCGAGGTTCGAGCCAAGGGCGATGACGGCCTTCATGTTTTAACCGCAGATATCGCAGATGGCCGCAGATACAAAACCTGCAACCCCATCTGCGCCATCTGCGTCATCTGCGGTTTCACTTCTTCTTCCCGTGTTCGGCCACCACCAGGGTCCGGATGCCGCCGCGGATCAGGAAGTCGCCCTCGATGCGCATCCACTGGGGTTTCAGCGCCTTCACCAGGTCATCGAGGATCTGGTTGGTGACCGCCTCGTGGAAGGCGCCCTGATCGCGAAAGCTCCAGAGGTAGAGCTTGAGGGACTTCGATTCCACGCAGAGCTGGTCGGGCTGGTAGACGATCCGCAGCTTCGCGAAGTCCGGCTGGCCCGTGAGCGGACAGAGGCAGGTGAACTCCTCCGTCTCGAAGGTGATGGTGAAGGGCCGTCCCGGCCGGGGGCTCGTGAACGTGTCGAGCTTCCCCGTGGGGCGCGTCACCACGAACTGCGGCAGCTTGTTGGGAAGGGAGGCTTTGGGGGTCTTCTGGGTGGCCATGGGAACCTCTGGTTTGAAACCGCAGCGGGCGCAGATGGAGTTGCAGGTTTTTATCTGCGGCCATCTGCGTCATCTGCGGTTAGATCTTAAGACCTTCGGGAATGAACGCGTACGGAATGGGATCCGCGAAGCCGGCCTCCTTGAATCCCCGCAGCCGCAGGTGGCAGGAGTCGCAGTGGCCGCAGGCCTCGGCTTCGCCCTGGTAGCAGGACCAGCTCAGGTGCAGGGGCGCGCCCAGCTCGCGGCCCTTCCGCACGATTTCGGATTTGCGGAGGTGGATGAGGGGTGCGTGGAAGGCCAGCTGGGTCTCGGGCTTGGTGCCCAGGTTGGCCGTCTGCTCGAAACTGCGCAGGAAGGCCTCCCGGCAGTCGGGGTAGCCGCTGCTGTCCTCCTCGACAAAACCCACGAAGATGGCCTTGGCTCCCAGCACCTCGGCCCAGCTCACGCAGGTGGCGAGCAGGTGGGCATTGCGGAAGGGCACATAGCTCACAGGCACGCCCGGGCGGTCCAGCTCGCCCTCGGGCAGGGCGATGGAGGCGTCCGTGAGGGCCGAGCCGCCGATGGCCTTGAGCGTATCGAAGCCGATGACGAGGCGGCGGTGGGCGGGCACCTCGTAGAAGTCGGCGATGTCGCGGTAGGCCTGGCGCTCCCGGTCCTGGGTGCGCTGCCCGTAGTCGGCGTGGAGCAGCGCCAACTCGAAGCCTTCGGCCTTCGCGATGGCGGCGGTGACGCAGGAATCCATGCCGCCGGAAAGGGATACGACCGCGAGCTCAGCCACGGGTGACCCCTTTCGCCCAGGATTCCAGCGCATCCATCTCCCGCTGGAGCCGCGCCACCTCGGAGACGTCGTCGCTCTTCGGCGCGACCTTGTACGGCGTGCCGTACTTGATGACGCAGGTGGCGAACGGCAGGGGGATCACCATGCGGTCCCAGGTGTTCAGCTCGAACTGCCGGTCGAAGGCCAGGCTCACGGGCACGATCCAGGCACCGGTCTTGCGGGCGAGGACGACCGTGCCGGGCTTGAGCGTCATGAGCGGACCCCTGGGACCGTCAGGCGTGATGCCGAAATCCCAGCCCTGCTTCACGGCCTGGATCATGCGCACCAAGGCCTTGGCGCCGTCGTCGCTGGCCGTGCCCCGCACGGCGTGGATGCCGAACCAGCGCCAGGTGGCCGCGCTGCGCTCGCCGTCCTTGCTGTCGCTCGATAGGATGGCCACGCCGCGGGCCTCGCCCCTCGCATTGCGTCGCTGGAAGGGGTAGGCCAGGGGCATCATGAAGAGCCGTCGGTGCCAGAAGCTGAGGATGAAGCGCTCGTCCCGGGCGATGAGGTCCTCCACAGCCCCGTGACCCTCCCGGCGCACGCGCAGCGTGTACGACCACAGCTTCGACAGGCCCGCCCCGAGGAACGGGATGGCCCTGAAGTTCAGCCACACGGAGAAGGGGGAGCCCAGGGGCCGGCCCCGCTCCGCGATGGCGATGCGCGCGACCATCAGGCGCCTCCCAGGGAGAGGTCGTCGCGGGTGATCGGATACATCGTGCCGCAGTAGTCACAGCGGACTTCCAGCGGGCCGGGCTCCTTGAAGAGGTCCTCCTTCTGCTGCGCGGGGAAGCGGCGCAGGGTCTCCAGCAGGGCCTCGCGTGTGCAACGGCATCGGTAGAACACGTCCGTGGCGACCTGCTCCTCCACGCCGTGCCCCTGGGACACCCAGGCGGTGAGGAAATCGCCGGTACGCTCCCAGAAGGGGACGACCTCCAGGCCCTCGATGGCCTGGATGAGCCGGGCCAGACGCTCGGGTGGGCAGTCGGGCAGCGGCTCCACAAGCAGGCCCCCGGCCTCGCCGGTGCCTGGGTCGCACCAGAGGGTGAGGCTTGCCTGGACCTGCTCCGATTGCTGGAGGTAGTGCTCGACCTGCACCTGGATGCCTCCTTCGACGAGCGGAAGGTTGCCGATGTAGGGTTGGCCCGAGGCATTCGAGCGCATGACCTGCAACAGACCCGGCGCCTCCACCCAGGCCTTCGCGTCGGGCCTGCCCAGGTCGAGCACCCCGCGGATGGTGCCGTCGGGCCAGCAGTCGGCCACCACGGCCTTGGCCTGGCCAGAGCCCTTCAGCAGCAGTTGGAGGCGCTCGGCGAAAAGCGTGCGGCCCTGGAGGAGGGTGGTGGACGCCAGCAGCTCCGTGAGGCAGGCGCAGGCCGCGGGATCCAGGTGCGGATGCCCCCGCCGGACGCCGTCCCAGAGCGGGCTGGCGTCGATGGAGGACACACGGATGAACCGGTCCCGGGTGAGCGACTTCAGCACCCGGGCCGTGGGAACCAGGTCGGTCATGCTCAGTCCCAACCGATCTGACGGCCCTTGTTCTGCTGTTCGAGCCAGGCCATGAGAGGCTTGAAGTACTCCATCATGGCGCGGGTGGAGAGATCCTCGCCGGTGGCCTCCTTCAACACCTTCCGCCAATCCTCCGTGGCGCCCTTGGCGAGCACCTGCTTCAGGAAGGCGCCCACCTCCTTGTGGCCGGCGTAGTTCGTCGCCCGGGGATCCTGATGAAGGATCTTCCGCGCGATGTGGTCGTGCATCTGGAACTTGAAGACGGTGGCCCAGCCGTAGCTGTAGTAGTAGGCGGGATTGTCGTTGATGTGGGTCTTGGTGGCGGCGTCGCAGAACCATGGTGCCGCAGGCCCAGAACATGAAGGGGATGGCCACCTCCAGCGCGTCGTTGAGCAGCACGTCCATCTCGTTGACCTTGTAGTCCGCCGGCAGGACGCCCGCAGATTTCAGGTAGGGGATCTGCCGGGTGGCCAGGGCGATGAGCTCGCCCACGCCCTCATGGAAACTGGGGTTGGCGCCATCCCGCAACAGGGGTGGCACGCTGGGGTTCGTGTAGCACATGAAGTAGTAGCCATGGCCCAGTTCGTGATGCGCGGTCTCGAACCACTGGCTGTTGGCCTCCACGCTCATGAGCGAGCGGATGTCGTTCTCCAGGTCCAGATGGTTGCAGAAGGCGTGGCTGTTCTTCTTGCGCGTTTCCCCGGGCTTCAGGGGGTACAGGTCGGACTTCGTCCAGAACGTGGCGGGCAGCGGATCGAAGCCCAGGCCGGTGTAGAAGGCCTCCGCGGTCTTCACGATGCGCTCGGGCTGCCAGCCCTTGAAGTAGGGATCGAAATCCACGGCCTTCACGAAGCCGGTCCAGTTCTGGCTCCAGCGGTTGTTGATCCAGTGGGCGGGGATGGCCTTGGGCACGGGCTGGCCGTACTTCTTGGCCATCTCGTACTTCACCCA
>JAFJUR010000148.1 GCA_017859995.1 Holophagaceae bacterium | reverse complement strand
TTGGCGCGGGCGTTGAACTTGCGGACGCTGGCGGCGCAGGTGGGGGTGTCGAGGCTGGGGAAGATGTTCAGCACCACGCGCTGCCCGGCGAGATCCTTGCCGGAGACTTCGGAGAGATCGGTGCGCACCAGGGTGTAGGCCGGGGCCGCGGCCCCCACCTTCGGCAGGTCGCCGGAGGTGTGGAGAGGATTGCCTTTGAGGGTGATCTGGGCCATGGCGTGCTCCTGTGGGGAACATTCAGTTTACCCCCAGGCGGACCGCCGGCCTCAGCCTCCCTCGGGATCGCCTGGGGGCCCTGGCCCAGCCGATATCCCGAAAGCGTGCCTGACCGGGCGGACCGCCCGGACCGAAGCTCCTCCATCCCAGGGCCCCCGGCGGGCCCCCGTTCTGAGGAGTTCCCATGACATCCCTCCGCGTCCTGTCCTGCATGGCCACGCTGGTCGCCGGCCTCGCCTCGTCCCTGGCTGCCCAGGATTACCCCCCCAAGGACTGGTGGGTGCACCTCTACGACGGCTCCATCGAGAAACTCGAGCGGATCCCCATCGAGCGCCCCCATGTCCTCACGCCGATCCCCATCGTCCGCCCCGCGCCGCCGCGCTTCCAGGCCTTCTACCCCTTCGCCGGCCGCCCAGGCGTGGATGCCGAGGGGGAGTTCCTCTACAGCAACGCGGGCTGCCTGAACCGCCCCATGTGGATCACCCACAACAACCACGGCCTGGTGCTGGTGTGCCAGGAGGACGCCACCATGAAGATCCTGGACGGGGCCGCGGCCATCGTGACCCCGGGCTGGAGCGGCATCAACACGGGCATCCCCGTGGGAGGCCCGCTGCTGTCCCTGCCTCCCCTCCGCACCGTGCTGGAGTGGGTCCAGAACGTCGGGCCCTCGGGCGACCTGATCCGGGGCGAGGAGTACGGGAACTCGGCCCAGTGGGTGAGCATCAATCCGGTCACCCAGAACACCCTCCGGGGCCTGGCGCTGGATCTGCGGGAGCGGGTCTGGGCGGTGAACGACGACGGCGTCGCCTGGTTCAACGCCCGCGACGGCAAGGCCACCGCCGTCATCGGCCCCGGCGCCAAGACGCCCACCGGCAGTCCCTTCGTCCCCGTGGCGGTGGGCTGCGATCCCCTGGTGGATCAAACCTATGTCGCCTCGGCCACCGCGGTCTACCTGGTGGATGAGGCGAACCGGGCGCTCGTGGGCATCGCCGGCTCGCCCGACAAGGCCGGCAAGGATGACGGGCCCCTGGGGCAGGGCCTGTTCAGCAGCATCACCAGCATCGCCGTCCACGATTCGGGCTGGATCCTGGTCGTCGATGACGGCCACCTGCGGTGGGTGAGCCCCTCGGGGGTCATTTCCACCCAGCCGGCGCTGACGCCCTTCGGGTTCTACAACCTGGACACGGTCTTCCAGGTGGTGTTCGACCGCGACATGGCGCTCCTCAGCGACCCTTACAAGCACGTGATCTGGCGGGTGTTCTAGCGTCCACTCAGACCAGCTTCTGCTTCCAGGCGCCCTGCCGGTAGCGGGTGTAGAAGATGATGGCCTTGGCCAGGTCCCCCAGGGCCTGGCCGGCCAGCACGCCGAGCAGGCCCAGGTGGAGGGTGATGCCGAGGAGGTAGGCCGCGGGCAGGCCCAGGGCGAGCCCGGCGGTGGTGATGGGGATGATGATCTTCGTGTCGCCCCCGGCGCGGAGGATGCTGGGGCAGATGAGGTTCGGGAATACCGTCACCTGCGTGAGGGCGGCGAAGAGGATCGCGTAGACCGCGTAGCGGCTGCCCTCCGCCGTGAAGCGGAAGAACCCGGGGATGAAGGGCGCCGCCGCGCACACCAGGAGCGACATCGCCAGGGTGATCAGCAGGGCGAGCCGGAGGGTCTCCGACGCCTGCCGCTGGGCGTCCCCGAAGCGGCCCCGCCCGAGGTCGCGTCCCACGAACGCTGTGGCCGTGGCGCTGATGCCCATCACCGGGGTGAGGATCCATCCGGGCACCAGCTTCGCCAGCTCGTTCACGCCCGACAGGATGGTGCCGAGGCGCAGCACGATGAGCATGGCGAGCATGCTGCCGGCCTGCCAGATGAACATGTCCACGGACACGGGCCAGCCGATGCGGACCAGCTTCCCGAAGGTCGTCCGCGAGAAGGCGAGGGCATGGCGGAGCGAGAGCCCGTAGTCCCGTCCCCGCAGCTGGAGGGCCGTGAGCAGGAACAGCAGCTCCGCGTTCCGCGCGATGAGGGCCGCATAGGCCACGCCGACGATGCCCTTCCTGGCCACGAACAGGAAGTAATAGGACAGCGAGACATCCAGCAGGATCGCCCCCAGCGAGGCGTACATGGGGAGCTTGTTCTCGGAGAAGGCCCGGAAGATGGCGGTGAGGATGAAGCTGGCGATGATCGAGGGCACCGCCAGCGAGACGACCCTCAGGTAGGTCGAGCCCTCCGCGACGATCTCCGGCGTGGCGCCCATCCAGGCGAGGAGGTCGCCGGCGAGGCAGAAGAGGGCCAGGGTGATGGGGAGGGCGGCGAGGACGCCGAAGACCAGCCCGCTGCCCAGCACGTTCCGGATCCGCTCCCGGTCCCCGGCCCCGAGGTGCTGCGCAGCGAGGGTGGTCACGCCCGTGCTCACGGCCGCGAACACCATGAGCAGGAGGAAGATCACCTGCTCGGAGACGCCCACACCGGCGATGGCGGCCTCCCCCAGCTGGCCCACCATGAGCTTGTTGACCATGCCCACGCCCATTTTCAGCAGGAGCTGGACCATGGCCGGAATGCTGGCCAGGAGAAGGGCCCTCCTGTTGTCGCGGTTGCCGTCGCCGTCCATCCTGTCCGCCTGCGGGCCAGGGCCCTTGCCTCCCATGGTGCCACGCCCGGGGGGACGGCCTCTCCCTCTGGGGCGACCCGGAGGTGGCTGCGGCCAGAGGTTCGGTTAGGGTGGGAGATCCACTTCCGGGGGGTGCCTTGCGATCCATGCTCCAGAAGATCACCGCGCGGGACCAGCGCCTGGCCGGCTTCCGCCACTACGAGCTGCTGGTCCACGTCTACGTCGTGGTGCTGCTCATCAGCAACCTGCTGGGGCCCAAGCCCACCCAGGTGGGCCCCTTCATCTTCAGCGGCGCCCAGCTGCTCTTCCCCATCACCTACATCTTCAGCGACGTGTTCACGGAGGTCTACGGCTACGGCGGATCCCGGCGGGCCATCTGGATCGCCTTCCTGGCCAATGTGCTGATGGGCTTTTTCGCCCTGTTCATGGTGTGGCTGCCGGCGGCCCCCGCCTGGCCCGCGGAAAACCAGCGGGCCTTCGAGATCGTCTTCGGCGCCACGGCCCGGGGCATCGTGGCCAGCCTCGCAGCCTTCTGGACCGGCGAGTTCGTGAACAGCTACGTCATGGCGAGGATGAAGGTGTGGACCGGCGGCCGCTGGCTCTGGACCCGCACCATCGGCAGCACCGTGGCCGGCGAGGCGGTGGACAGCCTGGTGGTCACCTTCGGCCTCTTCGCCTTCACGCTGCCCGTGAAGACCATCCTCGTCATGGCGGGCAGCGGGTACGTCTTCAAGGTGCTCTACGAGGCCCTGGCCACGCCGATCACCTACGCCGTGGTGGGCTTCCTCAAGCGCACCGAGGGCGTGGACCTCTACGACGAGGGCACCGACTTCAGCCCCTTCGTGAAGGACGCCTGAGCGCCCGGGTGAGGAGCAAACGAGGGTCAAGCGAAGCGCGGCTTGGCCGCGAAGAGCGCGGGGGCCCGGGGGTGTTTGCGCAGTGAAGCGGGGCGAGGAACCCCCGGAAGGCTACCGGGGCGGGAACTTCGACAGGATGTCGCGGACGGCCCGGGGCACCACCTCGTCGGCGTCCTCGGGGTTGTCCAGGCCCGTGAGCGCACCGGCGGCGGCGCCCTGCCAGATCATCTGGTTGGACTTGAAGTCCACGATCTCGATGACGATGGTGCCTTCCTGGTAGTGGTGCACCTGGCTCGTGCTGGTGCCGATGCGCCCGTAGATGGGCCGGTAGCCCCAGCCCCAGCCGATGTGGGTGGTGGTGCGGTACCGGCGCTCCTGGACGATGGGATAGTAGGTGACGAGGAAGTCGGGGTCGGCCTTGGTCTCCATGACGAAGCCCTTGGCCTGAAGCTCCTTCTCCACGGCGGTCCGCACCCGCTTGTCCATGAGGCTCGTGGTGCCGCCCGTGCCCTTCTTCGAGGTGTAGTAGTCGAAGGTCTTGTAGCGGCCGTACGAGGCCGTCACGTCATAGTCGTAGGTCACGTGATAGCCGGAGCAGGCCCCGAGAAGGGCCAGGGAGAGCAGGGCGGCGGACAGGGACAGGGCGCGCATGGATCCTCCGGGGCACCATTATGGACGGGGCGGATCGGCAAAGGTTGAACCCCGTCAGTGGTCTAGGGTGGTATGGGGAATCCTGGAAACCGGAGGGAGCGGCTGTCCTGGTCTGTCCTGGGCTGTGAATTTGGTTTCGTTTCTTTGAACTGAAAGGGGAACAGGCCGATCCTGGTGGGGATGGTTCTCGATCCCACCCTTGACCCTGGCGCGTCCAGCCCCCTCTACCTGCAACTGCAGAGGCGCCTCCGTGGCCTCATCCAGCAGGGCGAGTGGCGTCCGGGCTCCCGCCTGCCCGCGGTGCCCGAGCTGGCGCAGCGCTGGGGCGTACACCGCCTCACGGTGCTCAAGGCCCTGGCCGGCCTGAAGCGCACGGGCTGGATCCAGACCGTGCAGGGCCGGGGCAGCTTCGTGGCCCCGCGGCTGCCGGAGGCCCCGGGTCTTCGGGCCAGCAGCGAGTTCCCCTTCGAGGGCTCACCCCTCCTCGTGCACGACGGGGAGCTGGGCTCCTGGCTGGGCGAGACGCTGGAACGGGCCCAGGACCGCCACCTGGTGAGCTTCTCCGCCGGCTTCATCCCCTCGGACCTGCTGCCCGGCGAGCAGCTGCGCCGCATCACCGCCCAGGTGCTGAAGGACCTCGGGTCGGAGGCCTGGGTCTATTCCGCCCCCGCCGGCCACGCGCCGTACCTGGAGGCCGTGAGCCGGTGGCTGGCCTCCGAGGACGAACCCATCGACGAGGGCTGGGGCATTCGCGCCATTCCCGGGGCCCAGTCGGGCCTGGCCCTGGCCCTGGAATCCTTCACGGTGCCCGGCGACCGCGTGCTGGTGGAGAGCCCCTGCTACGTCGGCATCCTGGCCCTCATCCGCGCCCTGGGCCGCGAGGCCGTGCCCGTGCCGGTGGACCGCCAGGGCCTGGACCCGGAGCGCCTGGCCTCGGCCCTCCAGCGCAGCGAGGCGAAGCTGCTCTTCACGGTGCCCAGCTTCCACAACCCCACGGGCATGACCCAGTCCAAGGCGCGCCGGGAGCGGGTGCTGGCGCTGACGCGGGCCCACGGCGTGATCGTCGTGACCGATTCCGCCTACGGCGACCTGCGCTTCTCGGGCAACTCCCTGCCGCCTTTCCGGCGCCTGGATGGCGCGGACCACGTCATCCACCTGGGCAGCTTCTCCAAGTCCCTGGCGGCCGGCCTGCGCCTGGGCTACCTCATCGCCAAGGACGACCTGCTGCGCCGCATGGCGCCCATCCAGGAAGTGCAGACCATCGCGCAGCCGCCCCTCCTGCAGGCGGTGGTGGCCCGCTTCCTCGACACGGGGGGCTTCCGGCGGCACCTGGCCCGGCTCCGCCGCGCCCTGAAGGAACGGCGCGACGCCATGGTGGAGGCCCTGGCCGAGCATTTCCCACCCGGCACCCAGGTGTCCGAGCCCAAGGGCGGCATGCACCTCTGGGTGGTGATGCCCGAAGAGTTCTCCGCCCTGGACCTGCACCGCGACGCCCTCCAGCATGGTCTTGGATTCGCGCCGGGCCCCCTCTTCTTCGCCGATGGGCGGGGCACCAACTGTCTTCGCCTGAACTTCTCCACCCACGACCCCGCGACCACCCGGGACGCCATCGCGCGCCTCGGCCACCTGGTTCATCGGGTCTGATCCGGTCCCCCACTCCCACCAAGGAGTTTCTGTGAGCCACGCCATGACCGCATCCCTGATCGACATCCGCCCCTCGGCCCACCCCGCCACCCCGGAGGAGCGGGCCAAGCGCATGACCAACCCCGGCTTCGGCCGCATGTTTACCGACCACATGGTGGTGGTGCCCTACAAGGAGGGCGAAGGCTGGGGCCAGGGCGTGCTGAAGGCCTACGGCCCCATCGAGATGGATCCTGCCGCCTCCGTGCTGCACTACGGCCAGGCCATCTTCGAGGGCTTCAAGGCCTACAAGCAGAAGGACGGCAGCATCGCCTCCTTCCGCCCCGAGGCCAATGCGCGCCGCTTCAACACCTCCGCGGCCCGGCTCGCCATGCCGGAGCTGCCCGAGGCCCTCTTCCTCGAAGCCGCGAAGGCCCTCATCACGCAGGACCAGGCCTGGGTGCCCGGCGCCGTGGGCGAGAGCCTCTACATGCGTCCCCTCATGATCGCCACTGAGGCGGCGCTCGGCGTGCGGGCCAGCAACGAATACCTCTTCATCCTCATGGCGAGCCCCAGCGGCGCCTACTTCCCCGCCGGCGTGAAGCCTGTGACGGTGTGGATCTCCGATGACTACGTCCGCGCCGCGCCCGGCGGCACCGGCTTCGCCAAGTGCGCCGGCAACTACGCCGCCAGCCTCGTGGCCCAGCGCCAGGCGAAGGGCGAGGGCTGCGACCAGGTGGTCTGGCTCGACGCGGTGCACCGCTCCTTCGTGGAGGAGATGGGCGGCATGAACATCTTCTTCGTCTACCAGGAGAAGGGAGAAACCGTGGTCGCCACGCCCGAGCTGACCGGCACCCTGCTGCCCGGCATCACCCGCGATAGCCTCCTGCAGCTGGCCCGCGAGCAGGGCTGGCGCGCCGAGGAGCGCAAGATCAGCGTGGACGAGTGGCGCGCCGCCATCCAGGAGGGCCGCATGACGGAAGTTTTCGCCTGCGGCACCGCCGCGGTGATCACCCCCGTGGGCCACGTGAAGTCCCGCAAGGGCGACTGGACCATCCACCAGGGCGAGACCGGCCCCGTGGCCGCGAAGCTGCGCGAAGTGCTGCTCAACATC
>JAFJUR010000032.1 GCA_017859995.1 Holophagaceae bacterium | reverse complement strand
GGCCTCCCAGCTGTCCTCGTTCCCCGCCGGCTCGTGCACATACATGCCGGGCCCCACGAGTTCCCCCGTATCGAGGCGCCGCGTGCCCGAGAGGTTGAACGCATGGACCTCCCCCGTGTGCCGGTGGCGGGGGATCACCGTGCCCGGCTCCAGGCGCAGCAACAGCTGCCACCCGCTCAGGTCCGGGAAGAAACAGAGCGGCTTGAAGGAAAGCCCCTCCGCGAGGGGGATCCAGTCGAGCTGACGGGTATCCACGAAGGTCGTCGGCGGAACGCGGCGCATGGGGGCTCCTGGGCGAAGGGGGACCACGGGTCCCACCCCCAAAGGTTCGAGCGACGATGGACCATCAAAAAGATCCAATTTTGTCATATTGAATAGACCATTGGGTTGGCCGGGAACCCCCATCCTGCCTCAACATGGTCAGATGAACCTGACCCTCAAGCACAAGGCCCAGGCCATCCTCCGCGAGGCGGGCTGGGATCTGGCGCCGCCGCCGGTGATCTGGTCGCCGCGCATGGCGCGGTGCGCGGGGCTCTTTGTCATCGAGAAGGATTCCCGGGGCACGTGGCACCCGGAGATCCGCCTCAGCATTCCCCTGCTCCGCCGCCGGGACTGGCCCTGGCCGCAGCAGGTGTGCGGGATGAACTGCCACGACCCCGAGCAGGTGCAGCGGCGCATCCTCGAGCACGAGCTCATCCACTACAAGCTCTGGAAGGACGGGGAGCGGGACTGGGGCCACAGCGAGCGGTTCCGGCAGCTGGCCTGGGAGGCCTTCGGACATCAGGCGATCACCCACGGCATCGGCACGGAACCGGATTGAACCGCCTCGGCGCCGAGGATGCCGGCCCGCTTTGCCGGTGGCGGGCATCAGAGGCATGCCGTCCCGTTCCGGCCAGGACTGATCCGGGGCCTGGAACCTGCCGAGGTACACTCCAGCCATGACCGCCTGGGATTCCGCCTTCCTCGCCTCGCCCCCACTGCTGGGGGAGGACGACCGGCTGCCCCCCGCCCACAAGCTCTACGCCCTGCGCACGCTGCCCATGGGGGAGATCAAGGCCATCGGCTTCGACATGGACCACACCCTGGCCCGGTACCGGTCCCCCGAAATCGACGAGCTGGCCTTCAAGAAGGCCGCCCGGCTGCTGGTGCGGGAGCGCGGCTACTCGCCCTGGCTGCTGGAACTCGGCTACGATCCGGAGTTCGCGGTGCGGGGCCTGGTGCTGGACGGCCTGCGGGGCAACCTCCTGAAGCTCAACCGCGAGCGCCAGGTGGTGCGCGCCTGCCACGGCAGCCAGCCCATGACGCGGCCCCGCATGGACGCGGTCTACAGCCGCCGGCGGCTGTCCACGGCGGCCAAGGGCTTCCGCAGCATCGACACCCTGTTCGAGATTCCGGAAAGCCACCTCTTCGCCCAGCTGGTCGATGGCCTGGACCGCGGTCTGATCAAGGCCGAGAACTACCTGCAGCTTTTCCGCGACGTGCGGTGGGCCATCGACACCGCGCACCGCAACGGCGAGATGAAGGCGGAGATCCTGGAGCACCGGGCCTTCTTCATCCCCCCCGATCCCCAGCTGGCCCTCGCGCTGGACCGCCTGAAGCGCGCGGGGAAGAAGCTCTTCCTGCTCACCAACAGCGAGTGGACCTTCACCCATGGCGTGCTCAGCCACCTCCTCGACGGCCAGGACGAGGCCCACCCCCGCTGGACCGACTACTTCGACCTGGTGGTGGTGAGCAGCCGCAAACCGGGCTTCTTCCTGGACACCCCGGAGGCCAAGCCCCTGGAGGGCCACCCGGGCTGCTTCAGCGGCGGGCACACGGCCTGGCTGGAGTTCATGCTCGGCGCCGAGGGCGAGCAGGTGCTGTACGTGGGCGACCACATCTACGGCGATGTGCTGCGGTCCAAGAAGAACGCCTCCTGGCGGACGCTGCTGCTGGTGCCGGAACTCGAACGGGAGCTGAGGCTCCTGGAGGCCAAGGCCCCCGACATGCGGGAGCTGCTGCGGCTGGAGACCGCGCGGCGGCGCACGCTGCGGCGATCCTCCGTGCTGCTGGACCAGTGGAAGCGGAACCGGGTGCGCCGGCACGTGCTAGGACCCCGCCTGAGCTCCGACGCCGCGGTGGCCCTGGACCAGGAGGCCGCGCAGCTCGCCGCCAGCGTGGAGGCGCTCCAGCGTCGGGCGGAGGTGCAGAACCTGGAAGTTGACCGGCTCATGCACGCGGTGGAGATGGCCTACAACCCCATGTGGGGTCCCATCTTCCGCGACCGCGACGAACAGACGCGGTTCGCCGACCAGATCCAGCAGTTCGCCTGCGCCTACACGGGGCGGGTCGGGAACCTCTACATGTACGATCCCCTGGCCACCGTGTACGCGCCCCTCCCCGCCCTTCCCCACGAACGCCTCGACTGACCGGCGGGCCGGAACGACTATTTCTGGCGGACGCCCAGGACGCGCTCAAGCAGGTGCTCCAGTTCGGCGCTGCTGAAGGGCTTCTTCAGGAAATCGGCGAAGCCCTGGGTCACAGCCTGCTCGCGGGAGGCGGGCACGGCATAGCCGCTGCACAGGATGCCGGGCAGGCCGGGCCGGCGTTCACGCATGGCCGCGAAGGCCGCCACGCCACCCATCCGCGGCATGGTGGCGTCGAGGATCACCAGGTCGAAGGCCTCGGGTCGCTGCTGGAAGATCTCCAGGGCCTCCTGACCGTCCGAGGCGGTCACCACCTCCAGGTCGAACCAGTCCTCCAGCATCTCGGCCATCACCGACCGCAGCTCCGCCTCGTCGTCGGCCAGCAGCACCAGGTGATGCTTCCGCGGGCCGTCCAGGACCACCGGCCGGGGCGCTTCCGGGCCCTCCGGCGCGGGGAGGTGCACCCGGAACACGCTGCCCACCCCGGGAATGCTCTCCACCTGGACGCCGCCGTGGTGCCCCCGGACGATGCCGAGGGCCGCCGCCAGCCCCAGCCCCCGGCCCAGGTCCCGGGTGGAAAAGAAGGGGTCGAAGATGCGAGGGAGGGTGGCGGCGTCAATGCCGTGCCCCTGGTCAGAGACCTCCAGCACCACGTAGGCGCCCGGCTCCACCGATTCGGGCCAGAGCCCCGTGGCCAGGTCGCCGTCCGCCACCGCGCGCACGTAGGCCCGCACCCGGATCGCGGCCGCGGGGGAACCCGCCTCCAGGGCGTTGGTGACGAGGCCTTCGACGACCCGCCCGACCAGGACCGGATCCACCATGACCTTGGGCAGCTGCCCGGATAGCTCGCGGGTCACGGGCAGCCCTGTCCCGTCGAGGGCCTCGGCGACCAGGGGACCCAGATCCACGAATTCGGGCCGGCGCAGATCCCCACCCGAGCAGTGGAGGATGTCCCTGCTCAGCCGCGAGGCGCGGTTCAGCCCCGACTGGAGCCGCTGCAGGTAGGCGTGGGCGCGCGCGCCCTCGGGCAGGGCGGAACGGGCCATGTCCAGGTTCGCCACCATGGCTTGGAAGATGTTGTTGAAATCGTGGGCCAACCCCCCGGACAGCATGCCGAGGCTCTCCATCTTCTGGGCCTTGGCCAGGGCCTCCTCGGCGTGGCGGATGCCCGTGACATCCACCACGCAGCACACCGCGCCGCGGATGTGGCCCGCCCGGTCCCGCAGCGGTGTCGCATAGACCGAAAGGTGCCGCGTGTCTCCGTCCGGGAACACCAGGTCCAGGGCCAGGTCCCGGATGACTTCGCCATGCCGGGCGGCCCGTTTCAGGGGCGTGTCCTCAGGGCAGATCGGCTTGCCATCCTGGAGCAGGCGGATCGGAGAGGCTTCCCCCCAGGGATCGGCGAAGGTCGGGGCGCCGTCCAAGGCAGGGAGGCGCAGAAGCGCCGCCGCGGCCGGGTTGCCCTGGGTGATGCGGCCGAAGGGATCCTCTGTGATCCAGGTGGGGACCGGCGTGGCCGCCAGCACGGCGGACAGCTTGTCCACCTCGCCCCGCGCCTCGGCCCGGGTGGCCTCCAGCCGTTCCGCCTGGAGGGCCTTCGTCCGGAAGATGTCCTGGATGAGCAGAATGCCCGTCAACATGCAGGCTGAGACCGCAAGGCCCATCAGCTCATTCCAGAGGAGCCCCGGAGGCAGGCCCCTCTGCAGCAGGTCCACCAGCACATACAGCCGACGGCCGGCCATGAGCACCAGTGCCATGGAGATCAACAGCCAGGCGGCGGGACGTCCCTCGGTGCGGTTGATCCGGATGGCAAATCCGGCCGCCGCGATCTGCAGGGCCACCGACAGGAGGATGACGACGAGGTTGACCACGGGAGGTGGCCTCCTCCCCTCCTATCGACACCCGCTCAGCATGGGATAAATGGCGATCAGATCTGCACTTTGCTCGCGGCCTTCGCGCGTGCGATGACCTGGCGGATGGCTGCCACCACCTGATCCTGATCCGCCTCCGTGAGGCCCGGCCAGAGGGGCAGGCTCAGGAGGCGCTCGCCGCTCCACTCGGAATGGGGCAGGCCGTCCTTGGGCAGGTGGGAGGGGTGCGCGGCGTAGAAATCCCGGTACCAGGGGTGGACGTGGGCAGGGCGGTAGTGGATGCCCGTGCCGATGTTCTCGTCTTTCAGCGCGGCCACGAAGGCGTCGCGGTCGAGGCCGACCTTTTCAGGGTGGACGCGCAGCACGAAGAGGTGGAAGCAGTGGCCGTGGTCGGCGTCGCCGGGCGTGGGCAGCACGACCTCGTCGAGGTCCTTCATCAATTCCAGGTAGCGGTGGAAGAGCACGCTGCGCCGGGCATTGAAGCCGTCCAGCTTCGCGATCTGGTGGATGCCCATGGCCGCCTGCAGGTCCATGAAGTTGGCCTTGCGGGCCGGTTCGTAGACCTCCGTGTGCGGGCTGCCCTCCTTGGCGAACCGCTTCCACGCGTCGCGGTCGATGCCATGGAAGCGCAGGCGCTTGATGCGGCTCTCGAAGTCGTCGTTGAAGAAGGCGATGGCGCCCCCTTCGCCGGTGGTCATGTTCTTGTTCGGGTGGAAGCTGTAGACGCTCATGATCGAGCGGGGGTCGCCGCCGATCCTGGTGCCCTTGTAGCGCGCGCCCATGGCCTGGGCCGCGTCCTCGATGACCCACAGGCCGTGCTTTTCCGCGATGGCCCAGATCGCGTCCATGGGACAGGGCAGGCCCGTGAGGTGCACGGGGATGATGCCCTTGGTGCGGGGCGTGATGGCCGCCTCAAGCTTCGCGGGGTCGATGTTCAGGGTGACGGGGTCGATGTCCACCAACACCGGCACGCCGCCCTGCAGCACCACGGTGCTCAGCGTGCTCACCCAGGTGAGGGACGTCGTGATCACCTCGTCGCCGGGCTGGAGGCCCAGCACCTGCATCGTGATCTCCTGGGCTGTGGTCGCGCTGTTCATGGCCAGGCAGTGGGGCACGCCGTTGTAGGCCTGGAGGCATTCCTCGAACCTGGCCGACTTGGGCCCGGTGGTGATCCAGCCGCTGTGGATCGAATCGATGATCTCCGCGATCTCCTCCTCACCGACCATGGGCCGGGTGAAGGGAAGGAAGTCGGGGCGACGGATGTAGGTCATGAGGTCTCCGGCAGACGAGCGGACATTCTCCCACGGCCCCCGCGCCGGATAGAAGCCGGTGCAGGCCTATGGCTGCGCCCTTTCGCAGACCGGGAGGAAGCGGACTTCAGGCGATGGCCATCGTCAGGCGGAGGGTGCTGCCCTTCCCCAGGCCCTCGCTGGTGAGGCTGATGCTGCCGCCCATCATCTCCATGAGGTGCTTGCAGATGACGAGGCCAAGCCCCGTGCCGCCGAATTCGCGGCTGTGGCCGCCCTCGGCCTGGGCGAACTTCTGGAAGAGCCGGGCCTGGGCTTCCACGCTCACGCCGATGCCCGTGTCCACCACGCTCAGGGCGATCATGCCTGGCTGGCGCTCGACCTGCACCGCGACGCTGCCCTCCTTGGTGAACTTCAGGGCGTTGGACAGCACATTGAGCAGCACCTGCTTCAGGCGGCTCGGATCCACCACCACATCGGGGATGTCGGTCATGTCGGGCCAGAACAGCTCGACATCAGCCTTGCGCGGATAGGCCTCGGCGATGGGTTTCACCTCGTCGAGCAGCACCGCCAGGCTGAAGGGCTCGGGATGGACCTCGTACTTGCCCGATTCGATCTTGGCCAAGTCGAGGATGTCATTGAGCAGGCCCAGCAGGTGCTGGCCCGATGAGTAGCTGTCCTGGAGCATGGACCGCATCTCCTCGGCATCGTCGTAGAGCCCGTCCATGACGAGACGGGTGAAGCCGAGGATGCCGGTGAGGGGGGTGCGCAGCTCATGGCTGGTCAGCGCGAGGAACTCGCTCTTCAGCTGGTCGGCCTCGCGCAGGGCGTCGTTCACGCGCTCGAGCTCGAGGGTCTGGCGCTGGAGGGCATCGCGCTGGGCGGAGAGGTCCCGGAACAGCCAGGCGTTGTAGAGGGAGATCGCGGCCTGGCGCTGGAGGATGGTGATGGAGTCGAGATCCTCGTCCTCCCACTTCCGGTCGCCGGGCATGGCGAGGATGGCGAAGCCGAGGAGCAGCAGCTGGTGTTCGAAGGGGATGAAGTAGAGCTGTGCGCCGTCGCCACCCCGCAGGAGCGCCAGGGGTTCGGTGCTGCCGGCGGATTCCAGCCACTGGCTCTGGAACAGCACCATCGGCGTGTCCGGAAAGGGGTTCGGGGCCGGCAGGCGGAGGCCGGACCACTCGGCGCGGGTCAGGCCCGTCCCCTCCTTGGGCACGTAGCCGGAGCCGCCGTCCTCCAGGGTCCACACCACGGCGCGCTGGCAGTGGAATTCCTGGGCCAGCACATCGAGCACCACGCTGACGACCTGCCCGCCCTTGGAGGTGGCGGCGAGGATCTCTGAGACGTGCTGCAGCACCTGCATCTGGTGCGAGCGGCGGCTCAGCTTGGCCCGCAAATCTCGGGTTTCGTGCATGGCCTGGGTGAGCTGCCGCTGGGCCTGCATCAACTCCGCCAGCATTTCCGCCCCCTGCGGCCGCTGGGGCTGCGCCGGCGGCACCTGCTTCGGGCCCGAACTGGCCTTGGCGGGGGGTGGAATCGGTTTGGGCCCTGAGGACTGATCGGAGTTGGCCATGGGCCTCCAGAATGGCCCGGGCCGGCGCCACTGCCAAGGGGCTGCCGGACCCGCCCCCGCCGGGCCCCGGATTGCCCCAAGATAGGGGCATGGCGAACCGCGCCCCCACCTTCTCCCTTCAGCGGGTCACGTTCCTCTCCGTGTCCCTGGTGCTCTGCGTCCAGGTGGGATGGTGGATCAATGTGCAGATCCGGGAATCCGGCCGCCTGCTCCACGCCCGGGCCGAGGCCCTCAACGCCAGCCGGGCCGAGGCCTGGCAGATGGACAGCCTCAGCGTGCTCAACGCCATCCACGCCAATCCGGATCCCTCCTCGCGGGTGGGCTCGGTGGAGGGCCGGTTCGCCGCCCTGCCCAGCTTCGAGCAGCGCCGCGCCGCCATCCAGCAGCGCTTCCCGCACGTGGCCGTCCTGTCCCGCCCCCTCAGCCCCGACGACCCGGCCCTGCTGGACGGCGCGGCCTTCCTGAGCCTCCGCCCCGAACCCATGATCGAGCTCCAGGATCAGCGCTGGCACGCCGTGCTGCGCGCGGCCACGGAGGGCGCCTTCATGGTGATCGCAGTGCTCTCAGGCTTCGTCCTGCTCTACCGGAAGCTGGCGGAGGAGCTGGACCTGAAGCTGCGCCAGCGGAACTTCACCTCCGCCGTCACCCACGAGCTGAAGACCCCCATCGCCTCGCTGCGGGTATGGACGGAGACCCTCTTCACCCGCACCCTGCCCGAGGAGCAGCGCGCGCGCATCCACGGCCTCATGGAGCGGGATCTCGACCGCCTCAACGAGCTGGTGGGCAACCTCCTTGACGTGGCCCGGGCCGAGTCCGGCAGCCTGGTGCTGCATCAGGCGCCCCTCGAGCTGCAGCCCTGGCTGCGCGGCGTCTGCGAGGCCATGGACCTGCGGCTGGGCCAGGGCGCCCTGGGCCTCAAGCTGGAATTCGATTCGAAGCCCCTGTGGGTGAATGCCGATCCCAAGGCCCTCGGCACCGTGGTCGAGAACCTGCTGTCGAACGCCTTCAAGTACGCCTCCGAGCCCCGGGCGACCACCGTCACCCTCGACGGCGACGGCGACGACGTGCTGATCGTGGTGTCCGACCTGGGCCACGGCCTTTCCCCGAAAGACCTGCCGAGGGTCTTCCACCGCTTCTTCCGCGTGGGCGACGAGATGACCCGCCAGGTGGCCGGCACAGGCCTGGGCCTTTTCCTCGTGAAGGAGATCGTGACCCGCCACGGCGGCGAGGTGCGGGCCGCCAGCCGCGGCGCGGGCCTGGGCGCCACCTTCACGGTGCGGCTGCCCCGCCTGGCGCCGCCTGCCGAGGAGCCTGCGACGGAGCCCGCGGATGCCTGATCCCGCCAAGCTTCCGCCGGGCGAGGGGGCGCTGATCCAGGCCTCGATCGGCGGTGATTCGGCGGCCTTCGAGGCCCTGGTCCGTCCCCACCTCGGCATGCTGTTCCGCGTCATCGAGCGGATCCTGGGCAACGAGGCCGAAAGCCAGGATGCGCTCCAGGACGCCCTGCTCACCCTGCACCGCGAGCTTCCCGGCTTCCAGGGCGCAAGCAAGTTCAGCACCTGGGCCTACCGGATCTGCGTGAACCAGGCCCTCATGGCCCGGCGCAAGCGGGTGCGCCGCCGGGAGGACGGCATCGAAGATCTGATGCCACGTTTCGGCGACGACGGGCATCTGATGAAGCAGGACACCCGGCTCGACTGGAGCGAGGATGCGGAGGCACTGATGAAGGTGGAGCAGGACGAGCTGAAGGCCAGGGTCCGGGCGGGCCTGGACCGGCTCTCCGACGACCAGCGCGCCGTCTTCGTCCTGCGCGACCTCGAGGGCTGGAACACCGATGAGATCGCCGAACACCTGGGGATCACCCGCGAACTGGTCCGCCAGCGCGTGCACCGGGCCCGGCTCGCCCTCCGCGCCCTGCTGCCCGAGTTCGCGCCCCGCGCCACGGAGGGTCGATGACCATCCTGATCCCCAGCTGCGAGCGCGTCACCGCCCTGCTCACCGAGTACGAGGAAGGCGCCCTCGGCCCCCTCGACTGGCTGGGCGTGAAACTGCATCTCACCCTCTGCCCACCCTGCCAGGCCCTGCTCCGGGCCTTCGAGCAGGTGCCGATCCTGCTGCGGCGCTTCCAGGCCCCCCCCGATGACGCGGCCCCACCCCCATCCGCCGAGCAGGCCCTGGGCGCCGTCCTGGCCGCCCTCCGTGAAGGCCGCGTGCCCACGGGGCCCCAGCATCATCCCGAATCCGAGGCCTGGCGCGCCCTCGAACCCGGCGGTGATCCGTTCCTGTCCCTGCTGCTGCGCCTCCATCTCGGCCACTGCCAGGCCTGCCGCGAGGTCCGCGGCGAGGGCCTGGCCATCCGCCCCGGCGGCCACCCCCTCGACACGCTCCGTCCGCACCTCCCCCCCGAGTCCCAGTGGCGCTGGGCCCGCCGGGGCCTGGGCGGGGGCCGCGTGGCCGTCGTCCACCGGGACGCCCGCACCGGCGCCAGCCTGAACCTGGCCTGCCTGCCCGGCGGCCGCAGCGTGCCCGTGCACGGCCACGACGGGCTCGAGTGTGCCCTGCTGCTGCGGGGCAGTCTCCAGGACGGCCCTGCTCACCTGCGGCCCGGCGACTGGATGTCCCACCGCCCCGGCCACCAGCACGGCCCGAAGGCCGACCCCGGCGACGAGTGCTGGGCCCTCGTCGCCCTGGAGCGCCCCGTGCGCTTCACCGGCTGGCGCCGCGCCCTGGGCCTGTTCACCAGCTGAATCCGGGTCGTGCTTCTTCGATAAAGATTCACCACCGAGACACGGAGCCCACGGAGGTGGCACGGAAAGGCCGTGTTCCTCCGTGCCACCTCGCATCCTGCTTCGCGGGGCGCGGGCGGGATCCGCGCGATCGCGAGGCCATCCGCCCGCGCCGGCTGGCCTTGCGAAGCTTGTCCAACCGAGCCTCTCAGCGTCCTCCGTGTCTCCGTGGTGAATCTTTGACCTTGAAACGCTGGGCCAGACGAATCAACAGCGGACGACCTGGTCGCCATGCCGACATGCTCCAATGGCTGCATGACCCGACCTGTCGACACGACCCGGGGCGCGGCCCTGGTGGCCCTCGCCGCCCTGCTCTGGAGCTCCAGCGGCCTCTTCATCAAGGTGCTGCCCCTCGGGGCCCTCCAGATCGCCTGCGCCCGCAGCCTGGTGGCGGCCCTCACCATCGCGGCGGTGGTGGCCTTCCGCGGGGGACGCCCCTTTCCCCGACCGGACCGACTCTCTCTGGCCTGCGCCGCCAGCTACGCCGGCGTGCTGGTCTTCTTCGTGGCGGCCACCAAGCTGACGACGGCGGCGAACGCGATCTTCCTCCAGTTCTCCGCGCCCATCTACCTGGTGTTCCTCGAGCCCTGGGTGACCGGTCGGGCCCTCCAGCGCCGGGACCTCCTGGCCGTGGGGCTCTGCCTGGGGGCCATGGGCCTCTTCTTCGTGGGCCGCCTCGGCGCGGGCACCCTTCTCGGCAATGGCCTCGGCATGGTGTCCGGCCTCTGCCTCGCCCTGTTCTCGCTGACGCTCAAACTGCAGCGGCACCGCCACCCCGGGGCCGATCCCATCGGCGCCATCATTCTTGGCAACCTCCTGGTGGCCATCCTCTGCGCCCCGCTGGCCCTCCGGGGCTTCCACCCCACCCTGCCCCAGGCGGGCATCCTGGTCTACCTGGGCGTCTTCCAGATCGGCATCGCCTACCTCCTGTTCAACGCGGGCATGCGCCACCTGTCGGCCACCGCTGCCGTGGTGACCGGCACCCTGGAAGCGGTGCTCAACCCCGTGTGGGTGTTCCTGGGCATCGGCGAGCGGCCCTCGCCCTGGGCGCTCGCGGGCGGACTGCTCATCCTCGCCACCATCGGCTGGTACAACCTCGTTCCGCGGCCTTCGCGCAGCCGGTTGTGACCAAGGTCCGACCCCCGGGGGTGGTGTGTAGTTGACCCAAGGGTTATGTTTTGCCTGCGGCGTCCATCTACCCGTCGCGGAGGTTCTTTCCATGCGCGGCCCCTCTGAAGCCTTCCCCCTGGATGAGGCATCCCTGCTCGCGGCCCTGGAACCTCCGATCGCCGAAGATCCTGTCCGCATCCGGGAGATCCTGGCCAAGGCCCGCGTCATGAATGGCCTGGACGACCAGGACCTGCCGCCGCTCATGGCCCTCCAGGATCCCGATCTGCTGGGGGAGCTCTTCGAAAGCGCCCAGTGGGTGAAGGATCAGATCTACGGCAATCGCATCGTGATGTTCGCGCCGCTCTATGTGTCGAACCTGTGCGCGAACGAGTGCCTCTACTGCGCCTTCCGGGCCTCGAACCGGGACCTTCCCCGCCGCGCGCTGGAACAGGCCGAGATCGCAGCCGAGGTCGGGCACCTGCTGGCCCAGGGCCACAAGCGCCTGGTGCTGGTGGCCGGCGAAGCCTACCCCAAGGAGGGCCTCGACTACATCCTGTCGGCCATCCGCACCGTCTACAGCACGCGCCGCGGCAACGACAACATCCGGCGCGTGAACGTGAACATCGCGCCGCTCACGGTGGACGACTTCCGCCGCCTGCTCGAGGCGCAGATCGGCACGTACCAGCTGTTCCAGGAGACCTACCACCGGGAGACCTACCAGCGGATGCACGTCCGCGGCCTCAAGGCGGATTTCGACTGGCGCCTCGGCTGCATGGACCGGGCCATGCTCGCGGGCATCGGCGACGTGGGCATCGGGGCACTCTTCGGCCTGTACGACTGGCGCTTCGAGCTGCTCGCCCTCATGCACCACGCCCGGCACCTCGAAGACCGCTTCGGCTGCGGCCCCCACACCATCAGCGTGCCGCGCATCGAGCCGGCCGAGGGCTCCGCCACCAGCGAGGCGCCGCCCCACGCGGTGACCGATGGGGAATTCCTGAAGCTCGTCGCCATCCTGCGCCTGGCGGTGCCCTACACAGGCCTCATCCTCAGCACCCGGGAGCGGCCCGAGATCCGGAGCCGGGCCCTGCAGCTCGGGATCAGCCAGATCAGCGCGGGCAGCCGCACCAATCCCGGCGGCTACGAGGATGATTCCCTGGAGGCCGGCGCCCAGTTCTCCCTGGGCGACCACCGCAGCCTCGACGAGGTGGTGCGCGACCTGGCCGAGACGGGCTTCATCCCCAGCTTCTGCACCGCCTGCTACCGCATGGGCCGCACCGGCCCCGATTTCATGGACCTGGCCAAGCCCGGCGAGATCAAGGCGCACTGCCATCCCAACGCCCTGTCCACCCTCCAGGAATACGTGGACGACTACGCCAGTCCGGAGACCCGCCAGGCCGCGGAGGCCCTGCTGGCCGACACCC
The DNA here is from genome assembly GCA_017859995.1 of Holophagaceae bacterium. Lineage (GTDB taxonomy): Bacteria > Acidobacteriota > Holophagae > Holophagales > Holophagaceae > Geothrix. The sequence continues at coordinate 5,643 of JAFJUR010000032.1, read as the reverse complement.
TGGCCCACATGGATGGCCGCGCCAAGGCCCGCGCCGAGGCCATGGTGGCCCGCGTGAAACAGGGGGAGCGCGATGTGTTCTGCTGAGATGCAGCCCGCACCCCGCGGCCTCCGCCTGCACATCGGGCTCTTCGGCCGGCGCAACGTGGGGAAGTCCTCCCTCCTGAACGCGCTGACCCGCCAGCAGGTCTCCATCGTCTCGCCCCAGGCGGGCACCACCACCGATCCCGTGGAGAAGCCCATGGAGCTGCTGCCCCTGGGGCCCGTGCTCTTCGTGGACACCGCGGGCCTGGATGACGACGGCGCCCTGGGCCTGGCCCGCACCGGCCGTTCCCGGGCCGTGCTCGACCGCGTGGACCTCGGCATCCTCGTGGCCGAACGGGGCACCTGGGGCCCCTTCGAAGCGGCCCTCCTCGCCGAGCTCAAGGCGCGAAACATCCCCACGGTGGTGGCCCTGAACAAGGCCGACCTGGCCGCCGATTCCGACATCCCTTCGCCCGACCTGGCCGGCACCGCCGCCGTGCCCGTCTCCGCCCTCCGCGGCGAGGGGCTCGACGCCTTGCGCGAGGCCCTCCTGCGGGCCGCGCCTCCAGATCACCTCGATGCGCGGCGGCTGCTGGCGGACCTGGTGCCTCCGGGCGAGGTGGCGGTGCTGGTGATGCCCATCGACGCCTCCGCCCCGAAGGGCCGGCTGATCCTCCCCCAGGTCATGGCCATCCGGGATGTGCTGGACGGCTCCGGCCTCGCCCTGGTGGTACAGGCCCGGGAACTGCCCCGGGCCCTGGCCTCGCTGCGCCGTCCGCCCGCCCTGGTGGTGACCGATTCCCAGGCCTTCCAATCTGTGGCGGCGGACGTGCCCGACGCGGTGCCCATGACGTCCTTCAGCATCCTCATGAGCCGCCTCCAGGGCGATCTGGCGGCCCAGGTCCGGGGCGCCCTGGCGATCGACACGCTGCACGGCGGGGACCGCGTGCTGGTGGCAGAGGGCTGCACCCACCACCCCACCGAGGAGGACATCGGCCGGGTGAAGCTGCCCCGCTGGCTGGAGACGAAGGTGGGCGCGCCGCTGCGGTTCGAGACTGTGCAGGGCCGGGACTTCCCGACGGACCTCACCCCCTTCCAGCTGGTGGTCCACTGCGGGAACTGCATGGGCAACCGGCGGGAGATGCTGTCCCGCATCCACCGCAGCGAGGCCGCGGGGGTGCCCATCACCAACTACGGGTTGGCCATCGCCCACACCCTGGGCATCCTGCCCCGCGCCCTGAGGCCCTTCCCCGAGGTCGCGGCGTCGCGCCCCACGCCGATGGAGCCCCTCCATGCCGGTCAAACCTGAGACCCGTCCCAGCTTCTGCCTCGACCACGCCTGCGTGCGGGCCTGGCTGACCGAACGGGACCCCGCGGTCCTTGAGGACCTCTGGGCCGAGGCGGACCGCGTCCGGCAGGCTCATGTGGGCGATGCGGTCCATCTCCGCGGCCTCATCGAGGTTTCCAGCCACTGCATCCGCCACTGCCTCTACTGCGGCCTGCGGGCGCCATCAGAGGGCCTGGAGCGCTACCGCATGACGGCCGACGAGATCCTCGCCTGCGCCCAGGAAGCCGTGGCGCTGGGCTACGGCAGCGTGGTGCTGCAGGGCGGCGAGGATCCGGGGCTCACGCGGGATGGCGTGGCGGACATCGTGCGCGCCCTCAAGCGCGACACGCCTCTGGCGGTGACCCTTTCGCTGGGCGAGCGCGACGACGAGGACCTCCTGGCCTGGCGGAAGGCGGGGGCGGACCGCTACCTGCTGCGCTTCGAGACCAGCGACCCGATCCTCTACCGGCGCATCCACCCGAATCGCTCGGGGGTGCTCAGCGACCGCTTCGCGCAGCTCCGGCGCATGCGCCGCATGGGCTATGAGATCGGCTCCGGCGTGATGGTGGGCATCCCCGGCCAGACCTGGGACGCGCTGGCCGATGACATCCTGCGCTTCCGCGAACTCGACCTCGACATGATCGGGATCGGCCCCTTCCTGCCCAGCCCGCGCACCCCCCTGGGCGACAGCCATGCGGACGCCTTCCTTGCCGAACCGGAAGACCAGGTGCCCAACGACGAACTCACCACCCTGAAGGCCGTGGCCCTCACGCGCCTCGCCTGCCCCGACGCGAACATCCCCAGCACCACCGCCCTGGCCACGCTGGACCGGGAGCGGGGCCGCGAGCTCGGGCTCATGCGCGGCGCGAATGTCGTCATGCCCAACGTGACGCCCCTGCGGTACCGCATCCACTACGAAATCTATCCCGGGAAGGCCTGCCTGAACGAAACGGCCGTCGCCTGCCAAGGTTGCCTCGCGGGCCGCATCCAGGCCCTGGGAAGAACGGTGGGAACGGGCCCAGGTGGCCGGAATCAAACACACTGTAAAGATTTGACGTCCTGTGATTTCCATCACTGACCTATAGATCATCAATGAGCAAACTCCCTGTGCAGCTGGTGCCGGACACCCGGTGGCTCACCTCTCCGGGATCGTCCTCAGCACGTCTTTGAATCCACCCGGGCCACACCGGTTGGCAGGAGATCCCATGTCTCTCCCCGTGCGCGACTACTACCAGGCCCTGTCGGACCGCGTCGGCAGGACCCTCGCCGACAGGGACCTGAGCCACAAGATCCTGATCCAGGTGGGATCGGCCACCTGCGAGCACGCCGCGGGCTCCCAGGCCGTGGCCGACGAGTTCGCTCGGCACATCCGCGCCTCGGGGCGGAAAGACATCGTCATCCATCGCACGGGGTGCACCGGCCGCTGCTCGCGGGAACCCATCGTCGGCGTCAAGGTGGCCGGCCAGCTGCCTGTGAAATACGACCGCGTGAACCGGGACCTGGTCCACCGCATCTTCACCGAGCACATCCAGGGCGGCGCGCCCGTGATGAAGCACCTCCTCGACCACAGCGCCGAGGTGCTGCCCGAACGGGAATTCCTCTTCTGCGAGGGCAGCCGCTGCGAGCGGCCGGGGCCGAGCCTCCGGGAGCGTTTCGTGGCCCTGCTCGCGGAACGCGGCGTCGAGCCCCAGCGCGTGCAGGTGGCGGCCGCCAGCTGCTTCGGGGCCTGCAGCCTCGCCGGCGGGGCGCCAGCCACCTACGTGCTGGCGCGACCCGAGAAGGTGCTCTACCGCCTCACCTGCGAGGAGGACCTGACAGCCCTCCTCGAGGAGCATGCCCTGGCGGGGCGGGTGGTGGATCGCCTGAAGGCCGAGGAGGAACCCATCGCGATGGAATTCCTCGACCGATATGGCGACGTGGCCTTCTTCAACCGCCAGAGCCGCATCGCCCTGCGGAACGCCGGGGTGGTGGATCCCGAGAGCCTGGACGAGTACGTGACCCTGGACGGCTTCAAGGCCCTGGCCACGGTGCTGGAGCGCCGCGATCCCGAGTGGGTGATCAACGAGCTGGCCAAGGCCCGGCTCCGGGGCCGCGGCGGCGGCGGCTTCCTCACCAGCACCAAATGGACCCTCGCGCGCAAGCAGGAGGACACCACCCGCTTCATCATCTGCAACGGCGACGAGGGCGACCCCGGCGCCTTCATGGATCGCTCCATGCTCGAGAGCGACCCGTTCAACATCGTCGAGGGCATGATCATCGGCGGCTTCGCCATCGGGGCGCAGAAGGGCTTCTTCTACATCCGCGCCGAGTACCCGCTGGCCATCAAGCGCATCCAGCAGGCCATGGACATCTGCCGGGCGAACGGCCTGCTCGGCAAGGACATCATGGGCTCGGGCTTCGACTTCGACCTGGAGATCCGCCTCGGCGCGGGCGCCTTCGTCTGCGGCGAGGAAACCGCCCTCATCCGCTCCATCGAGGGCGAGCGCGGCCAGCCGAAGGTCCGCCCGCCCTACCCCACCGAACGGGGCCTCTGGGGCCACCCCACGGTGATCAACAACGTGGAGACCTTCGCCAACCTCTCCGCCATCCTGCGGTACAGCGGCGAGTGGTACGCCCGCATCGGCACCGAGAAGAGCGGCGGCACCAAGGTCTTCGCCCTGGCGGGCAAGGTGCGCCATACCGGCCTGGTGGAGGTGCCCCTGGGCACGTCCCTTTCCCGGGTGGTGAATGAGATCGGCGGGGGCGTCTCCGGCGGCAAGCAGCTCAAGGCCATCCAGACCGGCGGACCCGCGGGCGGCTTCATCCCGGCCGCCATGCAGGGGATGGCCGTGGACTTCGAGCCGCTGCAGAAGGCCGGCTCGATCATGGGCTCGGGCGGCATGATCGTCCTCAGCGAAGACGACTGCATGGTGGACATCGCCAAGTTCTACATGGCCTTCAGCCAGGAGGAGAGCTGCGGCAAGTGCACCCCCTGCCGCGAGGGCACCACCCGCATCCTCGAGATCCTCGAGCGCATCACCCAGGGCAAGGGCGAGCTGGCCGACCTCGACAAGCTCGAGCGGCTGTCCCGCCTCTGCCAGCGCACCAGCCTCTGCGGCCTGGGCCGCGCCGCCCCGAACCCCGTGCTCTCCAGCCTCAAGCACTTCCGGGAGGAGTTCCTCGCCCATATCCAGGACAAGCACTGTCCCGCGAAGAAGTGCGTGGCCCTGATCCGCTACGAGATCAACCCCGAGAAATGCATCGGCTGCACCATCTGCGACCGGAACTGCCCGGTGGAATGCATCACCGGCGCCCGCAAGGAGGCCCACGTCATCGACCAGGCCGCCTGCATCAAGTGCGGCAACTGTTTCGACGTGTGCAAGTTCGCCGCCATCGACCGGGTTTGAGGCTGTCCGGGGAGCCCCCCGCGCAGCCTCCTACGCAGCGCCTCGCAGCCTTGGAGCCACCCATGTCCCAGATGATCAACCTCACGATCGACGGCGAACCCATCCTGGTGCCCGCGGGAACCACGGTCATGGACGCCGCCGAGACCCTCGGCATCCACATTCCGCGCCTCTGCTACCACCCCGAGCTCAGCCTCGAGGGCAACTGCCGGGTCTGCGTCGTCCAGGTGGAGGGCTTCGACCACTGCCTGGCGTCTTGCGCCACCACGGCCTGGGAGGGCATGGAGGTGCAGACCAACAGCCCCGTCATCCGGGAGGCCCGCCGCGACATTGTGGAGCTGCTGCTGGACAACCATCCCAAGGATTGCCAGACCTGCGACCGCGACGGCGTCTGCGAGCTGCAGAACCTGGCCTATCGCATGGGCGTCCGCGAGCGGCACTTCGAGGGCAAACGCAAGCAGTTCCCCATCGACGACGCCGGCGCCTCCGTGGTGCGCAACGCCGAGAAGTGCATCCTCTGCGGCCGCTGCATCCGCGTCTGCGGCGAGGTGCAGGGCGTGTTCAACCTCAGCCAGCACGGCCGGGGCTTCACCACCGTGGTGGGCCCGGCCAACCTGGCCCCCATGGATGAAAGCGCCTGCATCCAGTGCGGCCAGTGCGTGAGCGTCTGCCCCACCGCCGCCTTCCTGGAGCAGGATCACACCGAGCGGGTGTGGAAGGCCCTCGGGTACCCGCGGACGGAGAAGCACGTGGTCGTCACCACCGCTCCGGCCATCCGGGCGGCCCTCGGCGAAGCCTTCGGCCTGCCCATGGGCACGCCGGTCACCGGGAAGATGGTCACGGCCCTGCGCCGCATGGGCTTCGACGCCATCTTCGACGTCAACTTCAGCGCCGACCTCACCATCATGGA